>NZ_JBWKES010000036.1:0-65906 GCF_056435325.1 Streptomyces sp. NPDC043952
ACACCGAACCGGAAGGCCCTCACCTGTTCAAGATCCCTCAGCCGAGACCTGGCTCACCCGTCCACAACCTCCCCGGACAGAACACCTAGTCCACCCCCCTAGTCCACCCCCCTGATCCGCCCCACCAGCACCGCGCCCGCCAGCCCGATCGCCGCCGCGACCAGGTACAGCACCCGGTATCCGCCCAGGTACGTCACCAGGGGCGCGGCCAGGGCCGGGGCCGCGGCCTGGGGGAGGGCGTTGGCCGCGTTGAGGACGCCCAGGTCCTTGCCCCGGTCCGGGGCGTGCGGCAGGACGTCCGTCATCAGGGCGAAGTCGACGGAGGTGAAGATGCCGAAGCCGATGCCGAGGACGGCCGCCGCCGTCACCGCGCCCGGCCAGGTCCCCCAGCCCGCCAGCGCAGCCGTCGCCACCGCCATCAGCACCCCCGACCAGACCACGAACGGCTTGCGGCGGCCCGCGCGGTCGGACCACACCCCGCCGGCCACCACCGTCGCCAGCAGGGTCACGCCGTTCACCGCCGTCAGGACGAGGACGCCCCGGCCGGGATCGGGGTAGTGGACGCGGTCGCGCAGGTAGTAGAGCAGGTACAGCAGCACCAGCGCGTTGCCGAGGTTGATCAGGAAGCGGGTCAGCCAGGCCCAGCCCAGGTCGGGATACCGGCGCGGGCTCAGCCGGAAGCCCGCCAGGAACCCCCGCCAGGACCACGGCGGCCGGTCCGCGCGCGGCAGGGGGATGTCGCGGAAGAGGAGGACGTACGGCAGGACGCCCGCCGCCGCGCACACCGCGCACGCCAGGTACCCGGCGCGGATGCCGCCCGCCGCCGTCGCCAGGCCGGTGCCCGCGACCACGCCCAGGATCTGCGCCGCGCCCAACCAGCCGCCCACCGCGCCCCGTTGGCGCCTCGGCACCCGGTCCGGGACGGCCGCCGTCACCGCCGCGAAGGCCGCGTTGAGGGTGAACTGGACGAGACACCAGCCGAGCGCCATCGACCACGGCCCGCCCGCGCCCGCGAGCAGCAGCAGGGACAGCGCCCCGCCCGCCGCCCCGGCCACGATCCACGGCGTCCGGCGGCCCGCACGGGCGGTCGTACGGTCGGACAGGGCGCCGAAGACGGGGTTCGCGAGCAGGGAGACCACCGCGCCCGTGCCGGTCACCCAGGCCAGCAGGGCCTCCTTGGACATCCCGGTGCCGGGCGCGAGGGCCTTCGCCTGGGCGGCCAGCAGGATCTGGAGCGGCCCGAACCAGCCCGCCCAGATCGCCCCGTTGGCCAGCGAGAGGGCCGCCGTCCAGCCCCGGCCCACCGGCGCGGACGGCTCGGCGAGCGCGGCCGGCGGGCGGCCGGCGGTCATCTCTGCGCCCGCAGCACATCCCGGAACCAGTGGTACGACGCCTTGGGCGCCCGCTTGAGCGTCGCGTAGTCCACGTGCACCAGACCGAAGCGCCGCGCATAGCCCTCGGCCCACTCGAAGTTGTCCAGGAGGGACCACACGAAGTAACCGCGCACATCGACCCCGCCGCTCAACGCGGCGTGCAGGGCGCGGAGATGGGCGTCCAGGTAGGCGATGCGGTCCCGGTCGTCGAGGCCCTCGTACGAGCAGCCGTTCTCGGTGATGACGATCGGCGGCAGCCGGTCGCCGTAGCGCTCGCGGAAGCCGCACAGCAGCTCGGTCAGCCCCTCCGGGACCACCGGCCAGCCGAAGTCGGTCCGCGGCCGGCCCTCGATCTCCCTTATCGAGAACGGGAGTTCGGCGGGTATGGGCACGCCGCCGGACTCCGTCTCCGTACCCAGCGGGGCACCCACCCGCGTCGGCGCGTAGTAGTTGACGCCGTACCAGTCCAGGGGTTCCGCGATCACCTCCAGGTCCGCCGGGAGGTCGGCCGCGGGCATCAGCTCGCCCAAGCCGTCCGGGTAGGCGCCCAGCAGTACCGGCTCCGCGAAAAGCCGGTTCAGCAGCGTGTCGTAGAAGTCCGCCGCCGCCACGTCGGCCGGATCGGCGGAGGCCGGCCAGGTCGGGCCGTGGGAGTTGGCGATGCCGATGTCGGCCGCGCCGGCCGCGCGCAGGGCCCGTACCGCCAGGCCGTGCGCGAGGAGCTGGTGGTGGGCGACCGGGAGGGCGTCGAACAGCAGCCGCCGGCCGGGGGCGTGCACACCGAGGGCGTGGCCGAGCAGGGTGTGCTCGGCGGGCTCGTTGAGGGTGATCCACTTGCTGACCCGGTCGCCCAGGCGGGCGGCGACCACCGCCACATGGTCCGCGAACCGGGCCGCCGTGTCCCGCTCCAGCCAGTCCAGGGACGCGGGCAGATCCCAGTGGAAGAGGGTGGGCACCGGCCGGACGCCCGCCGCGCACAGCTCGTCCACCAGCCGGTCGTAGAAGTCCAGGCCGCCCGGCGAGCCGACGCGGGGCCAGGAGACGGAGAAGCGGTAGGCGTCCACGCCGAGGTGGGCGAGGAGCGCCACGTCCTCGGGGTAGCGGTGGTAGTGGTCGCAGGCCACCGCCGCCGTCGAGCCGTCCTTCACCCGGCCCGGCTCGGCGGTGAACACGTCCCACACGGAGGGCTCGCGCCGGTCGGCCGCGCCCTCGATCTGATGCGCGGAGGTCGACACGCCCCACAGGAAGCCGGCCGGGAACCGGGGGAGCGGAGTGCCTGTGTCAGCAGCCATGGCCGGATCATCCGTACCGCCGGTAACGAAGTCAACGCCCGCGCGCGGACCGGCAGCCGTGCGCCCGTGGACGGGTCAACGCCCGTGCGCCCAGCGGCTCAAGGGGTCGCCGGGTGTGGGCCGCATGGCCCAATCCACTGGCATTCGCCGCCCGGTCGTTCCGAAACTGAACCGTATGACAGTCCATCAGCTGACCACCAGGCCGCGCGCACGGCTGCTCACCGTGCTCGCGGCGTGTCTGTTCGTCCTGCTGGGCGGCGTGCCCGGCGCGCTCGCCGACACCCGCCGCGGCAAGGCGTCCACCGACTGCATCTCCACCCCGGCCGAGTACAAGGCCGCCTGGGACGCCCGCCAGGTGCGCTGCGTGTCCCCGGCCCTGTTCGGCACCACCCACACCCGCGGCGACACCACCCTCTACCCGAGCGGCTTCTGGTACGCGTGGGCGGGCTCCAACACCAACCTGGAGCGCTACCTCCAGCTGCGCAGCCGGTACGGCGACCAGCCCCCGAAGACCGGCATCGGCGTGCTGTCCTTCGTCGGCTATCCGGGCCTCGACACCTGGGACACGCCGACCGATCTCGCCGTCTACACCCTGCCGTCCGGGGTCCGCGCCCAAGTCCCGGCGTTCGAGACCTGGTTCCGGCTGCTGGACGAGAAGTTCGGCCACACGGACGCCTATCCGCTCGCCGCCCAGCGGGACCTCGTGCTCGCCTACTCACGCCTCGGCCGCGGCGAGGACGTCGTCGGCGCCTTCCAGGACGTGACCGGGTGCAGGCGCGGCCGGCTCCTGGCGGGCGCGGCGCCCTCGGCGGCGATCGGGTGCAGCCGCGACTTCCTCGACGCGCTGGCCGCCGCGGGACCCTCCCCGTACGACGGCGCCTCCACGCTGGACTGCTTCGCCAACTTCCAGTCCGGCTACACCGGCCCGCGCGACGCCGCCGCCCTGCGCGGCGTCCTGTACCAGTGCCAGGACGCCGGGTTCCTCAACACCGGCGTGGGCCTCGGCTACAACACGTACGCCAACCCGTTCGTGTGCGAGCCCGCCGACGAGCAGACCGTACGACAGCGGTACACCGGGCGGGAGTTCATCCTGCCGAACGCGTCCTTCGGGCAGCTGCCGAGCCACGTCGACATCCCGCTGGACCTCGGCACCCCGAACCGGCGCGGCTTCCTCCAGCGGGGCTACTGCTGACGGAACACCCCGGCTATGCGCCCTCCTTGAGGACGCGGGAGACCAACTCCCGCTGGTCCTCGGTCAGCCGGGGATCGGCCGCGTACACCGTGCGGCCGTCCACCGTGATCTCGTAACTGAACCCGTCCGGCACACCGGCCGGCGGGATGTCCTGGCCGGACGCGAGGACGCGTCCGGCCAGCGCCTCCCACTCCTCGGCGTCGGGCCGGGCCGAGGTGTCCACCTCGGCCCGGCGCTCGAAGCCCGCGAAACCGCCCGTGCGCGTCACCTGAATCCGCATGGGTCCAGTGTCGCAGCGCGCGGACCGCCGTGGGAGGACTACCGGGTGCGCGCTAGCGCGTATGCACCCCGACCTGCTCCCACGCCTTCTGCACGGCCTCCAGTTCGTCGGCGCCGAACCGGTGGCGCGCCGCCTGAACGGTGAGCTTGGCGAAGTCGGCGAACTGCGCGTCCGACTTGAGATCGCCGCCGGTCAGCGCGTCGTACCAGACCTGTCCCGCCTTCTCCCAGGCGTGGCCGCCGAGGGCCTTGGCGGCCAGGTAGAAGGCGTGGTTGGGGATGCCGGAGTTGATGTGCACCCCGCCGTTGTCGCGGCCGGTGTGCACATAGTGCTCCATGGTCGCGGGCTGCGGGTCCTTGCCGAGGTTCGGGTCGTCGTACGCCGTGCCCGGAGCCTTCATCGAGCGCAGCGCGGTGCCGTGCACGCCCGGCGCGAGGAGGCCCGCGCCGATCAGCCAGTCGGCCTCGGCGGCGGTCTGGCCCAGCGCGTACTGCTTGATCAGCGAGCCGAAGACATCGGAGACCGACTCGTTGAGCGCGCCGGACTGGCCGAAGTACTCCAGGTTGGCGGTGTGCTGGGTGACGCCGTGGGTCAGCTCGTGGCCGATGACGTCGACCGGGATGGTGAAGTCGAGGAAGACCTTTCCGTCGCCGTCGCCGAACACCATCTGCTCGCCGTTCCAGAAGGCGTTGTCGTAGCCCTCGCCGAAGTGCACGGTGGCGTTGAGCGGCATTCCGTTGCCGTCGATGGAGTGGCGGCCGTACACCTTGAGGTACAGCTCGAAGGTGGCGCCGAGGCCGGCGTAGGCGCGGTTGACGGAGGCGTCGGAGCCGGGCTTCGAGCCCTCCTCGCGGACCTTGTCGCCGGGCAGGTCCTGGGAGTGGTGGGTGTCGTAGATGGTGCGGTGCGGCTGGTCGGCGGCGGCGCCCTCGGGCGGTGCGGCGGCGGTCGCACCGATCACGGTGGTCAGCCGGCGCCGGGTGCGCTGATAGGCGTCGTGTTCCAGGGAGCGGCGTGCGGGTGCCGACACATCCGGGTCCTGGGCCTGGGAGAGCTGGTCGAGGACGTGCGGCGGCACGATGGTGCAGAAGACGGGCCCGAGGGCCCCGTTCCTCGTCGTCATGACACGACCATCGCACTGAGTGACGCCAAAGTCACTACTCGCAACCATGATTGGTGAAATACCGGGACAGGGGGCGCGACGGAGCGTGACGTTGTGCTACCGCGGTGCGCCCCCTGCGTGTCGCTCCTGTGGTCTATCGAACTTTTTGTCCTGTTTGTCTCGCCGGTCCCGCATACTGGACCGCGTCCCCGCATCCTGAACCGCTCGGCTAGGCTGCGCTGCATCATGCGTTTCGTGCTGCTTCTTCTTAGCTGCCGCGGCGAGGGTCTGTAGTCGAGGCCGACTCCCTCCCCGCGGAGCTCGGCGTCGCGTCGTCGGCCGTCCACTCGGACATCCGGACCCCCTTGAGGAGCCACGCACCATGGCCAACCGCCAGCAGCCCAGTTCCATGCCGATCCACAAGTACGGCCGTTACGACCAGGTGGACATCCCCGACCGCACCTGGCCCGACCAGCGGATCACCGTAGCCCCCCGCTGGCTCTCCACCGACCTGCGCGACGGCAACCAGGCCCTGATCGACCCGATGTCGCCCGAGCGCAAGCGCCGGATGTTCGACCAGCTGGTCACGATGGGCTACAAGGAGATCGAGGTCGGCTTCCCCGCCTCCGGCCAGACCGACTTCGACTTCGTGCGCTCGATCATCGAGGAAGAGGGCGCGATCCCCGAGGACGTGACGATCTCCGTCCTGACCCAGGCCCGCGAGGACCTGATCGAGCGGACCGTGGAGTCCCTCAAGGGCGCGCGGCGCGCCACCGTCCACCTGTACAACGCCACCGCCCCGGTCTTCCGCCGGGTCGTCTTCCGCGGCTCCAGGGACGACATCAAGCAGATCGCCGTCGACGGCACCCGCCTGGTGATGGAGTACGCGGAGAAGCTGCTGGGCCCGGAGACCGAGTTCGGCTACCAGTACAGCCCGGAGATCTTCACCGACACCGAGCTGGACTTCGCGCTGGAGGTCTGCGAGGCGGTGATGGACGTCTACCAGCCGGGTCCGGGCCGCGAGATCATCCTCAACCTGCCCGCCACGGTGGAGCGTTCGACCCCCTCCACGCACGCGGACCGCTTCGAGTGGATGCACCGCAACCTGTCCCGCCGCGCGTACGTATGCCTGTCCGTGCACCCGCACAACGACCGCGGTACGGCGGTGGCGGCGGCCGAGCTGGCGCTGATGGCCGGCGCCGACCGTATCGAGGGCTGCCTGTTCGGGCAGGGCGAGCGCACCGGCAACGTCGACCTGGTCACTCTGGGCATGAACCTGTTCTCCCAGGGCGTCGACCCGCAGATCGACTTCTCCGACATCGACGAGATCCGCCGTACGTGGGAGTACTGCAACCAGATGGAGGTCCACCCGCGCCACCCGTACGTGGGCGACCTGGTCTACACGTCCTTCTCCGGCTCCCACCAGGACGCCATCAAGAAGGGCTTCGACGCCATGGAGGCGGACGCGCGGGCCAGGGGCGTCACGGTGGACGACCTGGAGTGGGCGGTGCCGTACCTGCCCATCGACCCCAAGGACGTCGGCCGCTCCTACGAGGCGGTCATCCGCGTCAACTCGCAGTCCGGCAAGGGCGGTGTCTCGTACGTCCTGAAGAACGACCACAAGCTGGACCTGCCGCGCCGGATGCAGATCGAGTTCTCGAAGATCATCCAGGCCAAGACGGACGCCGAGGGCGGCGAGATCACCCCGAAGGACATCTGGGCGGTCTTCCAGGACGAGTACCTGCCCAACGCCGCCAACCCCTGGGGCCGCATCCAGGTCAAAAACGGGCAGTCGACCACGGACAACGACGGCGTGGACACGCTCACCGTCGAGGCCACCGTGGACGGCGAGGACCGCGTGCTGACCGGCTCCGGCAACGGTCCGATCTCGGCCTTCTTCGACGCCCTCCAGGCCATCGGCATCGACGTACGCCTGCTGGACTACCAGGAGCACACGATGAGCGAGGGCGCCTCCGCGCAGGCCGCCTCCTACATCGAGTGCGCGATCGACGGCCAGGTCCTGTGGGGCATCGGCATCGACGCGAACACGACGCGTGCCTCGCTGAAGGCGGTCGTCTCCGCCGTCAACCGCGCCACCCGCTGACCCACCCCCACCGGGGGTTTCGAGGCTCCGGCCGCCGCAGAGGGCGGCCGGAGCCTCGTCGATTCCCGGCCATAGGGCCGGACAGGTCACGGATCGGTCTCGTCCGGGGTACTGACTCCGCCGCGCGATGTGGCTAACATCACGCCAGCGCGGCGATGGTGCCGTGCTCTAGGGAGGTGCGACGTGCTGCCGGTAAGGGGACGAGACGACCGTGCCACCAGGGCCCTGCGCGTCCTGGGCACCCGCACCGCGTGGACACCCGTCGGCGACGGCGAGTTCTACTGCCCCGGCTGCGGGGGCGACCGCAACTACCAGCGGCTCACCGGACGCCGCCGGCTCACCCTGCTCGGGGTGCCGGTGCTGCCGCGCGGGTCCACCGGGCCCGTCGTGGAGTGCGCCGCCTGCGGCCGCCACTACGGCACCGACGTCCTGGACCACCCCACCACCCGCCGCTTCTCCGCGATGCTCCGCGACGGCGTGCACACCGTCGCCCTCGCCGTCCTCGCCGCGGGCGGCACCGGCTCCCGCGCGTCCCTGGAGACGGCCTGCGCCGCGGTCCGCGCGGGCGGCGTCGACGACTGCACCGAGGAGCAGCTCGCCGCCCTGGTCGACGCCCTGGCCGCCGACACCGGGCGACTCCTGGGCGCACCCTGCGGGAGCGGTCTGACGATAGAGCTGCACGAGGCGCTGGACCCGCTCGCCCCGCACCTCGCCCCGGCCGGGCGCGAGGCCCTGCTCCTGAAGGGCGCCCACATCGCCCTCGCCGACGGCCCCTACAGCCCCGCCGAACGCGACGCCCTGACCACGGTCGGCGCGGCCCTGACGCTCCCGGCCGAGGACGTGACCCGGCTCCTGGAGGCGGCCCGCACCCCGTCCTGACCCCGACGGCCGTGCACACCCCGTCCCGACCCTCGGCGGCCGTCCCGTCGGCTCCCGCTGATTAACTCGAACGGAGTAGTGGTGTGCGCCCCTACCGGGGCAGCATCAGGGCGTGACTCCGCCGCGCCGCACCGTACTCACCAGCCTCACCCTCCTCGCCGCCCTCGCGGCGGCCCCGCACCCCGCCGCCGCGAGGCCCCTGGACTCCGCGCCGGGCTGCGCCTCTTCCCGGCCGTACGTCTCCGGGCAGGGCGGGTACGCCGCCTACCGCATCCCCGCCGTGGTCCGCACCCCGCGCGGCACCGTGCTCGCTTTCGCCGAGGGCCGGCGCGACGGCTCCGGCGACAGCGGGGACATCGACGTGGTGCTGCGCCGCTCCACCGACGGCGGCTGCACCTGGGGCCCGCTCACCGTGGTGGCCGCGGGCGACGGGAACACCCGCGGCAACCCGGCGCCCGTCATCGATCCGCACACCGGCGCCATTGTCCTCGTGACCTGCGGAAACGCCGGAGACGTGACCGAGGACCAGATCATGCGGGGCCAGGTCACGGCCGACCGGGGCCGCCGGGTCCATGTGCAGCGCAGCTCGGACGACGGCCGTACCTTCACCGCGCCCCGTGACATCACGGCCGAGGTGAAACGGCCCGACTGGCGCTGGTACGCCACCGGCCCCGGCCATGCCGTCGCCTTCACCCGCGGCCCGCACGCCGGACGCCTCCTCGTGCCCGCCAACCACTCCACCACCCCGCCCAAGGGCTCCAAGGACACCGGCCGCGAGTCCCGGTACTACGCCGGCCACGCCCTCTACAGCGACGACGGCGGCCGCACCTGGCACCTCGGCTACACCGCCACCGGCCCCAGCGGGGTGGTCGACGTCAACGAGACCAGCGCCGCCCAACTCCCCGACGGACGCCTCTACTTCAGCGCCCGCGACCAGTACGGCAGCGCCCCCGGCAACCGTCTCGACACCTACTCCTCCGACGGCGGCGCCACCCTCGACCGCCCCTACGCCGCCCAGAGCACCCTGAAGGACGTACCCGTGGTCCAGGGCAGCGTGCTGCAACTCCAGGGCGCCCACGCCCCCTTGCTGTTCTCCGCGCCCTCCGTGCCCACCGCCCGCCGCGCCATGGCCGTGTGGTCCAGCACCGACGCCGGCCGCACCTTCAGCCGCCTGACCACCCTGGACGACGGCCCGGCCGCCTACTCCGACCTGGTCCAGCTCGGCACCGGCACGGTCGGCGTGCTGTACGAGACGGGCTCGTACGACGGCCTGACCTTCCGCCGGCTCACCGGGGTCGGCGCTCACTCGCCCGCCGGGGCCCCCGCCCACCGGTGAGTCGACGGATCGGCGCCGAGCGAGGGCAGGGTCAGCTGCCACCAGTCGGCGAGCCGGTCGGTGACGATGGCCGCGCCCTCCAGCGCCTCGGTGAGTGAGCACAGCCCGAAGAACGCGCGCACCAGGGTCCGGGCGGCGGGCGCGGGGCGCACGTGCTTGGCCAGGTGGCCGGCGTTGCGCGCCTCGGCGAGCAGGCGGGTCGCGGCGGCGGTCCACAGCGCGAAGGGGTCGGGCAGGGGGGCGTCGATGGTGGCGCGCTCGGCCCACAGGCGTGCGCCCGCGCGCGTCACCGGATCCTCGGCGAGGGCGCGGGCGATGTCGTAGCTGAGCGCGACGAGCCGTTCGACCGGGGGGACGGCCGCGTCCGCGTAACGCGCGGACAGCTGGGGCCAGGTGGCGAAGCGGTCCTGGACGACGGCGAGCGCGATGCCCTCCTTGCTGGCGTAGTGGAAGTAGACGGCGCCGCTGGTCCGGCCGGACCGGGCGCTTATGTCGTTGACGCTGGTGCCCGCGTATCCCTGTTCGGCGAAAAGCCGGGCGGCCGCTTCCAGAAGTGTTCTGCGGGTTGTCCTGGCCCGTTCCTGCAACGTTCCGCCTGCCCTCGCTCGGCATGTCCGACGGCCAAGAATGTAGTGCGCCCGCGTACGCCGGGAGCAAACAGGAATCACACTCGCGCGGTAATTACGTATTTCTTTCGAGGGCCAACGCGAGCGGGTGGTAAGGGGGGCGTTTCCCCCGTCCCATACACCCTGGGCGGCACGGCAGTCCAGTCCCTCCATGGGGTTATTGCCTGATTTACGGGCACGAAAATATCGTAGTCGTCGCTATCTTTCCGTTTCCTGTGGAACGCCGGGAATGACGCGATTCGATGACGCGTGCGCCGCACGCCACCCCCTGTCCCTGCCACCCTAGGAGGCCACGGTGACCCCTCACATCCGCCCGCTGCTCGACTGGTCGCCCGAGGCCGTCGTCTTCGACTGCGACGGCACCCTGATGGACAGCGAACGCCATTGGGTGGAGGCCCGGAATCTGGCCTTCCGGGAATTCGGCCTCCAGGCGCCGCCCGGCTTCGCCGAGCGGGCCAAGGGCATGCACTACGAGGAGTGCGGCCGTCTGATGGCCGACTCGGTGCACAAACCCGAGCTGGCGGCCGGTCTGACCGGAGCGCTCCTCGACCACTTCCTGGAGCTGGTCACCGACGACCCGGTCACCATGCCGGGCGCCGTCCAGCTCGTGCGGACGCTGTCCGGGCGGGTGCCGCTGGCGGTGGCCAGCAACTGCCCGATGGTCGTGGTCGAGGGCAGCCTCGAACGGGCCGGGCTGCGCACCCACTTCCAGCACATCGTCGTCCCCGAGAGCGGGGGCTCCGTACGGCCCAAACCCTGGCCGGACGTGTACCTCCTCGCGGCCCGTCTGTGCGGGGCGCCCCCGCTCAGGGCGCTCGCCGTCGAGGACTCGCTGACCGGGGTGGAGTCCGCCCACCGCGCCGGGCTGCGGGTGCTCGGGGTCGGCCCCCGCCCCGCCGGGGACGGCGCGAAACGGGCCGACCTGTGGGTACCGTCGCTGCGCGAACCGGAAGTGCTCACCTGGGCCCAGACCCGCGTCACCGGGGAACCGGAACGGGACTGAGGCGGGGCGGACACGGGTCCGGGCTCCGCCGACCCCGGCGCGGGACGAACGCGACAGCCCCGCCGATCTCCGGCGCGGGAGGGCTACAACAGCCCCGCCGAGGCGAGGAACTTGGCGACCTTCTCCGTCTCCTCGCCCGACAGCGGCACCTGCGGCTCCGCGGTGACCGGGCAGTCGATCACGCCCCGCAGATGCAGGGCGGCCTTGAACGCGCCCAGCGCCGAGGAGCTGCCGCCCATCCGCGCCGGATCGCCCGCCCCGGTCAGCCCGAACAGCGCGCACAGCCGGTCCTGTTCGGCCCGCGCCCCCTCCCAGTCGCCCGCCCGGCACTGCCGGTAGAGCCGGACATACCCGTGCGGATCGACATTGGCGAGCCCCGGCACCGCCCCGTCCGCGCCCAGCGCCAGCGCGGCGTCGGCGATCAGCTCGGAGCCGGTCAGCACGGCGAAGCCGGGGTGGGCGCGGGCCCCGGTGACCAGCTCCCGGAAGGCCGCCAGATCCCCGCTGGAGTCCTTGATCCCCGCCAGCACCCCGTCCCCGGCGAGCCCCAGCACCAGCTCGGGGGGCAGCTTGGTGTGCACGGCGACCGGGATGTCGTAGGTGATCACCGGCACCGGGCTCAGGGCCGCGATCCGGCGGTAGTGGTGGACGATCTCCGAGGGGTGGGTGCGGGCGTAGAACGGCGCGGTGACCACGATCGCCTCCGCGCCCGCCGCCGTCGCCGCGCGCACCTGGTCCAGGACCCTCGGGGTGGTCATGTCGATCACCCCGGCCAGCACCGGCAGCTGCCCGCCCACGTGCCCCGCGACCGCCTCCACCACCCGGCGCCGCTGGGCGTCCGTGAGGAACGCCGCCTCCGAGGTCGAGCCGAGCACGAACAGCCCGTGCACCCCCGCGCCCACCAGGTGGTCCACCAGCCGCAGCAGCGAGGGCACATCGACCTCGCGCTCGGGCGTCAGGGGCGTGCAGACGGGCGGGACGACTCCGGTGAGCGGGGCGGGGAAGGTCATTCACGGCTCCTGCGGGTGAGGTCGCGGGTCGACAGGTCCTCCTCCACAGGATGGTGACAGCGGTAGCGGTGCGCCGGGTGTGACGCGGCCGAGAAGTCCGGCATCACCTGTGCGCACACCGCGTCCGCCCGCCGGCAGCGGGTACGGAAGGGGCAGCCGCTCGGCGGCCGGGTCGCCGACGGCACCGGGCCGGCCAGCGGGATCGGGTCGAGGGGGTGCAGCAGTCCGGGGGTGGCCGAGAACAGGACGCGGGTGTACGGGTGCCGGGCCCGGTCGGTCACCCGGTCCGCCGGGGTCTCCTCCACGATCCGGCCCAGGTACATGGTGACCAACCGGTCGCTCATCCGCCGTACCGTCTGGATGTCGTGCGAGACGAACACCAGCGCGAGGCCGAGCCGGTCCTTCAGATCGAGCAGCAGATTGAGGATCTGCGCGCGCACCGAGACGTCCAGCGCACTGGTCGGCTCGTCGGCGACCACCAGCGCCGGGTCCAGGGCGAGCGCGCGGGCGATGGCGACGCGCTGCCGCTGGCCGCCGGACAACTGGCCGGGCAGCGCGTCCGCGAGCCCCCGGTGCAGCCCGACCAGACCCATCAACTCCCGCACGCGTTCCTCCCGTTGGCTCCGGGTGCCGCGCTCGTGCACGTCCAGCGGGTCGCGCAGGATGCGGCGCACGGTCAGCCGCCGGTTCAGGGCCGTGGCCGGGTCCTGGAAGATCATGCCGGTGCCCGCGCCGACCGTGGCCCGCCGCTCGGCGCCGGGCATCGCCCACAGGTCCCGCCCCCGGAACGCCACCGTCCCCGCGACCGGCCGCTCCACCCCGACCAGCACCTTCGCCAGCGTCGACTTCCCGCACCCCGACTCGCCGACGACGCCCACCGTCTCACCGGGCGCCACCACGAGATCGGCACCGGTCAGCGCGTACACCCGGTCGCGGGCGAACAGGCCCCCGCCGCGCGCCCGGTGCACCACGTGCGCACCCCGCACCTCCACCAGCGGCGCTGCCGCCGTGCCGTTCACTGGACGGCCTCTTCGCTGCCGGGCGGGGTGGGGTGGTGGCGGGTGGCCGTGTGCCGGGTGGGGTTGGTGCGGGCTGGGGTCTGTGTGCGGTGGGTTTCGCCGGTCGGTGTGTGTGCTCGCTCTCGCGGGAACCGGCCCTCGGTGTGTGCTCCGCGCCTGGGCCAGGGGGGTGCGGCTTTGGTCGCGACCTTCACTGGACGGCCTCCTCGCTGCCGGCCGGGGCGGGGTGGTGGCAGGCCGCCAGGTGAGCGGCGGTGCCTGTGAGGACCGGTGCCTGCGTGCGGCACACCTCGCTCGCCAGCGGGCACCGCCCGGCGAACCGGCAGCCCGGCGGGAAGTCGGCGGGGGCCGGTACGACGCCCCGGATCTGGGTCAGCCGCCGTTCGGCGGACTCCAGCGAGAGCACGCTGCCGAGCAGCCCGCGCGAGTAGTGGTGGGCCGGCGCCGCCACCAGCTCGGCGGTCACCCCGCTCTCCACGATCTGCCCGCCGTACATCACCACCACCCGGTCGGTGACGTCCGCGACCAGCGCCAGATCGTGCGAGACCAGGACCAGCGCGAAGCCCAGTTCCGCGCGCAGCCGCAACAGCAACTCCATCACCTGGGCCTGCACGGTGACGTCCAGCGCGGTCGTCGGCTCGTCGGCGACGATCAGGCCCGGATCGCGGGACAGGGCCATGGCGATCAGCACCCGCTGCCGCTGCCCGCCGGACAGCTCGTGCGGATAGCTGCGCAGGGTGCGCTCGGGATCGAGCCCGACCAGGGCCAGCAGCTCGGCCGGGCTACGGCGCCCACCGCGTCGTACCAGCTGTCCGAGCTGGGTGCGGATGGTCATGGCCGGGTTCAGCGAGGACAGGGCGTCCTGGTAGACCATGGCCATCTCGTGGCCGAGCAACTTCCGCCGGGCGCACGCCGGTTCGGCGAGCAGATCGCGCCCCCGGAAGCGGACCTGGCCGCGCACCCGCGCGCCGGGCGGCTGGAGCCCCATGACGGTGAGCGCGGTCAGCGACTTCCCGCACCCCGACTCGCCGACCAGGCCCAGCACCTCGCCGGGGTACACCTCGAAGCCGATCCCGGCGACGATGTCCACGCCCCGGTGCCGGCCGGGAAAGCCGATGGCCAGGTTCTCCACGGCGAGCACGGGCGGCCCGGTGCGGTCCGGGAGCGGCCGGGCGCGGGAGCGCAGCCTCCGGGCGGCCTCGGCGAGACCGGGCAGCGGCAGCACGTCACCCGGACTCACCTGCCCGCCGCTCTCCTCGGCCGCCTCGACCTCCCTGGGCGCCGGCGCGGCCCACGCGTCCGCGACGCCCTCGGAGAGGATGTTCAGCGACAGCACGGTCAGCAGGATCAGCAGCCCCGGAAAGACCGTCGCCCACCAGCCCCCGGTCAGCACCATGTTCTTGCCGTCCGCGATGACGCTGCCCCACGACGGGTCCGGGGGCCGCACCCCCGCCCCGATGAAGGACAGCGACGCCTCGAACACGATCGCCTCGGCGACCTGCACGGTGCAGAACACCAGCACCGGGGCGGCGCAGTTGACGGCCACGTGGCGCAGCACGATGTGCGGGGTGCGGGCGCCGATCACCCGTTCCGCCGTGACGTAGTCCTCGCCGTACTGGTCGAGCACGTTCGCCCGTACGACCCGTGCCACCGGCGGGGTGAACAGGAAGGCGATGGCGCAGATCAGTACGCCGATGCCGCCCCCGAACACCGCGACCAGTACGGCCGCGAGCGCGATCCCCGGAAACGCCATCACCACGTCCAGGCAGCGCATCAGCGTCTCGTCCACGGCCCTGCGCGAGGTCGCCGCGACCGCTCCGAGCACCGCCCCGGCGACCAGGGCGAGACCGGTGGCCCCCAGCCCGATCGCCAGCGACCACCGGGCGCCGTACATCAGCCGGCTGAGGATGTCCCGGCCGAGGCTGTCCTGCCCCATCCAGTGCGCGGCGGACGGATGCCCGGTGCCGCCCACCGGGTCCTGCTGGTCGAGCGGGTCGTCGGGGGCGAGCAGGGGCGCGAGGAGGGCGACGAGGACGACGAGGGCGAGGAAACAGACGGCGAGCCTGGACAGCGGCGGCAGCCTCCGCCAGCCGGGCAGCCGCAGACCGGGCCGGGACAGGCGCGCGGCGAGCTGGGCGCGGGTCGCCATCAGGCCGCCCGCAGCCGGGGGTTGACCAGCAGGTACAGGATGTCGATGACGAGGTTGACGACGACGAACCCGGTCGCCGTGGTCAGGACGACCCCCTGGACCACCGCGGGATCGCCGTTCTGTACGGCGTCGATCATCAGCTTTCCCATCCCCGGCAGCGAGAAGATCGTCTCGATCACGACGGCACCGCCCAGCAGATAGCCGACCCGCAGGCCGAGCACGGTCAGCGGGTTGACCAGGGCGTTTCTGAGAACGTTGCGCCCGACGACGACTCGGGGCGGCAGCCCGCCGCCGATCGCGGTGCGCACGTAGTCCTTGTCCAGCTCCTCCACCACCGAGGTGCGTACGATCCGGGTGAGCTGGGCGGCGACCGGCAGGGACAGCGCGACGGCGGGCAGCGCCATGGTCCGCAGCCAGCCGGTGACGGAGTCCGCCGGGTTGATGTAGCCGCCGGTCGGGAACCAGGCCC
Organism: Streptomyces sp. NPDC043952; assembly: GCF_056435325.1. Lineage (NCBI taxonomy): Bacteria > Bacillati > Actinomycetota > Actinomycetes > Kitasatosporales > Streptomycetaceae > Streptomyces > Streptomyces sp. NPDC043952. The sequence continues at coordinate 15,835 of NZ_JBWKES010000036.1, forward strand.
GGTCCACGGCCAGGTACCGGATCATCAGCAGCGCCAGCCAGAAGCCGGGCGCGGCGACGCCGACCAGCGAGAGCACCCGGATGGCCTGGTCCGGGAAGCGGTCCCGGTACACGGCGGCGGTCACCCCGCCCGCGAGCGCCAGCACCACCGCGAAGGCGAGTCCCAGGAAGGTGAGTTGGAGCGTGAGGGGCAGCGCGGTGGTGACCTGGCCGGCGACGGGGGCGCGGGTGAGCGCGCTGGTGCCGAGGTCGCCGTGCAGCAGGGCGCCGACGAAGTGGACGTAGCGCAGGGGCAGCGGGTCCAGCAGGCCGTTGCGCTCCCGGAACTCGTGCAGTTGCCGCGGGGTCGGGTTGGCGCCCTGGAAGAACGCGGAGGCCGGGTCGACGTCCGAGAACCGCATCACCAGGAACACGAAGAGGACGATCCCCAGCAGCAGCGGTACCAGCAGGGCGATCCGGCGCAGCAGGACGCGGACGACGGCCGTCATCCGGTCAGACCCACTTGGCCTGGAGCAGGTTGATCCCCGGATACGGCTGCGCCCTTATCCCGGCGAGCAGGCGCGGGTCCCAGGCGGTCATCAGCTCGTTGTGGACGACCGGGTAGAGCACGGCCTGTTCGGCGACGACGTCGATGTAGTCCTGGACCATCGCCTTCTTCCGCCGGGGATCCGGCTCGCGGGTGGCGCGGTCCATGTCCTGGAAGAGTCGTCTGGCGACGGGGTGGCCGGCCCAGCGGGTGTACCCCATCCAGAGGTTCTGCGGACCGTAGTTGTAGTGCATGATCAGGTCGGCGTCGAGCCCGAACTGGTTCGGGTTGGAGGCCGCGGCGACCACCTGGTAGTCCTGCCGCTGATCCATCTTGGTGAAGACGGCGGTGGTCTCCTGCGGCGCCAGGGTGGTGCGGACGCCGATCGCGTCCCAGGACGCCTTGATGGTCGGCAGGCAGTCCACGATCCAACTGACGTTCACCGCGAGGATGTTGATGTGCAGACCGGTGACCCCGGCGGCCTTCAGCAGCGCCTTGGCCCGGTCCGGGTCGTAGTCGTACACGGTCCTGGCCCGCCGGTACGACGGGTTGCCCTGGTCGAGGAAGGAGGTGGCCGCCTTTCCATGTCCTCTGAGTGCGACCCTGACCATCTTCTCCTTGTCGATGGCGTAGTGCAGGGCCTGGCGTACCCGGACGTCGTCGAAGGGCTTGTGCTGGGTGTCGAACATCAGGAACAGGTTGTTCATCCCGGCGCCGCCCGCGACCTTCAGCCCGCCCTGTTCGAGCCTGCCGATGTTGGCGTACGGGATGTTGTCCGCGATTTGCGCGCCCGCGTCGGTCCCGGAGATCCGCGCGACGCGGGAGGCGGCGTCCACGATGGTCAGCCAGTTCATCTTCCGGAACGCCGGCGGGCGGGGCCCGTTGTACGCGTCGAACGCCTCGAACGTCGTATTGGACTTCGGGTGGTGCGCGGTCTGCCGGTACGGCCCCGATCCCACCGCCAGCCCCTTGATCGCGTCGTCCCAGGCACCCGGCCGCTCGAACACGTGCCTGGGCATGATCTTGGCGAGGGTGAGCCGTGAGAGCCCGTCGGGGAAGGGGAACTCGAGCGCCAGCTCGACGGTGCCGGCGTCCACCTTCCGCACCCCCTTCAGCCAGCTCTCGAAGAAGCCCTTGGCGAGGGTCTGGGTCTTCGGGTCGAGGATCCGGTCGAACACGAAGACGACGTCATCGGCGGTGACGGGCTTCCCGTCGTGAAAGGTGGCGCCGGGCCGCAGCCGGAACCGCCAGGTGGTGGCGTTCGGATCCTCCGGCACCTCGGTGCCGAGCGCGGGATACGGCACCCGAGTGATCGGATCGGTGTCCAACAGCCCCTCGTAGACATGGTTGTTGGCCGCCATCGAGAACGCCGACGCCGTCTGTGCCGGATCCCAGCTCCCGTCGTTGCCGTACCCGATCACGGCGGTGAGCGTCCGGTCCTTGCCGCTGCCGCCGCTCCCGGTGTCGTTCGTGGACTGCGGCCCGGCGGAACAGGCCCCGAGCACGGCCGGCAGCGCGGCGGCCACCCCGAACGCCCCGGCACCCCTGAGCAGCGCCCGCCGACCCGGCGCCGGCACATCACGGATCACGTCGTCACGCACGGGTCCTCCAGCAACGTCGGGGAGGCGGAAAGAGGTACGACGTCCTACGTCCGGTTCGCTCAGCGTGACCATAAAAGCACCCATAGGGGCGGTCAAGGGGGCGCACATGGATGGGCTGGACCGTGTCTCTTCGGCGGGCTCACCTGGCCGCAGACGGTCATGCACGGCCGCCGGCCTGGCCGTCACCGCGGGCCAGGCCGATGATGCTTCCTGTCGCGCCCTGGCGCGCGCCGTCCATCCAACGCCGGGTGGCGAAGGTGGGTGAACTGACGAAGGAATCACCCAATCTGATCACGTCGAGGATCAGGCCCAGCTCATATATGTTTGTAAGACCAGTTGTTCCTATGCTGACGCCGAATTTTTCGAGTTCGGCATACTGCAGAATGTGGTGTTCGATGGCGGATGGCGTCGCCCCTACCAACTGGGCTCCCTTGAACCTCACCTGAGGCCCGATGCGTCCATCCACATTGACTGCAAGAAGAAACAAGCCATCATAATGTGCGGTTACGCCAGCAGTCTCGTAACAGTTGGCGCGTCGACCCCCAGGGCCGCCCCCACTTCCTGTGCACGCATGCCGAAATGGAGCGGCCCCACGCCCATCCAGGGGCGCAGATCCCAGCAAGGGCGTTCTCCGGTAAGCCGCCTCTCGTCGATCAAGAACGTGTGTTCTTCATGGTGAACGTCACGCCAAGCGGTGACCGCCGCGGTCCGGTAAGGATCCTGGCTCAACTCTCGAACCCAGCCGGGAATCTCCGGATCGTTGCTCCAGTTTCTCTTTGCTTCCAGCCGCTTTCGAGTGAGAAAATGATCGAGATCCTCCTTTACAGCTGATGGGTGACGCCCGATCAGTTCAATTCCCTCAAGTGTCACCTGAGGTCCGTTGCTTACCAGCACACCGGCAAGGCCATGCCCTCGCCGGTGGAGCGCTACAACTCCATGGTCCCAAAATTCCTGCCACCGATGACCATCGTTTCCGTCGACGAAAGAAGCACTCCTGGCGCCCAGGGCTGCGGTAACGTCTCGTTCGTCCATGCCGAAGCGCAACGGGCCGACGGAATCCAGCGGAATGAACTTCCATGTCAAGTTTATTCTGCCCGCTGCTCCGCTGATCCGCCGCACTCTGAGACCAGTGCGCCGAGCACGTCGCCCGGGCTCCGGATCTGCCGCTCCACCGCTTCCGCGGTGGCCGGGCGGCCGACTGGATGCTTCTACAGCCGCGCGCCGTCCGGGGAAATCGGGGTGGTCGACGACCAGAAGGCGGAACGCACGTTGGGGCGGGGAATGGGGTAGTCGTAGTCGGGCCCGTTTGCAGGGGTGGTCGGGGCGGCCACCTTCGACGGTTCGGCGCACGGGGAATCCACCTCGAACGCGATCTGCCCGGCGCCGCCCACCACCAGAGAGATGCCGAACCCGTCGGCCGACTGGGCGAAGATGGCGGGAAATTCCTTACTCTTGTTCACGGACTTGATCCGGTATCCGCTCTTTTCCCAGAAGCGCTGGACGATCCCCAGAAAGTTCCCGCGCCGTTCCGCGGAGACGATGGTCATCACTGTGCGCGAGCGGGACACGTCGCACGTACCCGTGGACGTGCCGCTGTGAGTCCAGTGCACCTCGGGCTTGATGGCGCCGAGAGTCGCGTCGAGCATCCCATCCGCACGTTCCGCCGCCTGCTGCATGGTGATGTTCATAGTCGGCTCTCGCCTTTCGTTCGAAAGCTGTTTCGCGGAGTCCTGTGCCGCAGCGCACCCGGTCAGCAGGACGGCGGCCGCTACAGCGACCGGAAGTGTCGTCCGTGCCTTCTTCATCGAGGTTTCTCCACCTGAATCTGGTCGGAATGCCCCGCCACGATAAGGGCGATGTTGTTCGCGGACTCTTTGTCTTTTTCCGGGTTGAAGTAGTTCGAGTGAGCCGGTGCCGGATCGTGGATCGAGGGCACCGGCCCGGGATCGACGTGGAAGCGGCGGGCACCGAAGTCCTTGCTCGCCGGGTCGGTTCCGAACCAGAGCTCGTCGGGGTCGGAGGTGCTGTGCCCGATGCCGTAGCCAACGTAGCCGCCCGCACCCGCACCGAGCGCGACATCTTTCATCTGGTCGACGACATTCTCGCCGGAAAGATGGCCCAGAAGCGCGCCCTCGACCGCGCCCATGTAGGAGCCCATCCCTATGCCGGCCGCCTCCCTGTGACTGGGAAGCATGGTCACGGGGTCATGGTCGGCCGCGCCGACGAAGACGTGATCCCTGCCGACGTTGAGATCCTCGGCCTTGTCCGCCCCTGTGCCGGGACTGCCCACGAGGATGATGTCGTCCGCTCCCGGAATGCCGCCATGGCGCTGTGCCGCCTGACCGACGGTGAGGGAGCCATAGGAGTGACCGATGGCGGTGATGTGGGGGTCTTCATGGTCGTTCGTCGCCGAGATGCCGGCCATGAAGTGGTTGTAGGCGGTCGCGCCGACTCTCGCGTCGTGGGTAGACATGACGTCCGCGTTGTGCACGCCCTCCGAGGGTGAGACTTGCGGGGCGTCGTATCCCAGCCACACGATCGACGCGCTTGACGGGTTGTAGAACTGAGCGTCCTTGGCCGTATCCCGTGCTCGCTTGAGGTCGTTTCTTGCGAAATCGGTGTCGAGGGCTGTGCCAAGGCCCGGCACGTACGCCGAAACGTTCTTCGCCGTATCGGGGTTCCCGTAGCTGACAATGGCCCGTCCGTTCCCGGTGTCTCCGATTCCGAGCAGGTACATGGGCGGGAACTTCGGGTCCGGATGCTTCAGCTGGTCCTCAATCGCCTTCAGACCGTCCAGCATGGTCTTGGACCTCTCGTCGTCTTTTCCTGAGAGCTTGCCGATGAGGAGGTCGATGTTTTCCCGGTTGGCCTGGTTCCGCGCTGCCGCCGGAATTCCGTCCAGGTTTCCGATCATGTCGGGGTAGACCGCTAGGTACTCCTCCCGCTGCTCCTGCGTGAGGTGGTCCCACCACTTTTTGCGATCGGCGGGCGACTTGTCGAGCGGGACGGCGTCCCTCAGCCGGTGCGCTTCGGCATCGCCCACGGCCTTGACGTCCGCCGCGGCGTCGGCCCAAGTCTTCGCGTCGACCTTGAGCCCAGGCCCTGCCTTGAGCTTGATGAGCACCTGCCTGTATCGCTCATCGATCTCCCCTGCCTCGCGGACGGCGCGGGCGATGCGGTCGGCTATGTCCTGCGCTTTGGCGAAGTTGGGGTTGACTCCGATCAGATGAGGCGCGGCGGGGCCGGTGCCCGGCACATAGTGCCCATGGACGTCCGGCGGGTACAGCCCTTTGTTGCTCGGCAGAAGTGTGCCGTCATTGCCCACGACCTTCCCGCCGGGCACCTCCTCCCCGGTGGTGTCGTTCTTGCCCTTCGGATAGGCGACGCTTCCGTCCTCGTTCACGGTGAACGACAAGGCGGCGGCATCGTCCAGGGCTGCTTTCAAATGCCTTTGCGGCGTGAACAGTTCAGCAGACAGCCCGTCCACGGCAGAGCGGATCAGCCCGGCCTCGGCGTGGATGTAGTGGTAGTTGTCGCTCAGTCGGTTCAGACGTCGGACAGCCGCGTCCGCGGACTGGCTCTCCTGCGTCTTCGACAAACGGCCGGCCATCTCCGCGTCCACGCGCTGGCCCGCGGAGTCGGCGTGCTGGGAGACCGTGGCCCAGCCGTCGGCCGCGTCATCCAATTCCGTCAGTTTCAGATCGCGCAGCTGCTGCCAGGTGAGTACCGAGGTCACCGACCGTTGCCCCCGCCCGCAACGTGAACAGCCCGAGCCTTTGCGGCCACGGCGACGTCCGTCTCGCCCATCTCGCGGGCAACGGCGCGCAGTTTGGGTTCCAGAGACCTGCACTCGTCCCGTACCGCTTCCAGCCGTTTCTCCCAGGAGGTGAGCACGGTCTTCAACGCGTCCAGGCTGGCAAGGCCCGCTGCACCGGCTGAGACGCCGGTGTGGCTCGACTGCAGGCCCTTCTTCGTCGACTCGGTGCTGGTCTTCAGGTCGTCGGCGGTGTCTGCCGCCTTGCCCCACGGGCCGTTGGTGTGCTGCAGAGTGCCGGAGCCACCCTGAGGGGACCTTCCCCTGAAATCATCTGGAAGGTGGTTGAGTTGCATACGGGTGGAGTGCCGCTCGGCCGTCGCGGCCTTGATCTCTTCCCACTCGTCCCAAGCCACCGGCTGATTCCTCCCCTTTCATGCCCACGCCGCACTGGCCGAAGCCGGTGTGGCACGCAGACGTCACCCCACGGTCGGAACGCACCGTATCCGGTCGGTCGCCGCCAGGGACTGAGTACGCGTACTCATGTTCAGGGGCATTACGCGGTCGCCGGGGCGGTGCTGAAGAAGGCGGTCATCCGGGCCAGGCCGTCCTCGCTGAACATCGTGTCCAGGTTGGCCGCGGATTCGGCGGCGGATGAGGCGCTGCGGGGGAAGAGGGCCGACTCGTAGGCGGTCAGGGCGGATTCGGTGTCGGGGTGGGCGGCGATGGCCTCCGCGAGGGTCGCGCCGTCGTACATGGCCAGGTTGGCGCCCTCGCCGGCGAAGGGCGACATCAGGTGCGCTGCGTCGCCCAGCAGGGTCACCCCCGGCACCCGGTCCCAACGGTGGCCGACGGGCAGGGCGTGGATGCGGCGCGGTGTGAGCGGGCCGTCGGCGTCCGCGATCAGCCCCCGCAGGCCCTCGTCCCAGCCCTCGAAGCCCGCGAGGACCGCCGCCTTCGCCGCCGCGGTGTCGCCGAAGTCGATCGTGTCGAGCCAGCCCTCGTCCGCCTTCACCGCGGTGTACACGTGCAGGCTCCCGTCCGTCTCCCGGTGCGCCAGGAAGCCGCGGCCGGGGCCCGGACACAGGAAGAACCCGCCGCCGATCAGCGCCGCGGCGCGCGGATGGCGGGTGTCGGCGTCCAGCAGGTCCGTCTCCACGAAGGACATGCCGGTGTACGCGGGCCGCGCGGACGAGACCAGCGGCCGGATCCGGGACCACGCGCCGTCCGCGCCGATCAGCAGGTCGGTGGTGACGGCCGAACCGTCGGCGAACGTCACCTCGTGCCGGCCCCCGCCCAGCCCCCGCGCTCCGGTCGCCTTGGCGCCCCAGCGGATCATGCCGTCCGGCAGCGAGCCCAGCAGCAGGTCGCGCAGGTCGCCGCGGTCCACCTCCGGGCGGCCGCCCGCGCCGTCGTCCTCCCGCGCGACCCGCACGGTGCCGTCGGGGCCGACCAGCCGCATCGCCTGGCCGCCCGCGTGGACGAGCTCCCGGAACGCGTCGTGGAGACCGGCGGAGCGCAGCGCCCGCTGCCCGTTCTCCTCGTGGATGTCGAGCATGCCGCCCTGCGTGCGGGCCGCCGCGGACGCCTCCGCCTCGAAGACCGCCGCCTCGATCCCGTGCACCCGCAGGACCCGCGCGGCCGTCAGACCGCCGAGCCCCGCGCCGATGATCGCGATGGGGACGTGGGTGCTGTGCGACATGGGGCCTCCCGACCGAGGGGTCTACCGAACGGCTCCACCGTAGCGAACGCGTTCGTGACGAACAAGTTCGTCCACCGGTAGGCGGAGGCCGGGGCGGACGCGGGGGCGAGTCCGGTCAGTCCGCCGGGGTGGGGACCGGGGTCCCTGTGATGCCGTTGACCAGCACGTCGAAGCTCCAGCGCATACGGTCCCGCACCGAGCCGCCGAGCAGCGCCGGCATGTGCGCCGCGATCGCCGGATGCGTCGTCCCGCTCACCGAGTGCAGGGCGCGGGCGAGGGCGTCCCAGTCGTCCGCGTGCGCGGGGTCCTGCGCCTGCGTCGCGTGCTCGGCGGCGGCCGCCGTGGCGTCCTGGAGCAGCTTGTCCACCCCCCAGGCGACCTGCTCGCGCGCGGCACCGCTGCGGGAGAGCAGGTCCAGGACCCGCTCCACCAGCCGCAGATAGTTCTCGCCGCTGGGCCGCGCCACGAGCGCCGAGCGCGCGAGCTGCGGGTGCGTGAACAGGACGCGGGTGTACGACGCCAGTACGGCCCGAAGCCGCTCCCGCCAGTCCTCCCCGGCGCCCCCGGCCGCCAGGTCGACCTCCCCGAGCAGCGCGTCCAGCACGGCCGCGTGCAGCTCGGCGGTGTTGGCCACGTACACGTACAGCGAGGCCGGGCCGGTGTCCAGCTCCTGCGCCAGCCGGCGCATGGTGACCTTCTCCAGCCCCTCGGCACGCATCAGCCGTACGGCGGTGTCCACGATGCCCTGCCGGGTCAGCGCGGGCTTCGCGGGCCGCTCCCGGCGGCTGACCGGCTCTCTTCTCGCTGTCATGGCGCGATCGTAACGAACACGTTCGTGCTGTACGGGCCGGTGGCGGGGGGCGGTCGGCGCCATGGGCGAGAATGGACGGCATGAGTCTGTTCCGCGACGACGGCATCGTGCTGCGCACCCAGAAGCTGGGCGAGGCGGACCGGATCATCACCCTGCTCACCCGTGGCCACGGCCGGGTCCGGGCCGTGGCCCGCGGCGTGCGGCGCACCAAGTCGAAGTTCGGTGCCCGGCTGGAGCCCTTCTCCCATGTGGACGTGCAGTTCTTCGCGCGCGGCAGCGAACTGATCGGGCGCGGGCTGCCGCTGTGCACCCAGAGCGAGACGATCGCGCCGTACGGCGGCGGCATCGTGACCGACTACGCCCGCTACACCGCCGGTACGGCCATGCTGGAGACCGCCGAGCGGTTCACCGACCACGAGGGCGAGCCGGCCGTACAGCAGTACCTGCTGCTGGTCGGGGCGCTGCGCACGCTGGCCCGCGGGGAGCACGCCCCGAACCTGGTGCTGGACGCGTTCCTGCTGCGCTCGCTCGCCGTCAACGGGTACGCGCCCAGCTTCGGCGACTGCGCGCGGTGCGGGATGCCGGGGCCCAACCGGTTCTTCTCCGTCGCCTCCGGCGGCTCGGTGTGCGTCGACTGCCGGGTGCCCGGCAGCGTCGTACCGTCGCCGGGGACCCTGGTACTGCTGGGCGCCCTGCTTACGGGAGACTGGGAGACGGCGGACGCGTGCGAGGCGCGGTACGTCCGGGAGGGCAGTGGGCTGGTCTCCGCCTATCTGCACTGGCATCTGGAACGCGGGCTGCGGTCGCTGCGGTACGTGGAGAAGTCCTAGCCGGGCCGGGGAGCCGGCCCGAGAAGTCGTAGAGGGAGTCGGAGCACATGGTGGTACGCGGGATCCTGGGGCGCCAGCGGCGCGAGTACACGGCGCCGGAGCCGCATCCCTCGGGGGCCCGGCCGCCGAAGCTCCCCGGTGAGCTGGTCCCGAACCACGTGGCGATCGTCATGGACGGCAACGGGCGGTGGGCCAAGGAGCGGGGGCTGCCGCGCACCGAGGGGCACAAGGTCGGCGCCGAGCAGGTGCTCGACGTGCTCCAGGGGGCGATCGAGATGGGCGTGCGCAACATCTCGCTGTACGCCTTCTCCACCGAGAACTGGAAGCGCTCGCCCGACGAGGTGCGCTTCCTCATGAACTTCAACCGCGACTTCATCCGCAAGAGCCGCGACCAGCTCGACGGGCTGGGCGTACGGGTGCGCTGGGCCGGGCGGATGCCCCGGCTGTGGAAGTCGGTCGCCAAGGAGCTCCAGGTCGCGCAGGAGCAGACCAAGGACAACGACCGGCTGACGCTGTACTTCTGCATGAACTACGGCGGCCGGGCCGAACTCGCCGACGCGGCCAAGGCGTTGGCGGAGGACGTACGGGCCGGGCGGCTGGACCCGGCGAAGGTGTCCGAGAAGACGATCCAGAAGTACCTGTACTACCCGGACATGCCGGACGTCGACATGTTCCTGCGGCCCAGCGGGGAGCAGCGGACGTCCAACTACCTGCTCTGGCAGAGCGCTTACGCCGAGCTGGTCTTCCAGGACGTGCTGTGGCCGGACTTCGACCGGCGCGACCTGTGGCGGGCCTGCGTCGAATTCGCCTCCCGCGACCGGCGGTTCGGCGGCGCGATCCCGAACGAGGAACTGCTGGCCATGGAGGGCGACGGCTGAGCGCGTCCCTCAGCCGTTCCGCGTGGCGCACTCCGCGCACGTGCCGAAGATCTCCACGGTGTGCGCCACATTGACGTACCCGTGCTCCGCCGCGATCGCCTCCGCCCACTTCTCCACCGCCGGACCCTCCACCTCCACCGCCTTGCCGCAGCCGCGGCAGACGAGGTGGTGGTGGTGTTCGCCGGTGGAGCAGCGGCGGTAGACGGATTCGCCCTCGGACGTGCGCAGCACGTCGACCTCGCCGGCGTCCGCGAGGGACTGGAGGGTGCGGTAGACGGTGGTGAGCCCGACGGAGTCGCCCTTGTGCTTGAGCATGTCGTGGAGCTCCTGCGCGCTGCGGAACTCGTCGACCTCGTCCAGTGCGGCCGCCACTGCTGCCCGCTGACGGGTCGCGCGGCCCTTCACGGGCGGTCCAGCGGTCGTCACTGCTGCCTCCTCACGTCTCACCCCTGACGCGGGCCATTGTGCCAGCCCGGCGCCCCGGCGGTCAGGCGCTGATCTCCTCCCCCGTGCCGCGCGCGGCCGGAATCACGCACTCCGCCGGTTCCCCGCCGGCCCCGGCCGCCGCGGCGGCGCGGGCGCGTCGCCGGGCCAGCGGGGCGGCCAGCGCGGTCAGCGCGACGAACGCGGCGATGGTGAGCAGGACGATCGTCGCGCCGGGCGGCACGTCCTGGTAGAACGACGCGATCGTGCCGCTGACGGTCACCGTGATGCCGAGCGCCACCGCGATCGCGAACGTGGCGGCGAAGCTGCGGGTGAGCTGCTGGGCCGCCGCCACCGGCACCACCATCAGCGCGGAGACCAGGAGCAGCCCGACGATGCGCATGGCGACCGTCACCGTCACCGCCGCCGTGACCGCCGTCAGCAGGTTCAGGGCGCGCACCGGCAGGCCCGTCACCCGCGCGAACTCCTCGTCCTGGCTCACCGCGAACAGCTGGCGGCGCAGGCCCAGCGTGACCAGCACCACGAACGCGGCCAGCAGGCAGATCGTGAGGACGTCGGACCGGGAGACCGTGGACAGGGAGCCGAAGAGATAGGTGCCGAGGTTCGCGTTGGAGCCGGTGGGCGCCATGTTGATGAACATCACGCCGCCCGCCATGCCGCCGTAGAACAGCATGGCCAGCGCGATGTCGCCGCGCGTCTTGCTGTACCAGCGGATCAGCTCCATCAGCAGGGCGCCGACGACGGAGACCGCCATCGCCATCCAGACCGGGGACGTGGAGAGCAGGAAGCCGAGGCCGACGCCGGTCATGGCGACGTGCCCGATGCCGTCGCCCATCAGGGCCTGGCGGCGCTGGACCAGGTAGATGCCGATGGCGGGGGCGGTGATGCCGACCAGGACGGCGGCGAACAGGGCCCGCTGCATGAGGGCGTAGTGGAGGAAGTCCATCAGCTCAGCAATCCCGTGCGGATCGGTCCGGAGCCCGCGGGGGCGTGCGGGTGTACGTGGTCGTGGCCGGGCAGCGCGTGCTGGCCGGTGGCTCTCGGCGGGGGACCGTCGTGCACGACACAGCCGTCGCGCAGGACGACCGCGCGGTCGATCAGCGGCTCCAGGGGGCCCAGTTCGTGCAGGACGAGCAGGACCGTCGTACCGGCCGCCACCTGCTCGCCGAGCGTCCGCGCGAGGATCTCCTGGCTGGCCAGGTCGACGCCGGCCATCGGCTCGTCCATGATCAGCAGCTCCGGGCGGGCGACGAGCGCGCGGGCGATCAGGACGCGCTGGTGCTGGCCCCCGGACAGGGCGTTCACCGAGTCCTTGGCGCGGTCCGCCATGCCGACCTGCTCCAGGGCGGCGCGTACGGCGTCCCGGTCGTCCTTGCGGAAGAGGCCGAAGCGGGTGCGGGACAGGCGGCCGGAGGAGACGATCTCGGTGACCGTCGCCGGGACGCCGCCCGCGGCCGTGGTGCGCTGGGGCACGTAGCCCACGCGCGCCCAGTCGCGGAAGGCGCGCCGGGGGGTGCCGAACAGCTCGATGGCCCCGCCGGCCACCGGCACCTGGCCGATGACCGTACGGATCGCGGTGGACTTGCCGGAGCCGTTGGCGCCGAGGAGGGCGACGACCTCGCCGCGCCGGACCGTGAGGTCGATGCCGCGCAGGACGGGGCGGGCGCCGAGGTCGGCCCGCACGCCGCGCAGGGATATGACAGGTTCGCCGGTTTCCACGATGTCTCCCGTCACTTCGCGCCCAGCGCCTGCTGGAGCGCCTTGAGGTTGGCGTTCTGGACGGAGAAGTAGTCCGTGCCGCGGGACTTGTCCGTGATGCCCTCGATCGGGTCGAGGACGTCGGTCTTCAGGTGCGCGTCGTCGGCGATGGTCTTCGCGGTCTTGTCGCTGACGAGCGTCTCGTAGAAGACGGTGGAGACGTGGTCGGCCTTCGCCATGCGCTCCAGGTCGGTCACCCGCGCGACGCTCGGCTCGGAGTCCGGGTCGAGGCCGTTGATCGCCTCCTCGGTGAGGCCGTAGCGCTCGGCGAGGTAGCCGAAGGCGGCGTGGGTGGTGATGAAGACCTTGGACTTGGTGTGCGCGAGGCCGGTGCGGAAGCGCTGGTCCAGCTCGTCCAGCTGCTTGACCAGGGCCGCGGTGTTCTTCCGGTAGTCGGCCGCGTGCTTCGGGTCGGCCTTCTCCAGGGCCTTGCCGACACCGCGCGCGACCTGGGCGTAGCGCACCGGGTCGAGCCAGATGTGCGGGTCCTTGCCCGCGGACTCCTCGCCCTGGTGGGTGTCGTGCGCGGCCGCGTGCCCGCCGACCTCGTTGCCGTGCGACTCCAGGGTGGTCAGGGAGGCGGCGTCGATCTTCGTCTTCACCGAGGACTGGGCGACCGCGGCGTCCACGGAGGGCTGGAGGTCCTTGAGGTAGAGGACGGCGTCCGCGTCGTCGATCGCGACGATCTGCTTGGGGCTGATCTCCAGGTCGTGCGGCTCCTGGCCGGGTGTGGTGAGACTGGTGACGTGGACGTGGTCGCCGCCGATCCGCTCGGCGAGGAAGGACATCGGATAGAAGGACGCGATGACGTCGAGCCGGCCGTCGTGGGCCGCGGCCGTGCCGCTCCCGGAGCAGCCGGTGAGGGTGCCGAGGCCGAGGGCGGTGACGGCGGTCAGGGCGGCGGCGGGTATCAGGCGTCCACGTATGTTCATGACAGTCATTTTCAACAAAAATGGAAACCGTTGTCAACAATCGCTCCGGGGTGCCCTCGGGATGCCCGTAGGCAGGGGCCGATTTGGTCGTGGGGGAGCCTGCGCCGGTAACCTGAAGCATTCGCTGGAAGCATCTCGCTTCAACGCCCGTCGTCGTAATGAAGAGAGCACCGTGGCCGCCGACAAGATCGACACCATCGTCAGCCTGAGCAAGCGCCGTGGCTTCGTTTTCCCGTGCAGTGAGATCTACGGCGGCCAGCGTGCCGCCTGGGACTACGGACCGCTGGGTGTCGAGCTCAAGGAGAACATCAAGCGCCAGTGGTGGCGCTACATGGTGACGTCCCGCGAGGACGTGGTCGGTATCGACTCGTCCGTCATCCTGGCCCCGGAGGTCTGGGTCGCGTCCGGCCACGTCGCCACCTTCACGGACCCGCTGACCGAGTGCACCGCGTGCCACAAGCGGTTCCGTGCCGACCACCTCGAAGAGGCCTACGAGGAGAAGAAGGGCCACGCCCCGGCGAACGGCCTGGCCGACATCAACTGCCCGAACTGCGGCAACAAGGGCCAGTTCACCGAGCCCAAGCAGTTCTCCGGCCTGCTGTCCACGCACCTCGGCCCGACCCAGGACTCCGGCTCGGTCGCCTACCTGCGCCCCGAGACCGCCCAGGGCATCTTCACCAACTTCGCCCAGGTGCAGACCACTTCGCGCCGCAAGCCGCCGTTCGGCATCGCCCAGATGGGCAAGTCGTTCCGCAACGAGATCACGCCGGGCAACTTCATCTTCCGCACCCGAGAGTTCGAGCAGATGGAGATGGAGTTCTTCGTCAAGCCGGGCGAGGACGAGCAGTGGCAGGAATACTGGATGGAGCAGCGCTGGAACTGGTACACGGGCCTCGGCCTGCGCACCGAGAACATGCGCTGGTACGAGCACCCGAAGGAGAAGCTCTCCCACTACTCGAAGCGGACCGCGGACATCGAGTACCGCTTCCAGTTCGGCGGCAGTGAGTGGGGCGAGCTGGAGGGCGTCGCCAACCGCACGGACTACGACCTCGGCGCGCACTCCAAGGCCTCCGGCCAGGACCTCTCCTACTTCGACCAGGAGGCCGGGGAGCGCTGGACGCCGTACGTCATCGAGCCTGCGGCGGGCGTCGGCCGCACCATGCTGGCCTTCCTGCTCGACGCGTACATCGAGGACGAGGCGCCCAACGCCAAGGGCAAGATGGAGAAGCGCACGGTGCTGCGCCTCGACCACCGTCTCGCCCCGGTGAAGGTGGCCGTGCTGCCGCTGTCCCGCAACCCGGAGCTGTCGCCGAAGGCCAAGGGCCTCGCGCAGGCGCTGCGGCAGAACTGGAACATCGACTTCGACGACGCGGGCGCCATCGGCCGCCGCTACCGCCGCCAGGACGAGATCGGTACGCCGTTCTGTGTGACCGTCGACTTCGACACCCTTGAGGACAACGCGGTCACCGTGCGCGAGCGCGACACGATGAAGCAGGAGCGGGTCTCGCTCGACCAGATCGAGGGGTACCTGGCGCAGCGCCTGCTGGGCTGCTGACGCCCGCCGCCGTTCCGGGGGCTCCGCCCCCTCCTGCGCCCACCCACCAGCCGCTTTCGCCGGCCGGTGGGTGGGCGCTTTCGCGCCGACGTCGGCTCAACGCCCTTGCAGCGCCTTGACGTTGTCGCCGAAGGTCCAGTTCTTCGAGCCGTCCCAGTTGAGGGACCAGTCCATCAGGCCCTTCAGTGAGCTGCCGTAGTGCTGCCAGGCCTGGGCGACCAGGGACGGGGACAGGTAGCCGCCGCCCGCGCCGGGCTGGGCGGGCAGCCCCGGAACCTGCTTGTCGCAGGGCACCCTGACGGTCGTACCCTGCACCACCAGGCCCTTGTTCAGGCAGTCGGTCTGGGCGGTGAAGCCCGCCACCGTGCCGGCCTCGTAGGAGTCGCCGGAGCAGCCGTACATGCTGCCGTTGTAGTACTGCATGTTCAGCCACCACAGGCGGCCGTTGTCCGCGTACTTCTTGATGATCGGCAGATACGCGCCCCAGATCGAGCCGTAGGTGACGCTGCCGCCGGTGACGTACGCCGTCTCCGGGGCCATCGTCAGCCCGAAGCCGGCCGGCATCTGCGCGAGGATGCCGTCGATGATGCGGACCAGGTTGGCCTGGGACGTGGACAGTTGGCCGATGTTCCCGCTGCCCGTCAGGCCGGTCTCGATGTCGATGTCGATGCCGTCGAAGTTGTACTTCTTCAGGATCGGTACGACGGTCGAGACGAACTTGTCCGCGACCGCGGTGGAATTGAGGTCGATGCCGGCCGCCGCGCCCCCGATGGAGAGCAGGATCGTCTCGCCGGACGCCTTCGCCGCGCACATCTCCGCGGGCGTGGGCACCTTCACCCCGGTGTCCATGCCGTCCTCCCACAGCGCCGTGCCGTCGGAGCGGATCACCGGGAAGGCCGCGTCGAGGACGTTGTAACCGTGCGCGGGGATACGGGAGTCGGTGACCGGGGTCCAGCCGAAGGGCGGGTGGACCCCGTTGGCGGCGCCGTCCCAGTTCTCCCAGTAGCCCTGGAGCACCTTGCCCGCCGGGCGCGACTTGACCGCGCAGGTGTCGGCGGCCGCGGCGGGGTGCGCGGCGGGGAGCTGGGTGAGACAGGCGGTCGCGAGGGCGGCGGCGAGCAGGGACAGCGAGCGGCGGAGCATACGGGCCTCCTGGTGGGGTGCAGCGAGGTACCGGATGGGCATGTCCTGTGCATGACCATGCTTTGGTCCAGACCTTTCGTCAAGAGGTCTGGACCAAGCCGCCTCCGGTGCGGGCACGGCACTGTTGGATGACAACTATGGAATGACAGATATTGAAATCTGTCAGCTGTCATGCCATGCTGGAGCCATGACGACGACACTCCACACCCGAAACCTCGGCACCACCGGCCCGCGCGTCTCCGCCCTCGGCCTCGGCTGCATGGGCATGTCCGCGCTGTACGGAGAGGCCGACCGCGCCGAGTCCATCGCGACCGTCCACGCCGCCCTGGAAGCGGGCGTGACCCTGCTCGACACCGGCGACTTCTACGCCATGGGGCACAACGAGATGCTGATCGGCGAGGCCCTGCGCACCGCGCCCGCCGCCCGGCGCGAACAGGCCCTGGTCAGCGTGAAGTTCGGCGCCCTGCGCGACCCGGAGGGCAACTGGAGCGGCTACGACGGCCGGCCCGCCGCCGTGAAGAACTTCGCCGCCTACTCCCTCCAGCGCCTCGGCGTCGACCACATCGACGTCTACCGGATCGCCCGCCTCGACCCGGACGTCCCGATCGAGGAGACCGTCGGCGCCATCGCCGAACTGATCGAGAAGGGGTACGTCCGCCACGTCGGCCTCAGCGAGGTCGGCGCCGAGACGATCCGCCGGGCCGCCGCCACCGCGCCCGTCTCCGACCTCCAGATCGAGTACTCGCTCATCTCGCGGGGCATCGAGCGGGAGATCCTGCCGACCACCCGTGAACTGGGCATCGGCATCACCGCGTACGGCGTCCTGTCCCGCGGCCTGATCTCCGGCCACTTCAGCCGTGACCGGCAGCTCTCCGCGGGCGACTTCCGCGCCCACTCGCCCCGCTTCCAGGGCGAGAACCTCCAGCACAACCTGAACCTGGTCGACGCCCTGCGGGAGATCGCCGAGCGCAAGGGCGCCACCGTGGCGCAGACCGCCATCGCCTGGGTGCTCTCCCGCGGCGAGGACATCGTGCCGCTGGTCGGCGCCCGCACCCGCGAGCGGCTGGCCGAGTCGCTCGGCGCCCTGGAGGTGACCCTGGACGCGGCCGACCTGGCGGCCATCGAGGAGGCCGTGCCGGCGGACGCGGCGGCCGGCGACCGCTACCCGAGCGCGCAGATGGCACACCTGGACAGCGAGCGCTGATCCGGATGCCGGGTACGGTCTAGGCATGGCATCGACCAGCGAGATCCTGACCGCCGAGCGCATCCTGGAGGCGACCGAGGAGGTGCTGCGCCGGCACGGCCCGGCCAAGGCCACCGTGGTGGACGTGGCCCGCGCCCTCGGCGTCAGCCACGGCAGTGTCTACCGGCACTTCCGTACCAAGGCCGCGCTGCGCGAGGCGGTCACCAAGCGCTGGCTGGACCGGACCTCCCGGAAGCTCGCCGAGATCGCCGCCGCGCGCGAGCGGGACCCGGAGACCCGGCTGCGGGACTGGCTGGCCGCCCTGTTCGAGGCCAAGCGGCACAAGGCGGGCGACGACCCGGAGCTGTTCGCCACGTACACCGTGCTGACGGACGAGAACGGCGCGGTCGTCGGCGAGCACATAGCCGAGCTGACCGCGCAGCTGACGGAGATCATCGCGCAAGGGGCCGGGTCGGGCGCCTTCTCGGTGCCCGACCCGGCCGCCGCGGCCCGAGCCGTCTTCCACGCCACCGGCCGGTTCCACGATCCCTGTTATGCCAGGGAGTGGACCCTGCCCGGCGTCGGCGAGGAGTTCACGGCCGTCGTGGACCTGTTGGTGCGGGGTCTTCGCTGACGACCGGCGTCAGCCGGCCTCGACCCGTCTGCCGGCCTCGGGTCGTCAGCTGACCTTCACGCTGACCGGCGCGGACATGACCTTGCCGTCCTTGGTCACCACGCGCACGGTCTCGTTGCCCTTGGCGGTGAACGCCCGGCGGATGGTGAAGGTGCCGTTGCGGTTGACGACGGTCGTGGACCGCAGCGTGGTCCACTTGCCGTTCATCCGGTGCTGGAGGACCAGCACCGTGCCGGCCTTCACACCCTTGACGCGACCGGCGAAGGCCACGCGCTCGCCGTGCTTGACGGTCTTGTGGGAGGCCGCGACGGTGATGGAGCCCGTCGCGGTCGTCGCCGCCGCGGCCTTCGGCATCGCCTTCTTGGTCGCCGAGCGCGTCGGCATCGGTTTCGGCTTCATCGTCGCCGTGCGCGTGGGCATCGGCTTCTTGGTCGTGGTCACCTTCGGGCTGGGGGTGCTGGTCGCGGCGAAGGCTCCGGCCGTACCGCCGGAGAGCAGGGCCACGGACAGTACACCGGCGCCCAGAGCACGGCCGTAGCGGTGGTGGCGGAGTACGGAGGTCATGGTTCTCTCCTGTCGCTCGATCGTTCGCTCGATCGGACGTCTCCCAGGCTGACCCGACTTCGCTCCGTCGGCCACTCGAAGCGCTGCGTAACCGAACTCCGGGACCGGTGAAAGTGCAGGTCACCGGCGTTATGGAGCAGTTTCCGGGGCCCTTTTCCGGTCCTTGCCCCCCGACCCGCCGCCCGCGCCGAAGGCACCCTCAGCCCACCCTCCTCGGCAGCCGGACCCCCAGCACCCCCGTCAGCACGATCCCGGCCACCTGCGCGAGCAGCGTGACGAGCAGCGCCTCCCGCATCCCCACCTGCGGCACGAGCGTGAGGAACAGCGTGCCCAGCGTCGCCACTCCGAGCGCCAGCCCCGACTGCTGCGTGGTGACCAGCACCCCACCGCCCACACCGGCCCGAGCCGCCGGCACCTCGGACAGCACCAGCCGCATCACATTGGGGAGTTGAAGCGCCTGACCGGCCCCGGCCACCGCCATCCCCGGCAGCAGCGCGGCCACACTCACCTGCGGCCAGTCCCGCCAGACGGCCGCCGCGATCAGCAGCACCCCGACGCCCTGCACGGCGGACCCGACCGGTATCACCCGCGTGCCGAACCGGCCCATCAGCCGCGGACCCGCGAGCGACACGAACAGGAACACCACGGCCATCGGCGCGAGCGCGAGCCCCGCCGGCACCGGGCCCAGCCGCGCGCCCTGCTGGAGGGCCAGCGCGATCACGAACATGAACCCGCTGAAGCCGACCGAGAACGGCACGATCAGCACCAGCCCGCGCCGCAGCGAGGCGAGCCGCAGCAGGCTCGGCGGCACCAGCGGGGTGCGCCCCGCCCGGTCCGCCCGCCGCTCCACCAGCCAGAACCCGGCCGCCGCGCACGGGAACGCGGCCAGCGACAGCCACGTCCACAGCGGCCAGCCCGCCGCCCGGCCCTCGGTGAGCGGCGCGAGCAGCGTCAGCAGGGACACCGCGAGCAGCGCGGTGCCGGGGCCGTCGACGGGTTCCGGGTGCTGCGAGCGGGTCTCGGGCACGAGCCGTACGGCCAGCACCAGACCCAGCGCGACCACCGGCACGTTGACGAGGAACACCGACCGCCAGCCGCTCCCGGCGATGTCGGCGGCGACCAGGACCCCGCCGAGCACCTGCCCGGCCACCATGGACAGGCCGGCCGTGGCGCCGTACAGGCTCATCGCCCTGGCGCGGCGCGCGCCCTGCGTGGCGGACTGGATGGTGGCGAGCACCTGCGGCAGCATCGCGGCGGCCGCCGCGCCCTGTGCCACCCGCGCGGCCACCAGGCTCCACGCGTCGGGCGCGAGTCCGCAGGCCAGCGAGGTCAGCCCGAAGGCCGCCATGCCGCCGAGGAACAGCCGGCGGCGCCCGAACAGGTCCCCGAGCCGCCCGCCGAGCACCAGCAGCACGGCGTAGGCGACGCCGTAGCCGGCGACCACCAGCTCCAGCACGGCCTCGCCGGCGCCCAGATCGGTGCCCATGGTCGGCAGGGCGACGTTGACGATGAAGAAGTCGACCAGCGGCAGCGCCGCGGCCAGCAGAACGGTGAACAGTCCGGGGCCGCCGAGCACGGGCGCTGCGGCGGCCGCCCGGCGGACGGCGTGGACGGTGACGGTCTCACTCATGGCATCGATCCTGCGGTGCGGCCCAGACGGGTACCAGAGTGTCCTCATCCTGGTACCAGGAGTACCTGGAAACAGGCTGACCGGCACGGCACCCTGGAGGGCATGGCCACGATGACGACCACCGCACCCCCGTCGGGCGACACCGCGGGCGGCGCGGAGATCCGGCGGCACGAACTGGCCGCCTTCCTGCGCAACCGCCGCGAGCGCATCAGCCCCGAGGAGGTCGGCCTGCCCCGCGGTCCGCGCCGTCGTACGCCGGGGCTGCGCCGCGAGGAGGTGGCGCACCTGTCCGCGGTCGGCGTCACCTGGTACACGTGGCTCGAACAGGCCCGCCCCATCCAGGTCTCCGTGCAGGTCCTGGACGCCCTCGCGCGCACCCTGCGGCTCGACGCCAGCGAGCGCGCCCATCTGTTCCAGCTGGCCGGGGCCAACGACCCCATGCCGGCGGCGAGTTGCCCGAGCGTGACACCGGCGGTCCGCGAGATGCTGGACCGGCTCGGGCCGATCCCGGCCGCGGTGCAGAACAGCCGGTACGACGTCCTCGCCTACAACCGCGCCTACGGGATGCTCCTGTGCGACATGGACGCGCTGCCGCCCGAGGACCGCAACTGCATGCTGCTCGCCTACTTCAACGAGGACTGGCGGTCCGCGGTCGTACATCTGGAGGAGACCCGGCGGCTGATGACCGCCCGGCTGCGCGCGGCCCTCGCCGGTCATCTCGGCGAGCCCGCCTGGAAGATGCTCCTCAAGCGGCTGAAGGAGTCGCCCGAGTTCCGGCGGAACTGGGAGCGGTACGAGGTGGCCGGCTACCGCTCCAAGACCAAGGAGTACCTCAACCCCCATGTGGGGCTCCTGACGGTGGAGCACACCGACCTGTGGCTGGCCCCCGAGACGGGCAGCCGGGTGGTGATGTACACGCCGGGCAACGAGGAGACGCGCGAGCGCCTGGAGCGGCTGCACCGGCTGGCGCAGGCGGTGCCCGCGCAGGGGAGTTGATCAATCCGCTGCGTGCGGGTGCGGTTTCGGTAAAGGATTCGAAATCTACAGATCAATAGGGTTGTCCTGTGCATGACTCGCCCGATGGGATGCGCGAGACCACTTCGGTCCACACCAGACCACTCAGGGGATTTCATGCACATATCCCGTACCGGGCGAGGCATCGCGGCCGCCACCACGGGCGCTGCCGCTCTCGTCGCCGCCGCGCTGGCGACCGCCGCCCCCGTGGGTGTCGCCACCGCGGCCCCCGCCGCCGTGCCGCACACCTTTGCGGCCCCGGCCGTCGCCGGGCACACCCTCGCCCACGACGTGGCCAGCCCGATCTCCATCGCCCAGTGCCAGGCCAAGTGGCACATCAACTGCTACACCCCGCTCCAGTACCGCACCGCATACAACCTGAACCCGCTGTACCGCAAGGGCGTCACGGGCAAGGGGCGCACGATCGTCATCGTCGACTCGTTCGGCTCCCCGACGATCCAGCACGACCTCGACGTGTACAGCAAGCAGTTCGGCATGCCGAGCGCCAAGGTCTCGGTTGTCAAGTGGGGCAAGGTGCCCCCCTTCGACCCGAAGAACGGCGACATGACGGGCTGGGCCGGGGAGACCACCCTGGACGTCGAGATGGCGCACGCCGTGGCGCCGGGCGCGAAGATCGTGCTGGTGGAGACCGGGGTCGCGGAGACCGAGGGCGTCACCGGTCTGCCGGAGATGATGAGCGCCGAGAAGTCGCTGATCGACCACGGGGTCGGCGATGTCATCACGCAGAGCTTCAGCGCGACCGAGAACACCTTTCCGGGCTTCGAGAAGGGCGACTTCTCCAGCATCCAGAACCTGCGGTACGCGTTCAAGGACGCGGCCCGCAAGCACGTGACCGTCCTCGGCTCCTCCGGCGACGACGGCCCCACCGGCGCCGTCCTGGACGGCTCGGCCGACTACAAGCAGCAGGTCAACTCCTGGCCGTCGTCGGACCCGTTGGTCACCTCGGTCGGCGGCACCCAGCTGCACCTGAACGAGCAGGGCCACCGCGTCAGCCCCGACAGCGTCTACAACGACCACGGCGCGGGCGGCGGCGGCATCTCCCACGTGTTCTCCCGGCCCGCCTTCCAGAACGGCGTGAAGAAGGTCGTCGGCAACCACCGCGGCACCCCGGACATCTCGATGTCCGCCGCCGTCGACGGCGGTGCCTGGGTGTACTCCAGCTACGACCCGACGGCCGTCGGCTGGGACGTCTACGGCGGCACCAGCGAGTCCAGCCCGCTGTTCTCGGGCATCGTGGCGCTCGCCGACCAGGTCGCCGGACACCGCCTCGGCGACATCAACGGCGCGCTCTACAGCCTCGCCAAGCACAAGGGCACCGGCGTCGTGGACGTCAACGACGGCACCGACAACACGTACGGCGGCGTGACCGGCTACAAGGCCGTCAACGGCTACGACATGGCCACCGGCGTCGGCACGCTGGACGCGCCGAGCTTCGTCAAGTCGCTGGCGAAGGCCGCCCGCCGCTGAGGAAGCGACCGCACACGACGGAGCCGGTCCGGGTGCCGTACCCGGACCGGCTCCGTCGCCGTTCGCGCGGGCTCAGCCGCGGCTGCCGGCGCCCACCGCCTGGCGGATCTCCGCGGTCTCCAGCCGCTCCGCCGCGCGCTCGGCCGTACGCCGGGCCCAGCGGCCGCTGGTGAGCAGGCCCAGGGCGAGCACCGCGAGGCCGCAGGCGGTGAGGATCCACCAGCCGGGGCGGGCGGCGTCCACGAAGGTGGCGCGGTACGACGTCGCGCCGATGCCGGAGGCGAGGACCGCGCCGATCACCGCGACGCCGAGGGTGGAGCCGAGCTGCCGGCTGGTCGAGGCGACGGCGGCGGCGACCCCGGCCTGGGCGCGGGGCATGCCCGAGACGGCCGTGTTGGTGATCGGCGCGTTGACGAAGCCGAAGCCGATGCCGAACAGGACGTAGCCGAGGAACAGGGTGACGTCCGAGGTCTCGGCCTCGAACAGCGCGAACAGGATGCCGCTGATCGTCATCGCCGTACCGGCGATCAGCAGCGGCAGCCGGGGCCCGCGGGTGCCGACCAGCCGGCCGGACAGCGGGGCGCACAGGAAGGTCGGCGCGGCCATGGGGAGCATCCACAGGCCCGCGTGCAGGGCGTCGAGGCCGCGCACGTTCTGCAGGTACAGCGTCGACATGAACAGGAAGCCGCCGAGCGCGGCGAAGGCACTGATCGCGATCACGGTCGCCCCGCTGAACGGCGCGGAGCGGAAGAAGCGCAGGTCGATGAGGGGTTCGTCACGCCGGGGCTCGTACCACAGCAGGGCGACGAGGGCGACGAGGGCGATCGCGAAGTACGGCGCGACCGAGGCGAGGCCGGAGTCGGGCGCCTGGATGATCCCGTACGTCAGCGCGCCGAACAGGGCGATCACCAGCACCTGGCCCACCGGGTCGGGGCGGCGGCCCTTGGGGGCGCGGGACTCCGGGACGAAGCGCAGGGTGAGCAGCAGGGCCGCGAGGCCGATCGGGAGGTTGATCCAGAAGATCGCGCGCCAGCTCACGGACTGCACCAGCAGGCCGCCGACCAGCGGGCCGAGGGCCATGGATATGCCGACCACCGCGCCCCAGACGCCGATGGCGCGGGCGCGCTCGCGGGCGTCCGTGAAGGTGTTGGTGATGATCGACATGGCGACCGGGTTGAGCATCGAGCCGCCGACCGCCTGGACCATGCGGAAGACGACGAGCAGGGACAGGCTGGGGGCGAGCGAGCACAGCACCGAGCCGATGGTGAACACCACGAGGCCGGCCATGAAGACGCGCTTGCGGCCGATCCGGTCGGCGGTGGACCCGGCCAGCATCAGCAGCGAGGCCAGGACCAGGGTGTAGGCGTCGATGGTCCACTGCAGACCGGAGGTGGTGGCGTGCAGATCGCGCTGCATGGAGGGCAGCGCGACATTCAGCACGGTGTTGTCCAGGCTCACGATCAGCAGGCTCATGCAGCAGATCGCAAGCACGAGCATGCGCCTGCGGTGACTCAACTCTGGCATGCGCGTCATCGTACGCCGATTTCGATAGTGCGTCTAACTAATGACTATTACACGGGCCCCGGCGGGCTCGGGCGCGGGCGGGTCGTCCCGCACGCCGGCCGGTGAGGGACAATGGGTGCTTGCCCCGAGCTGTCCCTTCCGTTGTACATCCGTCCCGGAGCCGTCTGATGACCCACCCGCTCTCCATCGGCCCGCACACCGTGACTCCGCCCGTCGTGCTCGCCCCCATGGCGGGGATCACGAACGCGCCCTTCCGCACGCTGTGCCGGGAGTTCAGCGGGGGCAAGGGCCTGTTCGTCAGCGAGATGATCACGACGCGGGCGCTGGTCGAGCGCAACGAGAAGACCATGCAGCTGATCAGGTTCGACGCGAGCGAGACACCGCGTTCGATCCAGCTGTACGGCGTGGACCCCGCGACCGTCGGCAAAGCCGTCCGCATGATCGCGGAGGAGGACCTGGCCGATCACATCGACCTGAACTTCGGCTGCCCCGTCCCCAAGGTGACCCGCAAGGGCGGCGGCTCGGCGCTGCCGTACAAGCGGAACCTGCTGCGGGCGATCCTGCGCGAGGCGGTGTCCGGGGCGGGGGACCTGCCCGTGACGATGAAGATGCGCAAGGGCATCGACGACGATCACATCACCTACCTGGACGCCGGGCGGATCGCGGTCGAGGAGGGCGTGACGGCGATCGCGCTGCACGGCCGTACGGCGGCGCAGCACTACGGCGGCACCGCCGACTGGTCCGCCATCGCGCGGCTGAAGGAGCATGTGCCGGAGATCCCGGTGCTCGGCAACGGGGACATCTGGTCGGCCGAGGACGCGCTGCGGATGGTCCGCGAGACCGGGTGCGACGGCGTGGTCGTGGGCCGCGGCTGCCTGGGCCGCCCCTGGCTGTTCGCCGACCTGGTCGCCGCGTTCGAGGGGCGCGCCGACTTCCACCGGCCGGCGCTGCGGGAGGTGGCCGACGTCATGGTCCGGCACGCCCGGCTGCTCGGCGAGTGGCTCGGCGACGAGTCCAAGGGCGTGATCGACTTCCGCAAGCACGTGGCCTGGTACCTGAAGGGCTTCGCGGTCGGCTCCGAAATGCGAAAGCGCCTCGCGATCACCTCCTCCCTCGCGGAACTCCGCGCCGGCCTCGACGAACTCGACCTCTCCCAGCCCTGGCCCGCCGGCGCGGACGGCCCCCGCGGGCGCACCTCCGGCAACAACCGCGTGGTCCTGCCGGACGGCTGGCTGAAGGACCCGTACGACTGCGCGGGCGTGACCGAGGACGCCGAACTGGACACATCAGGCGGCTGACCGCCCCCCACCGGCCCCTCCCCTGACCGCGACCCTCCGGGGACGCCCCCTTCCCCGCCCACCCGCCGGACGCCTCGCCGGCTGGCCCGCCCCCACCCGTCCGACACCTCGGGCGCCCCTCTCCGGCCGACGGTTGCGGTGGCGGGCCGTTGGCTCGGCTTTTCGGCCGACGGTTTCGGGTGGTGGGTGGGCGAGGCGGGGTCCAGGGGCGGAGCCCCTGGCGGGGTGTGGGGCGGAGCCCCGCGACCACCGGCACCGGCCCGCGACCACCGGCACCGGCCCGCGCCGGGAGTCGTACCGGCCCGCGTCGGGACTCGGCCCCCTACCGCTACGCTCCGCCCACCGCCGTCAGCAGCGCCAGCGCCGCCGCCGCGGAGCGGGATTCGCGGGCGCAGGCGTGGGGGTAGGAGACCGGCTCCGGGTGGGTGGCGCGCGGATACCCGGCCAGCACCTCGGGGAGACGGTGGGCAGGGGAGTGCCCCGCCGCGTCGACCAGCGCCCCCGCCACCGCACGGGCCTCGTCGTGCAGGCCGTAGCGCGCCAGCCCCAGCGCGATCAGCGCGTTGTCGTGCGGCCAGACGGAACCGCGGTGCGGGGACAGGGGATGGTAGGCGGGCTGGCCGGAGGCGAGCGTACGCACCCCCCAGCCGGAGAAGAAGTCGGGTTCCAGCAGCCGCCGGCCCACCACCTCGCCGTACTCCTTGTCCAGCAGACCGGTCCACAGCAGATGCCCCGCGTCGGAGGCCAGCGCGTCGATCCGGCGGCCCTCGCCGTCCAGCGCCAGCGCCGGGAAGGACGCCTCCCGCATCCAGAAGTCCCGCTGGAAGCGGTCGCGGAGATCGGCCGCCGCCTGCTCCAGCAGCGCCGCGTACGTCTCGTCGGCCCACACCGTCCGCGCCACCCACGCCGTGCGCCGCAGCGCGTCGTACGCGTAGCCCTGCGCGCCCGCCGCCATCACCGCCCCGCTCGGCCGGGTGCCGTCGGCGCAGCAGATCGCGCCGGGCGAGTCCTTCCAGTTCTGGTTGGCGAGACCGCCCTCGTCGGCGCGGTAGACGAGATAGCCCCGCGAGGTCAGCCCGCCGTGGTCCAGCATCCAGCCGACCGCGGCCCGCGCGTGCGGCTCCAGACGGCGGGCCGGCGCCGGGTCGCCGGTCTGCTCGGTGTACGCGCCGAGCAGCACGAGAAAGAGCGGGGTCGCGTCGACCGAGCCGTAGTACCGCGCGTACGGCACCTGCCCGAAGTGCGCCAGCTCCCCGTGCCGTACCTCGTGCACGATCTTCCCCGGCTCGGCGCCCCGCGTGCCCATGGCGCCGGTCGCCTGGGTCGCGGCCAGCGCGAGGAGCGTCGCGGCGGCCGGGCGGGGGCGGTACGGGAGCGCGAACAGGGAGGTGAGCAGGGCGTCACGGGCGAGCAGCGTCAGGTACCAGGGCGCTCCGCCGGCCGGCACCCGCAGCTCCTCGCCGTCGGGCCCGGCGGCCGGGATCTGGAGCGCCGCGAGATCCGTGAGCCCCCGCGCACAGGCCGCCGCCAGCTCCGGCCAGCCGGTCGGGAAGGCCACGCCCTCCACGAACTCGGCCTCCGAGGCGGCGAGTTGGGCCGCCATGGCGGACGGGTCCCGCGGCACCCGGAGCGCGCGCCGGTCGCCGTGCGGCCGCGCCATCACCCGCAGGACCAGCTCCCGCGTGCCGTGCGGGGGCAGTTCCAGCGCCCACACCAGACGGCGGGCGCCGGTCCCCGTCTCCTCCACCGCGTCCGGCGCCGGATCGGCCGTGATCGTCGTACACGAACGCCATTCCGCGCGCCGGTACGTGAACTCGATCCCGTCGTCCAGCACGGTCCGCGAGCGCAGGGCGCCCGCCTTGACGTACGTGCGGTGGTCGGGGCGCAGCTCGAACTGGTCGGCGAAGTCCACGTCCGCGGTGATCGCCAGCCGGATGGTCGTCGGCACCGGGCGATTGCTCGTCACCCGTACCGTCTCCACGAACGAGCCGTCCCCGACCGCCTGTTCACGGAAGAGCGTGTGCGCGGGCGGCTCCGGACGCGCCCCGCGCGGTACGAGCACACAGCGCGCGGTGCCGCCGTCCGCCACCGGGGTGAGCACCTCGGGCACCGCGCCGTCCGCGGTGAGCTGCCAGCGGCTGAGATGCCGGGCGTCGCGTACGAACAACCCGTCCGGGGAGCCGCCGCCCCGGACCCCGCTGATGTCGCCCCGATCGCCCACGGCGGCGAACGTCGCCCCGTGCACGAGCAGATGATGCCGGTCGGTCATCCCCGGTCCCTTCCCTCGTCACTCCTGTCGAACGTGCCGGTGCCCGCGTGGGACACGCCTCGCGACGGGCGCTTGAGCTCTTTATGCAGGTCGCTTGGGACGTCCTTTATGCGGGGGTGGCCCGTCAGGCGGGCCGGTCGTCAAGCCTGTGGTGCAGATCGAGCGCGAGCGCCGCGGTCCAGCCGAAGCCGGTCGCGCCGCACGCCTCGCCCGTGTACGGGTCCACGTACTCGGCGAAGCCGGTCGTCTCGGCCAGTTCCAGGAACGCCGTCCGCAGCGCGTCGGCCGGCGCCCGCTCGCCGTGCAGCCGCAGCCCCCGCTCCACCAGCCAACCGGTGTTGAACCAGGCCGGGCCGCGCCAGTACCGGTGCGGATCGAACGCCTCGCCGAGCAGGTCGTAACTGGGCACGAGCCGGGTCGCGCCGCCGAGCCCGAAGTGCGGGCCGGTCAGGGTGCGCACCAGGGCGGTGACCAACTCGCGCGGCAGCGTGGGAAGAAGGAGCGGGACCAGGCCCGACACGGCCCGTTCGGGGATCAGTTGGCCGCCGCGCACGTCCCGGCACAGGAACATCCCGGCCTCCGCGCTCCACAGCCGCTCCACCAGCGCCGACGTCAGCCGCTCGGCCCGCGCGTGCCGGGCGCCGGGGCCGGCGCCCAACTCGGCGGCGATGTGCGCGAGTGCGTGCTCGGAGGCGATGAGCAGGGCGTTGAAGGACGGGTCCTCCACCGCGAACTCGCCGTTGCCGTCGGCGTAGTGGTCGTCCCGGTACTCGACGGCCAGCCGTACGTACCGCCCGTAGTCCAGATCCGTCGGCCGGTCCTCGGGCGCGCCGTGGTCCAGGTCGGCCCGGCGGAAGGAGCGGGCCGGGGCCGGGGTGATCCGCGCGAGCGGCGCGTCCCAGCAGGGGCTGTTGTCCATGCCCTGCTCCCAGGGGTGGACGACGGACACCAGGCCGCCGCCGCCCAGGTCCCGGTGGCGCAGCAGATACCGGTGCCAGGCGGCCAGCCTCGGATAGACCCGCGCCAGGAAGCCGCGGGCGTGGGAGAGTCCGGGGTCGGCGCGGTGCACCAGCCAGGCCGCCAGCGCGTGCACCGGTGGCTGCACGATGCCGGACGTCTGTACCGTGCGCGGGGCGCCCGCCGCGCGTCCGGCGGTGGTGGAGCGCCAGAAGTCGGGGCCGGGGAAGTAGGCGTCGAGCGGGACGGAGGGGTTGAAGACGATGTGCGGCACGCGCCCGTCCGTCCACTGGGCGGCCAGCAGCGTCTCCAGCTCGCCCTGCGCGCGCAGCGGTGACAGGTGCCGCAGCCCGATCGCGATGAACGCCGAGTCCCAGGACCACTGGTGGGGGTACAGGCTCCGGGAGGGGACCGTCGAGGCGCCCGTCCAGTTGGCGTCGAGCACCCGCGCGGCCCGGACCGGCAGGGTGTCCGGGGGCGCGTACGACAGCGCGTGGGCGGTGAGTTGGGCGGTGCGGTCCACTCGGGGCTCCCCCAAGACGACGACGTCCGGACGCACGGCCGACCGGGTTCGGCATCGGCCGCCGTAGAGTTACGTCTATTTAACACGCAAAACCCACTATGTAATGCACGCTTGGGAAACACAAGGGGGTGCGCATGACCGGACGTCCGGGGAGGAACGGGATGAACTCCAGAAACGGCAGTCAGGCAGGCGCCGGGGAACTGCTCGAACTGGTGCGCAGCGGACGGGCCGTGACGCGGGGTGCGCTCCAGCAGGCGACCGGGCTCTCGCGGGCCACCGTCGGCCAGCGCCTGGACCGGCTGTTCCGGGCCGGCTGGCTGCGCGAGGGCGCCGGCGGGCCGGTCGACTCGCCGCTCGGCGGACGCCCCTCCATCACCCTGGAGTTCGACGGCTCCCACGCGGTGGTCCTCGCCGCCGACCTCGACACCCGGCACGCGCGCGCCGCCGTGCTCTCGCTGACCGGCGAGATCCTGGCCGAGCACTCCGGCACCCTGGTGATCGAGGAGGGCCCGGAGCCGGTCCTCGGCGAACTCGGGCGCTGGTTCGGCGAGTTGCTGGAGAAAGCCGGGGCGCCACCGGCCGAGGTGTGCGGCATCGGGCTCGCGGTGCCGGGGCCGGTGGACACCTCGACCGGCCGGGTGGTGCAGCCCCCGATGATGCCCGGCTGGGACGGCTACGACATAACGGGCCGCCTCTCCCGCGCCCTCACCGAACACACCGGCGCGCCGCCGGTCCCGGTCCTGGTGGACAACGACGCCAACCTCATGGCGTACGGCGAACAGCGCGCGGGCCATCCCGAGTGCGCGGCCTTCGTCCTGGTGAAGGTGTCCACCGGCATAGGCGCGGGCGTCGTGGTCGACGGCTCCATATACCGGGGGATCGACGGCGGCGCGGGCGACATCGGGCACATCCGGGTGGGCGCGGACGCGCTGTGCCGGTGCGGTTCGCACGGCTGTCTCGCCGCCGTCGCGAGCGGCGGTGCCGTGGCCCGGCGGCTGGCGGCCTCCGGGGTGCCGGCCGCCTCCGGGTCGGACGTACGGGACCTGCTGGCGGCGGGGCACCCGGAGGCGGCGGCGCTGGCCCGCGAGGCGGGGCGCCGGGTCGGGGACGTGCTGGCGACCGTCGTCACGCTGCTCAATCCGGGCGTGCTGATGATCGCCGGAGATCTGGCCGGAACACCCTTCCTCACCGGCGTCCGGGAACTGCTCTACCAGCGGGCGCTGCCGCGCTCCACGGCCCACCTGGACGTGGTCACCTCCCGGCTGGGGGAGCGGGCCGCGCTCATCGGAGCGGGGGCGCTGGTGGTGGAACACCTGTATGCGCCGGAGCGGGTGGAGGAGCGGCTGCGGGCGCTGGGGGTGTGAGGACGCGCCGGAGCGGGGTCCGGATGGTGAAATCCGGGGCTCTGTGGCAGCGTGATTCTCGCCACCCTTGATAAGGGCTGCGCTCATATGAGCGATTCGGGGGTGGCTGCACTTCTCCAAGGGGTGGCACTGGGTGCCACCCCTTGATCGTTCATCGATCGAACTCAATCGCGGCGGGAGGCGCTCAAGTGAGCACTGAGTCCACTCTTCCGGCGGGTTTGTCTTCAAGAAATGAACACATAACGGCGTTGCGTCTTGCCAAGCTTTGACTTTCGATCCGCTGGCGGACGGGTGGTTACATGCACATGACCCGCAAGTGGACGTACCCATGTGCCTTCGATCTGGGTATGTTCCTGGCCGTCAGGGCAGCCACCGTGGCCTCAAGGAGTCGAGTCCCGTGTCGGAAAACAAAGCACCCCAGGTAGCGAAGTTCGTTTACGACTTCACCGAGGGGAACAAGGACCTCAAAGACCTCCTCGGTGGCAAGGGCGCGAACCTCGCCGAGATGACCAACCTCGGACTTCCGGTTCCTCCCGGTTTCACCATCACCACGGAGGCCTGCAAGAGCTACCTGGCGAACGGCGAGGAGCCGGCGGCACTGCGTGACGAGGTGAGCGCCCATCTCGACGCCCTCGAAGCCCGCATGGGAAAGAAGCTCGGCCAGGCGGACGACCCGCTGCTGGTGTCGGTGCGCTCGGGCGCCAAGTTCTCCATGCCCGGCATGATGGACACCGTCCTCAACATCGGTCTGTCGGACAAGTCGGTCCAGGGCCTGGCCAAGCAGGCCGGCGACGAGCGTTTCGCCTGGGACTCCTACCGCCGCCTCATCCAGATGTTCGGCAAGACCGTCCTCGGCGTCGACGGCGACCTCTTCGAGGAGGCCCTGGAGAAGGCCAAGGAGGCCAAGAAGGTCAAGGTCGACACCGACCTGGAGGCCGCCGACCTGAAGAAGCTGGTCACCGCCTTCAAGAAGATCGTCAAGAAGGAGGCGGGCCGGGAGTTCCCGCAGGATCCGCGGGAGCAGATGGACCTCGCCATCAAGGCCGTCTTCGAGTCCTGGAACGGCGACCGGGCCAAGCTGTACCGCCGCCAGGAGCGCATCCCGCACGACCTGGGCACGGCCGTCAACGTCTGCTCGATGGTCTTCGGCAACCTCGGCCCCGACTCCGGCACCGGCGTCGCCTTCACCCGCGACCCCGCCTCCGGCCACCAGGGCGTCTACGGCGACTACCTCCAGAACGCCCAGGGCGAGGACGTGGTGGCGGGCATCCGCAACACCGTCCCGCTGGCGGAGCTGGAGCAGATCGACAAGAAGTCGTACGACCAGCTGATGCAGATCATGGAGACGCTGGAGAACCACTACAAGGACCTCTGCGACATCGAGTTCACTATCGAGCGCGGTCAGCTGTGGATGCTCCAGACCCGTGTCGGCAAGCGCACCGCGGGCGCCGCGTTCCGCATCGCCACCCAGCTCGTCGACCAGGGCCTGATCGACGAGACCGAGGCGCTCCAGCGCGTCACCGGCGCCCAGCTGGCCCAGCTGATGTTCCCGCGCTTCGACGAGAAGGCGAAGGTCGAGCAGGTCGGGCGCGGCATCGCGGCGTCGCCGGGCGCGGCGGTCGGCAAGGCGGTCTTCGACTCGTACACCGCCGTCAAGTGGTCGCGCTCGGGCGAGAAGGTCATCCTGGTCCGCCGGGAGACCAACCCCGACGACCTGGACGGCATGATCGCGGCCGAGGGCATCCTGACCTCGCGCGGCGGCAAGACCTCGCACGCGGCCGTGGTCGCGCGCGGCATGGGCAAGACCTGTGTGTGCGGCGCGGAGGAGCTGGAGGTCGACACCAAGCGGCGCCGGATGACGGTCCCCGGCGGACACGTGGTCGAGGAGGGCGACGTCATCTCCATCGACGGCTCCACCGGCAAGGTCTACCTGGGCGAGGTCCCGGTGGTGCCGTCCCCGGTCGTGGAGTACTTCGAGGGCCGGATGCATCCGGGCGCCGACGACGCGGACGAGCTGGTCGAGGCCGTGCACCGGATGATGGCCTTCGCCGACCGCAAGCGCCGGCTGCGGGTGCGGGCCAACGCGGACAACGCCGAGGACGCGCTGCGCGCCCGCCGCTTCGGCGCCCAGGGCATCGGCCTGTGCCGCACCGAGCACATGTTCCTCGGCGAGCGGCGCGAGATGGTCGAGAAGCTGATCCTCGCGGACACCGCGCGGGAGCGCGAGTCGGCCCTGTCCGAGCTGCTGCCGCTCCAGAAGAAGGACTTCGTCGAGCTGTTCGAGGCGATGGACGGCCTGCCGGTCACCATCCGCCTCCTCGACCCGCCGCTGCACGAGTTCCTGCCCGACATCACGGAACTCTCCGTGCGCGTGGCCCTCGCCGAGTCCCGCCAGGAGCCGCACGAGAACGACCTGCGCCTGCTCCAGGCCGTGCACCGCCTGCACGAGCAGAACCCCATGCTGGGCCTGCGCGGCGTGCGCCTCGGGCTCGTCATCCCCGGCCTGTTCGCGATGCAGGTCCGCGCGATCGCCGAGGCGGCGGCGGAGCGCAAGGCGGCGAAGGGCGACCCGCGCGCCGAGATCATGATCCCGCTGGTGGGCACGGTCCAGGAGCTGGAGATCGTCCGCGAGGAGGCCGACAAGGTCGTCGCGGAGGTCCAGGCGGCGACGGGCACGGAGCTGAAGCTGGCGATCGGCACGATGATCGAGCTGCCGCGCGCCGCGCTGACCGCCGGTCAGATCGCGGAGGCGGCGGAGTTCTTCTCCTTCGGCACGAACGACCTCACGCAGACGGTCTGGGGCTTCAGCCGGGACGACGTGGAGGCCTCCTTCTTCACGGCCTACCTGGAGAAGGGCATCTTCGGCGTCTCCCCGTTCGAGACGATCGACAAGGACGGCGTGGGCTCCCTGGTGAAGGCCGCCGCGGAGGCCGGCCGGCGCACCCGCCCCGACCTCAAGCTCGGCGTCTGCGGCGAGCACGGCGGCGACCCCGAGTCGGTCCACTTCTTCCACGAGGCCGGCCTCGACTACGTCTCCTGCTCCCCGTTCCGCATCCCGGTCGCCCGCCTCGAAGCGGGCCGCGCGGCCACCCAGTCCACGGGCAGCGACCACCGCTGACCCCTCCGGCCCCACGAACCCCGGGTCCGCCGCCGGTCCCCGACCCTCACCCGACCGACGACGCCCCCGGCGCACGAAAGAGGCGGCACCCTGTGCGGGGGTGCCGCCTCTCGGGTCTCGGCTGCGGAGGCCGTCAGGCCAAGCCGTCGAGCTGGCTAAACGGCTTTTGCTTGCATGAGTCGAGATCTGTGACAACTGCCTCAGGTCTGCTCGTCGTCCTCCGGCTCACCGCCATCAGGAGCAACAGCCGGGATCGAGCTGCCCGGGTCGGGAGTAGAGGTCGTGTTGATCCGCAGGCACCCGTCTGCGCCGAACATGTCGATCAGTTGGCACAGGTGGGCTCGGGCTCGGCTGCGTCGGGGGCTTGCTTCGTCGGTCACCCGTGAGCCTCCAGGTCTGCCCACACGACCTTCCCCCAGCGCCGTTCATCCGCGCCCCAGTTCGCCGCCAGCGCCGCGACGAGGGTCAGACCGCGTCCGCCCTCCTCGTCGTTCTTCGGCGCACAGGGCACAGGCAGCGCGTGGGAGAAGTCCGCGACGGCCACCCATACCGTGCGCGGCGCGATGCGTTCCACCATCACGCGGATGGACCGCCGCCTGGCATGCCGAACCGCGTTGGCCACCAGCTCGGAGACGATCAGGAGACCGTCATCAGTCAGGTCGTCCAGTCCCCAGGTGGAGAGGGCGACGCGTACCAAACGGCGCGCGATCGCGGCGCTTTCGGGATCGCGCGGCAGCGTCTCGCTGTAGCCGGGGTGCCCGGTCGGGCGGACCCGCGTCGTAGGTTGCGGCATGTCGGTCTGCTTTCTCAGATCGGCCGGGCCCTGGGGCCATTCGCGCGGTCGCCAGGGCGTTGTGCGTTCCGGAAGCGGCGCCCTCTGCCGAGGGCCCAGCTCCTCCTGCCGGGCTTCGGAGACCCGTGTCACCGCAGCAGACCGTTGACCACCGGTCTGCTGATCAGGCGGCGTTCAGTGAGGGGCCGTGCGGGAGCCCTCTCATGGGTGGACAAGCGGTGACGAACACGAGCATGAACGTCACCGAGCTTCCGGCCCATCACCCGTCGTTCTACTTTCGTTCCACTTTCGTCCCGCGGCTTACGTGCGTCTGCTTCGATGACGGTGGAAGGGAGTGACGCGTGGCCACCGTGCACCAGTGGACCGGCTTGGAGACCAGGGCCCTGCGTCTCGCCTTGCGGTTGAGCGTGCGAGCCTTCGCCGAGCACCTCCAAGTCGCCGTCGCCACGGTCTCGAAGTGGGAGAGCAAGCGCGCGGCAACCGAGCCACGACCTGACACGCAGGCCATCCTCGACACCGCCCTCGCCCGCGCGGATACCTCCGCCCATCTGCGCTTCGAGACGATCTTGTCCGCGATGGCCGGCACCGTACAGAATGCCGCCCGCCGCGTCGTCGGGACCGGCCCTCGCGCTTGGGAGTACGAATCATGGGCCGAGGACCTGGACCGCGTCGTGATCGCGCTGTCCCAGCAGAACTTCACCTTCGCCGACAGCCTCCTCAGCCGCTGGCTGACCCGGTTCGACGCCCGGGAACTGGACGAGAAGGGCCTGTATCTTTTCGCCCGCTCGACCGCACTGCTCGGTGATCTCAAACGCGACCAAGGCTGCGTACTCGGTCCCCTTTCCGCCCAGCACTCGTATACGGCGGCACGCGCGGTCTTCACTCAGCTCGGCATCCCGCGCCGGGTCGCCCAGCTCGACCTCTCCCTCGCGGTGGTCGCGGAAATGTCCGGCAAGTTGGAGAGCGCAGCCCGCCAATACGAAATCCTCGCCGCCGACGACCGGCTCTCCCTCCGGGACCGTGCCAGGGCCCGCCTGTGGGTCGGTACCGCGCTGAGCAAGAACGGCCGGCACGGCTACGCGACCCGCGTCATGCAGGCCGCGACCCGCGCCTTCGAGGACCTGACCGAACCCGACGACTGGTCGGTGGCCCACCAGAAACTCGCTCTTGCCCGTCGTGGTGCCGGCGACCTCACCCAAGCCCTGCACTTCATCGGCATCGCCCGCAGCAGTGGGACCACCGACTCACCGATGCAACGCGTACGGCTGGACACCGCCTACGGCCACATCCTGCTCTCCGACCCGGCGACCAGGGATGATGGACTCCTCGTCCTCGATCAAGCCATTCGCACGGCCGCCCAGTACGGCCTCGTGCACCAACTGCGCAGCATCGAGGGCATCAAGGCCACGAGAGAGCCGGATTGGCCCCCGGCGACGGTGACAGGGAGAGACGCGTGGGCGACAACCAGCAGGCCATCACCGAGGACCAGTGGCACCGGGCCGCGCTGATCTGGGAGTACCACCAGATGCACCACGCGCTGCGGCCCGTCGACGTGGCGATCGGCCTGGGCAGTCACGACCTCGGCGTCGCCACCCGCTCCGCCGAGTTGTACCGCGCCGGGCTGTTCCCGACCCTGGTCTTCACCGGCGGCAACAGCCCCACCACCACCAAGGTCTTCCCACGCGGCGAAGCCGTCCACTTCCGCGAGCACGCCATCGACCTCGGCGTCCCCTCCGAGGCGATCCTGCTCGAACCGTCTGCCGGCAACACCGGGCAGAACATCACTTTCTCCCGTGAGGTTCTCGCCGCCGCCGGAATCACCCCGGCCACCGTGCTGCTGGTCTCCAAGCCCTACATGGAACGGCGCTCGTACGCGACCGCGCGCAAGCTGTGGCCCGGCGTCGAGATCCTCTGCGCGTCGGAGCCGTTGGAGCTCGACGACTACGTGAAGTCCATCGGAGACGAGAAGCTCGTCCTGGACATGCTCGTCGGTGATCTCCAGCGGGTGATCGAGTACCCGAAGCGCGGATTCGCCATCGAACAGGAGGTCCCGGCAGACGTGCGTGGAGCGTATGAATCCCTCATCCGCGACGGCTTCACCAGCCGCCTCATCGCTTCCTGACCTTCCGAGAGGCGGGCGAGTTGTCCGCACAGGCCCCGGACATCCCTGGGGCCTCTGGTCCCATGTGCGCTCGGCTGGACTCGAACCTGCAACCTTTGTACCGCAGGATCTCGGTGGGGGCGTCGGGTATGGAGCGGGAACGACTCGAACGACTGCTGGTGGGCGAAGGTACTCGGGATCGATTCCGGGAAGAGGCGGCGCGGCTCGTGGTCCTCCATGAGGGCGCGGGCGTCGGGTCAAACCCCTCACCCACCGTCCGTGTGCAGTGACACACCGCCGCAACACCCCTTTCGTAATCGGCCCGCATGGTTGATCGTTGGGCCGTGCGTTGAGGACGACGTCAGGGGGAAGTGGATGACGATCAGCCGCAGGACGCTGCTGGGTGCGGGTGCCGGGCTCGGGGTGGGTGTGCTGAGTGCCTGTGGGTCCAATACCGGGCGCGGGGGTTCCGGTGGGGTGCAGCTGGCGCAGTGGTATCACCAGTACGGCGAGGCCGGGACCGAGCAGGCGGTGAAGCGGTACGCGGCCGCCTACACCAAGGCGCACGTCACCGTGCAGTGGCGGCCCGGAAATTACGATCAGCAGACGGCCGCGGCCCTGCTCACCGATTCCGGGCCCGATGTGTTCGAGGTCAACGGGCCCTCGCTCGACCAGATCCAGGGCGGGCAGGTCGAGGATCTGACCGCGCTGCTGGACGGGGTCAGGGACGACTTCAACCCGGCGGTGCTGGCGCCGAAGACGTACCAGGGGAAGGTCTACGGCATTCCGCAGACCATCGACATGCAGATGCTCTACTACCGCAAGAGCATGCTGCGCGACGCGGGCGCCCGGCCACCGCAGTCGCTCGACGAACTCGTGGACGCGGCACGGAAGTTGACCAGCAGGAAGGTCAAGGGGCTGTTTCTCGGCAATGACGGCGGCGCCGGGGTGCTCGGCGGCACGCCCCTGTACGCCGCGGGGCTCCGGCTGGTCACGGACGACGGGAAGGTCGGCTTCGACGACCCCGCAGCGGCCCGCACACTCGGAAAGCTGAGGGAGCTGTACGCCGCCAAGTCGCTGCTCCTAGGCGCGCCCACCGACTGGTCCGACCCCTCGGCCTTCCTCCAGGGGCTCACCGCGATGCAGTGGTCCGGGCTCTGGGCGCTGCCACAGGTACAGAAGGAACTCGGGGACGACTTCGGGGTGTTGCCGTTTCCGGGGGACGGGAAGCAAGGGAAGCCGACCGTTCCCGTCGGGGCGTACGGGGCCGCCGTCAGTGCGCGGAGCAAGCACAAGGAGGCGGCGGAAGAGTACGTGAAGTGGCTCTGGGTGGAACGGACCGACTACCAGGAGGACTTCGCGCTCGGATACGGGTTCCACATCCCGGCACGGATCTCGCTCGCGAAGAAGGCCGCCAAGCTGAGGACGGGCGCCGCCGCCGACGCCGTACGGTTCGCCACCGACCACGGGTACGCCCAGCCGCTGCTGTGGACCCCCGCCGCCCAGACCGCCTACCAGGACGCGCTCAGCCGGATCATCAAGGACGGCGCGAACCCGGAGAGCGAACTGCGGGGCGTTGTACGGAAGGTGTCCGCAGAACTCGACCGCGTCCAGCACACGTCGTGAGGCACCGGCGGGCCCTGTGGTTCTGGGTGTTCGTCGGGCCCTTCGCGGCCGGGCTCGCGCTGTTCACGTACATCCCGCTGCTGTGGAGCGTCGGCCTGAGCTTCTTCGACGCGCACAACACCGTGACACCCACGCACTTCGTCGGCCTGGACAACTACACGGCCATGCTGAGGGACGGCGCGTTCACCGGCAGCCTGCGCACCTTCCTCGTGTTCACCGCCTTCATCGTGCCCGTCACCTTCGCCCTCTCCCTGGCCCTCGCGCTGATGGTCAACCGGGTGCGGCGGGCGCGGGCGTTCTTCCGGTCGGTCTTCTTCCTGCCGGCCGCGTGCAGTTATGTCGTGGCCGCCCTGATCTGGAAGATGTCGATCTTCAACGGGGTGCGCTTCGGCCTCGCCAACACCGTGCTCGGCTGGTTCGGCACCGACCCCGTGGCCTGGCTGTCGACCACCCATCCGCCCTGGTACTGGCTGGTCATCGTGACCGTACGGCTGTGGCTCCAGGCCGGGTTCTACATGATCCTGTTCCTCGCCGGGCTCCAGCGGATCGACCCGGTGCTCTACGAGGCCGCCGCCGTGGACGGGGCCCGGCCCGGTTGGACGGTGCTGCGCCACATCACCCTGCCCCAACTGCGCGCCACCTCCGTCGCGGTGCTGCTGCTGCTCGTCATCAACGCCTTCCAGGCCTTCGACGAGTTCTACAACCTGCTGTCGGACGCGCGGGGTTACCCGCCGTACGCCCGTCCGCCGCTCGTCTACCTCTACTACACCGCGCTCGGCCAGGGGCAGAATCTGGGGCTCGGCAGCGCGGGCGCCGTGATCCTCGCGCTGATCATCGCCATCGTCACGGTCGGGCAGGCGCGCTGGCTCAGGCTCGGGCAAAGC
Organism: Streptomyces sp. NPDC043952; assembly: GCF_056435325.1. Lineage (NCBI taxonomy): Bacteria > Bacillati > Actinomycetota > Actinomycetes > Kitasatosporales > Streptomycetaceae > Streptomyces > Streptomyces sp. NPDC043952. The sequence continues at coordinate 54,738 of NZ_JBWKES010000036.1, forward strand.
GAGGAGCGGTGAGAAGGAGTGAGGACGATGGATGACGCTCTGGTCAGGGCCGGGCGGGCGCTGCGGGCCGTGCTGCTCGTGCTGCTCGCGCTGGTCTTCCTCATCCCCTTCTACCTGCTGGTGCGCAACGGGCTGTCCAGCGAGCGGGACATCACCTCGCCCGAATGGACCTTCTTCCCGAGCGAGTTGAAGTGGGGGAACGTACGGGAGCTGTTCGACGACCCCTCCGTGCCGTTCGCCCGTTCGCTGCTCAACTCCGCCCTGATCGCCGTCGCCACCACCCTCGGCACCCTGCTGCTCGCCTCCCTCGCCGGGTACGGCCTCGCCCGCATCCCCTACCGGCACGCGAACAAGGTGTTCTACGGCATCCTCGGCACCCTGCTGGTCCCGGCCGCCGTCACCTTCGTACCGACCTTCGTGCTGGTGTCCTCCCTCGGCTGGGTCTCCACGCTGCGCGGACTCATCGTCCCGACCCTGTTCTCGGCGTTCGCCTGCTTCGTCTTCCGGCAGTACTTCCTGGGGTTCCCGCGGGAGCTGGAGGACGCGGCCCAGGTCGACGGGCTCGGCTACTGGCGGACGTACTGGCTGGTGGTCGTGCCCAACGCGCGCCCGGTGTTCGCGGCGGTCGGCACCATCGTCTTCCTCGGCGCCTGGAACTCCTTCCTGTGGCCGCTGGTGATCGGGCAGGACCAGAGCGCCTGGACGGTCCAGGTGGCGCTGTCCTCCTTCACCACCGCCCAGGTGGTGCGCCTGCACGAGCTGTTCGTCGCGGCGGCCGTCTCGATCCTGCCGCTGCTGGTGGTGTTCCTGTGCTTCCAGCGGTGGATCGTGGCGGGGGTGGAGCGGTCGGGCATCGACTGAGCGATCCGGCGTCGGCCGAGAGCGGAGCGGCGGCGGCTCAGCGGCTGCCGGTCAGATGGGCGAAGACGACCACGTTGCCCTGGTAGCCGGTGGTCTTCGAGTAGCCGCCGCCGCAGGTGATCACGCGCAGCTCCGGGCGGCGGGCGGCGCCGTAGACCTTCTGGTCGGGGAAGTCGCTGGCGGCGTAGACCTCGACGGCGTCCACGGTGAACTCGGCCACCGTGCCGTCCCGGCGGTCCACCTCGATCCGGGCGCCCCGCTTGAGCGCGCCCAGGTTGTAGAAGACGGCCGGGCCCTCCGTGTTGTCCACGTGCCCGGCGACGATCGCGGTCCCCGTCTCGCCGGGCATGGTCCCGGCCTCGTACCAGCCGGCCAGGTTCTTGTCCCGCGCGGGCGGCACGTCCAGGCTGCCGGAGGCGGTGAGGGCGAGACCCATCAGCGGGGCGTTCACGCGGATGGCCGGGATGCGGATGCGCAGCGGCGGCGACGGCGGCAGGGAGGGCGCGGTCAGCCGCTCCTCGCCGGGGTCGGGGCGGCCCTCGGCGGCGGCCGGCTGCGGGGGAGTGTGCGACTGGCCGCCCAGCAGCCAGACCCCCGAGGCGAGGGCCACGGCGGTGACCGCGGCTATCGCGGTGTCCCCGAGCCGGCGCGTCCGGCGCCCGCGGACCCTCCGGATGCCACGGGTACGGCCTCCGGTCGGACGTGTGCTGCGCATACGAACCCCTCTCGCGGGAGCGGACCCCCGGACTGGAGCCGGGGCGGACCCCCTCCCCCTCCGGGCCGCGAGGGGCATCGGACCCGGAGGGGGCGGGACGTGCGGTACCGGCGGACGGACAGCGGAGGGTGTCCGTCAGATCCCGTCGCCTCTCGCCCGGCGATGCAGGAGCCAGGTACCGCCCGCGGCGGCGACGGCCAGTGCCGTCACGCCCGCCGCGGTCTGCACGGGGTCGGGACCGAGCGCGCCGCCGACCCCCGTCTTCACACTTCCCCGCGGCTGCACCTGCTCGTGCGCCGCGGCGAGGGCCACCACCAGGTCGCCCGTCACCTGTCCGCTGCCCTCCGCGCACTTCGCGACGATCTCGTACGTCCCCGGCTGCGCGCTCGGCGGCACCTGGAACTGGCCGATCGCCTCGCCCTGGTGCGTGGTGGGCGCCAGCGTGAAGACGCCGGCGCCGACCGCGCCCGCGTCCCCCGTCGCACCGCCCTTGTCCCCGCAGGCGGCGGTGTTGACCGTGACCTGTCCGCCGGGGATCGCGGTGGACGGGTACACCTCCAGGCTCCCGGTGGGGGCGCGCAAGGGGCGCGCGGCCGTGGCTCCGCCGTAGGCGGGCGCGGCGGCGAGCGCCGCCGTGCCCACGGCGAGCGCGGTACCGGTCAGCAGACGGGCGGTGCGTCGCATGGTGCTCCCCAGAGCTTGTCCGACTGGTGTGTCCCCTGCCCTTCCGAGGTAAAGGGCTCGCGCCGTGATCCGCTTGCCGAGAGATCGCCCGGACTGCGGTGAACGGGTGGCGGGCCCGGCGGCCATACGGCTGAGGCGCGGGGGAGTCGGGGCAGGTCAGGGGCGGTGTGCCGGGCAGCACGAGAAGAAAGTACGAAGAACACACGAATGGAGCGACGGGGGTCGCGGAACGGGTGACGGGGCGTCATCCGGGTCCGGCGGAGGGCCCCTCCGGGCCGGTGCCGACGGCTGGACCACGGAGCGCGGGGCCGGTCCCCGGAGCCGGGCTGGACGATCTCCGTACCGCAGCCGTCAACTCCGGGTCGGCTATTGCCGGTTCAGTGAACGGGTGACGCCCGCCGCGATCGTCGTCGCCAGCACCCAGCCCAGGGCGATCAGCACGTACGACAGCCACTGGAAGCCGCCGCGCGGGGCGTACGCGCCTTCCTGGCCGAAGTCGATGATCGGCAGGAGCAGGTCGAGGGTGTAGAACAGCGGGTTGAAGGCGGGGGCCTCGGAGGGCTTCAGGGCGGGCGGGTGGTGCAGGGCGAAGACGAGGGTGCCCGTGCACAGGAGCAGCAGCAGCCAGAACGCGGCGCGCATCGGGCGGAAGCCGTAGCCGACGGCGGCGTCCTGGAGATAGCCCCACAGGCGGGCGTACCCCGGCAGGGTGCGGCGGTGGCGGCGGAGCTTGGCGAGCTGCACGGTACGGGCGGCCGCGTCGTCGCCCACCGCCCGGTAGGCGGCGGTCAACTGCTCGTAGGGCTGCGGGAGATAGCTGCCGTCCGGTTCGCGCTCCAGCAGCGGCAGGCGCTGCCCGGCGGGCAGGTGCGGGGTCAGCACCCGGTAGGCGAGACCGTCGAGCTGGACCTGCTCGGGCCAGACCTCCGGCGGCACGTGCAGCAGGTCCAGCTGGGCGCGGCGCAGATTGACGGTGCCCTCGATCGGCGCGGCCTCCCGGAGCCACAGCTCGCCGATGACACCGCTGCTGGCACGCAGGGCATGGCCTCCGGGGTTCGACAACCGGGCGTAGGCCAGGTTGAGTTGGCGGGGGATGCGGGCGCCGCCCAGGTTCACCCGGCCCCGTGCGCGCAGCCGCATCGCGTGCAGGTCGGTGCCGACGGACAGGACCTCGGCGTGCAGCGCGGTGCCGCCCGGCGTGTCGAGCACCGCGTCGTCGAGGCGCACCTGACCGCCGACGACGGCCCCGTTCAGCCGTACCTCGCCGTGCGCCACCAGCCGCCGGGCCCATACGTCCGTGGCCACCTCGGCGTGGTTGAGCTGGAGCACGGGCTCCTCGGGGTCCCCGTCCGGTGTCCCGAATCGCGCCCCGTTGACGAACAGCGCCCCGGCCAGCTTGGCGCCCTGGAGCCGTACCGGGCCCGAGAAACGGCAGCAGGTGAGCCGTACGACCCCCTCGGAGCGCAGCGCGCCCGCCCTCAGGCCGGGCAGTACCGAGTCGCTGAGGGCGAGGGCGACGATCCGCGCCCCGTACAGGTCGGGCGCCTGCTCGAAGTGGCAGTGGCGCAGCCGGACGGCGTGCGCGACGGTGCCGTACTTCAGGTCCAGCATCCCGGTGATCCGCGCGCCGCGTACCTTCAGCCCGGCCGTACGGCCCTCCCGCACCGGCCCGGCCAGCAGCAACTCCCGCAGGAACTCCGCCCGTAAAGTGCGTTCGGGCCCCCAGCCGGCGCCGTGCGCGGGATCGTCGTCCTCGCCCTCCCGGAAGTCGACCCCCTCGCCCAGCGGGAAGGCGTCCAGGACCCGGCGTTCGGCGGGCGTCAGTTCGGTGGCGTCCATGCTCAGCCGTCCCCCCGCCGCGCCGAACTCCCGGTCTCCGCAAGCGCGTTCGCGACCCCGTGGTCCCGCGGGCCCAGGAAGGTCGGGTCCGGGTGGAAGACCGCGTCCAGCGCCGCCTTGCCCGCCGCGAACACCTCGCGCGTGCCGCCGTAGTACCAGGTGGCGTCGTGCGGCTCGTCGACCCCGACGCCGTACGAGTCGACGCCCGCCGCCTCGCACAGCGCGACCGCCCGCCGGATGTGGAAGCCCTGGCTGACCAGCAGGGCCCGGTCCACGCCGAAGATCTTCCTGGCCCGGACGCAGGAGTCCCAGGTGTCGAACCCGGCGTAGTCCCGCACGATCCGGCCGGCCGGCACGCCGTGCCGGGTCAGGTAGGTGCGCATGGCGTCCGGCTCGTCGTAGTCCTCGCGGCTGTTGTCGCCGGTGACCAGGACGGCCCTGACCCGGCCCGCGCGGTACAGCGCCGCCGTCGCGTCCAGGCGGCGCGCGAGGTACGGCGACGGCGCCCCGTTCCACAGCCCGGCCCCGAACACCACCGCGACCGGTGCGGGCGGCGCGTCCGCGACCGTGCGCAGCCGGTCCGCCGCGGACGTGAACAGCCAGGCCCCCGGCAGCAGCGCCAGCACGCACGCCGCCATCACGGCCTGCACCAGGCGCCGCTGCCCCGTGCGGGTGCGCGGCAGCCGCGGTCGTCGGATCCTCATGCGGTCCCCCTCGGTGCGAAGCCCCCTGGTACGAAGCTCCCTGGTACGAGCCTCCTGGTACGAAGCCCGCTGCCCGGCCCCGGTTCCGGCCCCGGTGGACCGGCCCCGATCAAGGAGGACGCCACCGGCACGCATCCGGTTCGCCTCCCTGTGCGATGCGTCCGCCCGCCCGCCGGGACCGCCGGATTCCCGCATCCGCCATGCGACTGGGCCACCCGGCACCCCCGATCGTCACCCCGTGCGTCTACTGTCGAATCATGGAAGGCAGCGCACCCCCCGGCCCCAGCGGCCCCGACCCCTACGGCCCCGCGGACCTGGAGCGCTTCGCGCCCGAGCCCGACAAACGCCCCGGCCGCACCGCCTTCCAGCGCGACCGCGCCCGCGTCCTGCACTCCGCCGCGCTGCGCCGCCTCGCCGGCAAGACCCAGGTCGTCACGCCGGGCAGCCACAGCCAGGTCTGGGACGCCAGCCCCCGCACCCGGCTCACCCACTCCCTGGAGTGCGCCCAGGTCGGCCGGGAACTGGGCGCGGCCCTCGGCTGCGACCCCGACCTCGTGGAGGCCGCCTGCCTCTCCCACGACCTGGGCCATCCGCCCTTCGGACACAACGGCGAACAGGCGCTCAACGCGTTCGCGGACGACTGCGGCGGCTTCGAGGGCAACGCCCAGTCCCTGCGGCTGCTCACCCGCATCGAGCCCAAGCGGTTCACCGAGAACGGCTCGGTCGGCCTCAACCTCACCCGCGCCGCCCTCGACGCCGCCACCAAGTACCCCTGGCCGCGCGGCGCCCACCCCACCGACCCCGCCTCGGGGAAGTTCGGCGTGTACGAGGACGACCGCCCGGTCTTCGACTGGGTCAGGGCCGGCGCCCCCGGCACCCGCACCTGCTTCGAGGCCCAGGTCATGGACTGGTCCGACGACGTGGCCTACTCGGTGCACGACGTCGAGGACGGCCTGCACGCCGGCCACATCGACCCCAACTGCCTGCACGCCGAGCCCGAACGGCAGGCCGTGTTCGAGGTGGCCATCGGCCGCTACGCACCCGCCGGCACCGATCCGGCCGAACTCGCCGCCGCCCTCGACCGCCTCCAGGACGCCGAGTGGTGGCCGCACGGCTACGACGGCACCGCGGCCGCCCAGGCCCGCCTGAAGGACGCCACCAGTCAGCTCATCGGACGGTTCTGCCTGGCCGCCGAGGGCGCCACCCGCGCCGCCTACGGAAACGGCCGGCTCACCCGCTACGACGCGCGTCTCGTCGTACCCCGCGAGACCCGGATGGAGTGCGCGGTGCTCAAGGCGGTCGCCGACCGGTACGTGATGCAGCGCGCCGAGCAGGAGCGGCTGCGGGCCGATCAGCGGGTGATCGTGGCGGAGCTGGCCGAGGCGCTCACCGTCCGCGCGCCGGACGGCCTCGATCCGCAGTTTCGGGCCCTGTTCGACGGGGCATCCGACGACCACGCGCGCAAGCGGGTGATCGTCGACCAGATCGCATCCCTCACCGACGCCTCCGCGCTCTCGCTGCACGCGAGACTGACCGGGCACATGTGAGAGGAACGTGACACCCGTGGCCTGATCGGGTCACTCCCCCTTCCCGCGGCCCCCCGTGTGCGGGACGCTCGCGGGTGGCGGCACCCTTACGAGGAGGCAGACAAGTGGTCGACGCGGATCAGACATTCGTCATCGTCGGAGGCGGCCTCGCCGGCGCGAAGGCGGCGGAGACGCTCCGCGCGGAGGGCTTCACCGGCAGGGTGATACTGATCTGCGACGAACGCGACCACCCGTACGAGCGACCCCCGCTCTCCAAGGGCTTCCTGCTCGGCAAGGCCGAGCGCGACAGCGTCTTCGTGCACGAGCCCGCCTGGTACGCGCGCAACGACATCGAGCTGCACCTCGGCCAGACCGTCGACCACATCGACCGCCCGGCCAAGACGGTGCGCTACGGCGACGACGGCACCCTCGTCCGCTACGACAAGCTGCTGCTCGTCACCGGCGCCGAGCCCCGCCGCCTGGACATCCCCGGCACCGGCCTCGCGGGCGTCCACCATCTGCGCCGGCTCGCGCACGCCGAGCGGCTCAAGGGCGTACTGGCCGCCCTCGGCCGGGACAACGGGCACCTGGTGATCGCCGGCGCCGGGTGGATCGGCCTGGAGGTCGCGGCGGCGGCGCGCGAGTACGGCGCGGAGGTCACCGTGATCGAGCCGGAGCCGACCCCGCTGGCCGCCGCGCTCGGCCCCGAGCTGGGCAATGTCTTCGCCCAGCTGCACAGCGGGCACGGCGTGCGCTTCCACTTCGGGCGCCGGCTCACCGAGATCATCGGCCAGGACGGCATGGTCCTCGCGGTGCGCACCGACGACGGCGAGGAGCACCCGGCGCACGACGTCCTCGCGGCGATCGGCGCGGTGCCGCGGGTCGCGCTCGCGGAGGCCGCGGGCCTGGAGATCGCCGACCGGTCGCAGGGCGGCGGGATCGTGGTGGACGAGCGGCTGCGCACGTCCGACCCCGACATCTACGCCGCCGGTGACGTCGCCGCGTTCCCGCTGGAGCTGTTCGGCACCCGCGTCCGGGTCGAGCACTGGGCCAACGCACTCAACGGGGGCCCGGCCGCGGCACGCTCCATGCTCGGGCAGGACGCGGTGTACGACCGGGTGCCGTACTTCTTCACCGACCAGTACGACCTGGGGATGGAGTACAGCGGCTGGGCGCCGCCGGGGTCGTACGACCAGGTGGTCATCCGCGGCGACCTGGGCAAGCGGGAGTTCATCGCGTTCTGGGTGCGCGAGGGGCGGGTGCTCGCGGGGATGAACGTGAATGTGTGGAACGTCACGGAACAGATCCAGCGGCTGATCCGCTCCCGGTCGCGGGTGGACACGGACGCGCTGGCGGATCCGCACGTCCCGTTGGAGCGGCTGGCCGTCTGAGGCGGGTGACGCGTCCACCGCGGGCCCGCCGGGTGCCGTCGGTGCGGGGGCCGCGGCGCTGGCACCGACCCGTCGCGCGACGGGTCGCGCCCCCTCGGTGCGCCCCACGTGCCCCTGCCGTGTCCGTCCGCCACCGTAGAATTCACGCGTGGCAGGACGGATCAACGACGAGGACGTGAAGGCGGTACGGGACGCGGTCCCGATCGACGCCGTGGTCTCCGAGTACCTCCAGCTGCGCAACGCGGGCGGCGGGAACCTCAAGGGCCTGTGCCCCTTCCATGACGAGAAGTCGCCGTCCTTCCAGGTCAGCCCCGCCAAGGGCCTCTTCCACTGCTTCGGCTGCCAGGAGGGCGGCGACACCATCACCTTCGTGATGAAGGTGGACCACCTCTCCTTCTCGGAGGCGGTGGAACGGCTCGCCGGGCAGGCCGGGATCACGCTGCGGTACGAGGAGGGCGGGTACAACCCGGCCCACCAGCGCGGCGAGCGCATCCGGCTGGTCGAGGCGCACAAGCTCGCCGCGCAGTGGTACGCCGAGCAGCTGGCGAACAGCCCCGAGGCGGAGACCGGCCGGGTCTTCCTCGCCGAGCGCGGCTTCGACCAGGACGCGGCGGTGCACTTCGGCGTCGGCTACAGCCCCCAGGGCTGGGACCACCTCACCCGCTATCTGCGCGGCAAGGGCTTCAGCGACAAGGAGCTGGTCCTCTCCGGGCTCTCCCAGGACGGCCGGCGCGGGCCCATCGACCGCTTCCGGGGCCGGCTGATGTGGCCGATCCGGGACATCGGCGGCGAGGTCGTCGGCTTCGGCGCCCGCAAGCTGTACGAGTCCGACAACGGCCCCAAGTACCTCAACACCCCCGAGACCGCGATCTACAAGAAGTCCCAGGTCCTGTACGGCATCGAACTGGCGAAGAAGGAGATCGCGAAGTCCAGCCGGGCGGTCGTGGTCGAGGGCTACACAGACGTCATGGCCTGCCATCTCGCCGGAGTGAAGACGGCCATCGCGACCTGCGGCACGGCCTTCGGCGGCGAGCACATCAAGATCCTGCGCCGGCTGCTCATGGACAACGGCTCGGCACGGGTGATCTTCACCTTCGACGGCGACGCGGCCGGGCAGAAGGCGGCGCTACGGGCGTTCGAGGACGACCAGAAGTTCGCCGCCGAGACGTACATCGCCATCGCCCCGGACGGCATGGACCCCTGCGAGCTGCGGCTCGCCAAGGGGGACGACGCGGTCGCCGACCTGACCGAACCCCGCACCCCGCTGTTCGAATTCGCACTGCGGCAGATCGTGGACCGGTACGATCTGGACACTGCGGGTGGCCGCGCGGCGGCGTTGGACGAGGCGGCGCCGGTGGTGGCCAAGATCAAGGACCGCAGTGTGCGGCGCGAGGTCGCGGTACAACTGGCAGGCCTGCTCGGCATCCTGGACCAGGAGTTCGTCGTGGATCGCGTCGGCTACCTGGTCCGCAGAAACGGGAACGGCGGACAGGCGAACCAAGCCAGGTCACGCAGTCGTACGCCGGAATACGCCGCTGCCCCGCACCCCACGCACTCCGGGCCCGCCCTCACCCTGCGCAACCCGGTGTACGCCGCCGAACGCGAGCTGCTCAAACTCGCCCTCCAGCGGCCCGAGTTGGTCTCCCCGGCCTTCGACGCCTACGGGGTGGACGAGTTCACCGCGCCGCCGTACGCCGCGGTGCGCCAGACCATCGCGGAGGCGGGCGGCGCGGAGTTCGGCGTGAGCGACCCGCAGGAGTACCTGGTCCGGGTCCGTGAGGCCGCGCCGGACGACACCGTGCGCGCCATGGTCACCGAGCTGGCCGTCGAACCGATCCTGCGCCGCACCGTCGACGAGACCTACGCCGGCACCGTGCTGGTCCAGATCCGCCGCCGCGCCGTCGAACGCCGCATCCGCGACATCGAGTTCCAGATGACCCGCCTGTCCACCGGCGGCGACCCGAGCCAACTGGCCGCCGTCCAGAACGAGATGTGGATCCTCCAGCAGTACGACCAATCCCTGCGGGAACGCGGCGCGGCGGCGCTCTAGACCCGCCCCCGGCGGGCCGCCGTCAGCAGCGGGTCACGGACCGGACGCAAAAAGTCACCGCACACCCCTCGTGGCGGCGATGTGTCTTCCTCCACACTGTGGGGGGTGCCGAGTCCGGCGTACATCCTGGAGGTCGCCCTCGTGCAGACCCAGACCCTCACCCCTGCCCCCAGCGGTACCGGTCCCGTCGCGGACGAGCCGGACGCGGAGCCGGACGTTCTCGTGGCGGTGCCACCCCAGGGGAGTGCCGCACGGCACCCGGAGACCGGCGGGCCGTCCGCCGATCTGTTCCGGCAGTACCTGCGCGAGATCGGCCGCATCCCGCTGCTCACCGCCGCCGAGGAGGTCGAGCTGGCCCGCCGGGTGGAGGCAGGGCTGTTCGCGGAGGAGAAGCTGAGCAACACCCCTGACCTGGACGGCGAGTTGGCGCACGACCTGGACCGCCTGGTGGTCATGGGACGCGTGGCCAAGCGCAGGCTGATCGAGGCCAATCTGCGGCTCGTCGTCTCCGTCGCCAAGCGGTACGTCGGCCGCGGCCTCACCATGCTCGACCTGGTGCAGGAGGGCAACCTCGGGCTGATCCGCGCCGTGGAGAAGTTCGACTACGCGCGCGGCTACAAGTTCTCCACGTACGCCACCTGGTGGATCCGCCAGGCCATGTCCCGCGCCCTCGCCGACCAGGCCCGCACCATCCGCGTCCCGGTCCATGTCGTGGAGCTGATCAACCGGGTCGTACGCGTGCAGCGCCGCATGCTCCAGGAGCGGGGGTACGAGCCGACGCCCGAGGAGGTCGCCGCCCATCTCGACCTGCCGCCCGAGCGGGTCGGCGAGGTGCTGCGGCTCGCCCAGGAACCCGTCTCGCTGCACGCCCCCGTCGGCGAGGAGGACGACGTGGCGCTCGGCGACCTCATCGAGGACGGCGACGCCGCGAGCCCCGTGGAGTCCGCCGCGTTCCTGCTGCTCAAGCAGCACCTGGATGCCGTGCTGTCCACGCTGGGCGAGCGCGAGCGCAAGGTCGTACAGCTGCGCTACGGCCTCCTCGACGGCCGCCCCCGCACCCTGGAGGAGATCGGCCGCCTCTTCGGCGTCACCCGCGAACGGATACGCCAGATCGAGTCCAAGACCCTCAACAAACTCAGGGACCACGCGTACGCGGACCAGTTGCGGGGCTACCTGGACTGAGATCGGGGGCCACCCGCGGGCGGCCCCCGTCCCGCCTAGGGTCTTTCGTTTGGATCAGGCCGGATCAGGGAGCGGTGCCAGGGCCCGCGAGCCTGGCATGATCCAAACGAGAGGCCCTAGACGCAATACCGGTGATTTAGGCTGTTTGCCGGTGGGTCGGTCTGGGCTTGGTCGGTCCGACCAGGGTTACGCGGGGTGTGTCCGGCCGGCGCGGATT
>NZ_JBWKES010000037.1:0-8726 GCF_056435325.1 Streptomyces sp. NPDC043952
GCGACGTTGCGGTGGGTGACGGCGACGCCCTTGGGGACGCCGGTGGAGCCGGAGGTGAACATGGCGTACACCGGCTGGTCGGGATGGACCCGCACCGCCGGGGCGCCCGCGTCCGCGCCGGTGCCGTCCAGGCCGGCCGTGCGCAGGAGCCGGGCGCCGGACGGGAGCCGCAGGCCCGCGAGGTCGGTGTCGGTGAGGAAGAAGCCGATACCCGACTGGGCGACGATCAGCTGGACGCGGTCCACGGGATAGCGGGTGTCGAGCGGCACGTACGCGGCGCCCGTCTTCACCACCGCGAGCGTGGCGACGACCGCCGCCACCGACCGCTCCTGGAACAGCGCGACCCGGCCGCCCGTGCCCACCCCCTCCGCGATCAGCCGGTGCGCGAGCCGGTTCGCTTGCTCGTCCAGCTCCCGGTACGTCAGCTTCTCGTCCCCGTGCACGACGGCCACCGCGTCCGGGGTGCGGGCGGCCTGCGCGGCGAACAGCTCGCCGAGGGCGGCGTCCGCGCTCCCGGTGGCCGCGCCCGCCCGCTGCCCCAGCAGCAGCTCCCGCTCGCCACGGGAGAGCAACTCCAGCTCGGCGACCGGGAGATCGGGGCTCTCGGCGGCGGCCTGGAGCAGGCGTACGAGCCGGTCCGCGACCGCCTCCACGGTGCTCGCGTCGTACAGGTCCGTCGCGTACTCGACCGTGATGTCCAGGCCGCCCGGCGCCCCGTCGGCGCCCCGGTGCTCCGCGAAGGAGAAGGTCAGGTCGAACTTGGCGGCCTGGAGCCAGCCGAACTCGGCGCGGGTGTCGAGGCCGTCCGCGACCAATGTCGGCGTGGCCGCGTCGGTCAGGGTCAGCATCACCTGGAACAGCGGGTGCCGGGCCGCGGACCGCTCGGGGTTGAGGGCCTCGACCAGCCGGTCGAAGGGCAGGTCCTGGTGGGCCCAGGCGGCCAGGTCGGTCTCCCGGACCCGGCCCAGCAGCTCCCGGAAGCTCGGCTCGCCGCTCAGGTCGGTGCGCAGCACCAGGGTGTTGACGAAGAAACCGACCAGGTCGTCCAGCTTCTCGTCGGTGCGGCCCGCGATCGGGGAGCCGAGCGGGATGTCCTGGCCGCCGCCGGAGCGGGCCAGCAGCGTGGACACCGCGGCCTGCGCCACCATGAACACCGAGGCCCCGGACTCGCCGGCCAGCGCCGCCAGCGCGGCGTGCACCCCCGGCGGGCAGTGCACGGTGTGGGTGGCGCCCCGGTAGGAGGCGACGGCGGGCCGCGGCCGGTCCGCCGGGAGGGTGACCTCCTCCGGCAGCTCGGCCAACGCCTCGCGCCAGAAGGAGAGTTGCCCGTCCCCGCACTCCGCCAGCAGCCTCTCCTGCCACAGCGCGTAGTCGGCGTACTGGACGGGCAGCGGCTCCCAGGCGGGGCGCTGCCCGCGCGCACGGGTCGTGTACGCGGTGCTCAGATCCCGCATCAGCGGCTGGTAGGACCAGCCGTCGGACACGATGTGGTGCATCACCACGAGCAGCACGTGCTCCTGCTCACCGAGCCGGAACAGCGCGGCCCGCACCGGGAGTTCACCGGCCAGGTCGAAGGTCCGCGCCGCCTCGGCCGCCAGCAGCGCGGGCGCCGTCGCCGCGTCGGTTTCGATGACCGGCAGCCGGGTGCGGACCGCGTCCGCGGGCAGCACCCGCTGGTACGCCTGCCCCTCCTCGGTGCCGAAGACCGTGCGCAGGCTCTCGTGCCGGCCCACCACATCGGTGAACGCGAACTCCAGTGCTTCCGGGTCGAGTTCGCCCCGGATCCGCACGGTCAGCGGGATGTTGTACGTCGCGGAGGGGCCCTCCAGCTGGTCCAGGAACCACAGTCGCTGCTGGGCCGCCGACAGCGGGAGCAGCCGGGGTCGCTCCGCGGCGGCCGTCAGCTCGGGGCGCCCGGCCCCGCCGCCGTCGGCCGCGATGTACTCGGCGAGCAGCGCCACCGTCGGATGCTTGAAGAACTCCCGCAGGGTGAGCTGGACGTCGAACGTGGCGCGGACCCGGCTGACCAGACGGGTGGCGAGCAGGGAGTGGCCGCCGACGCCGAAGAAGTCGTCGTCGATGCCGATCGAGGGCCGGCCCAGCGCATGCGCGAACAGCCCGCCCAGCACCTCCTCGACGCCGTTGCGCGACGCCCGGCCGTCCGCCTTCACCACCGCGACCGGCGCGGGCAGCGCCCGCCGGTCCAGCTTGCCGTTGGGGGTCAGCGGCAGCACGCCGAGCGGCACGATCGCCGAGGGGACCATGTACTCGACCAGCTCCCGGCCGGCGTACCGCAGCAGCTCGGCGGTGTCGACGGCGCCCCCGGCGGCCGGGACCACGTACGCCACCAGGCGCTTGTCGCCGGGGCGGTCCTCGCGGACGATCACCGCGGCCTGGTTCACCGACGGGTGGCCGGTCAGCACCGTCTCGATCTCGCCCGGCTCGATGCGGTTGCCGCGCAGCTTGATCTGCTGGTCGGCGCGGCCCTGGAAGACGATCTCGCCGTGCTCGTTCCAGGCGGCGAGGTCGCCGGTGCGGTACATGCGGCTGCCGGGCGGGCCGTACGGGTCGGCGGTGAAGCGCTCCGCGGTCAGGTCCGGCCGGCGGCTGTAGCCCTGCGCCAGGTGCGTGCCGGCGACATAGAGTTCCCCGGTGTCGCCGGGGGCGGTGTGCCGCAGGTTCGCGTCCAGGACGTACATCGCGGTGTTGGCCATGGGGACGCCCAGGTGCAGCCGGTCCAGGGTGCGCACCTCGGGGGTGAAGGCCTGGTAGCTGCAGAAGACGGTGGCCTCGGTCGGGCCGTAGACGTGCACGACCGTGGTGTCCGGGCAGTGGTCGAGGACCTTGCGCAGGGCGGTCGCCGACAGCACGTCGCCGCCGGTCCAGATCTCCCGCAGCAGCGCCAGGCTCTCCACGCACTCGCCGGCCATCGCGTCGAAGAGGGCGGTGGTGAAGTAGGCGGCGGTCACCCGGTGCCGGGCGACCGCCTCGCCCAGCTCGCCGATGTCGATCTTCGGGGAGGACAGGACGACGGCGAGACCGCCGCGCAGCAGCGGTACCCACAGCTCGTACGTCGAGGAGTCGAAGGGCAGCGGCGAATAGGCGAGGACCCGCTGGTGGGCAGCGGTGCCGAAACCGGGGTCCAGGGCCAGCTCCACCACATTGCGGTGGGTGTTGACGACGCCCTTGGGAGTGCCGGTGGAGCCGGAGGTGAACATCACGTACAGCGCCTGGTCCGGGTGGACCTCGATCCGGGGCGCGGGCACGGGGTCGTGGGCCAGCAGGCTCGCGTCGCTCACCCGCAGCACGGGCAGCTCCCCCGCGAAGGAGGTCTCCGCCGCATCCTGACGGTCCGTCACCAGTAGTACGGATGACGTGTTGTCGAGGATCCAGCTCTGCCGCTCGTCCCGCTGCCGCGGGTCCAGTGGCACGTACACGCCGCCGGCCTTGAGGATCGCCAGCACGGTGACGACATAGGCCAGGGAGCGGTCGAAGAGGAGGCCGACCGCGGTCGCGGGGCGCACGCCCGCCTCGACCAGCCGGTGCGCGAGGGCGTCGGAGGCCCCGTCGAGCTCCCGGTAGGTCAGCTCGCGGTCGCCGCCGACGAGGGCGACCGCGTCCGGGGTGCGGGCGGCCTGCGCGGCGAACAGCTCGTGCAGGGCACCGGCGGGCAGCTCCGTCGCCGTGTCGTTGTACGCGGTGATGTGCGCGGGCGCGCCGTCGGCGCCCGTGGAGAGAGCCGGTTCGGCTTGCGGCTGGGACATCTCGACACCTTCTCGGGAAGCTCGGTTGACTGGTCTCGCGGCGGGCCGGGAGACCGACGGAGCCACGACGTGAACGGAACGGAACGGGGCGGTGCGGGTGCGGGCGGGCTACGGGATCAGGCGGGCGGCAGCAGGACGTCCTCGGCGTCGAGCGCGTCCACCCGGTACTTGCCGACCGCGCTGATCAGCAGGCGCAGCTCCAGCGCGATGCTCTCGACGAGCCGGACGAGCCCGTCCGCGGCGTCCTCGTCGACCGCGAGCAGCGCGGCCCGGCCGAGCCCGACGGCATGGGCGCCGAGGGCCAGCGCCTTGACGGCCCGTGTGCCCTCCCACATCCGCCCGCTGGCCAGCAGGCAGTTGCCGGTGCGGCCGATCCTCGTCAGGCACTCGCCGAGCGGCAGCCCGACCTGGCCGAGGAATCCGCTCGGCGCCCAGGCCGTGCCCGCCTCGGCGCCGTCGACCGTGACGGAATCCGCGCCGGCCGCCCAGGCGGTGGCCGCCGCGAACGCGACATCGCGGCCGGGGTGCAGCTTCACCCACACCTTCGCGCGCGGGAAGTTGTTGCGCATCAGCCGGATCTGCTGGCGCAGGATCTCCGCGGTGAAGGTGCCGGGGCTGCCGATCCGCAGCACACCGTCCTCCCCGGCGCCGAACACCTCCTCGGTGGCGTACTGCTCGGCGACCCGCTCGGCGGCCGCCCGGCCCAGGACGGTCAGCCCGCCCAGGCCCGGCTTGGCGCCCTGGCCGACCTTCAGCTCGAAGGCGAGCCGGCCGGCGGCCAGCAGCGGTTCGCAGACCGGGTCGCTGTAGACGAGGTTCCACACCTCGGCGTCCGCGTCCTCCGTGGACTGCTGCACGACCACGCCGCCGAACTCCTCGTTGCCGCTGCCGGCGGCGGCCTCGGCGTACGCGGCGATCCGGCCCAGCAGCGGCGAGACCTCGGCCTCGGAGGCGGCACGGTAGCCGTTGACCGGGACCACGTTCTCGCCGATGACCATCGGGATGCCGAGCCGCCCCGCCTGCCGGCCCGCCGCCTCGCCCAGGTCCCGGCTGGCCACCCGGGTGGAGCCGAACGCCGACACGTACAGCGGCAGCCGGGACGCGAACCCGCCGACCGCGGTGTCCAGTTCGACGTCCGTGTAGAGCGGCTCGCGGGCCAGCTCGATCAGCTTCTTCAGCCGCTCGGGCATGAACACCGGCGGCACGATCCGGGCCCGCTCCAGCAGGTCCCGCGCGTCCGGCCCGGCCGGCTGGGCGCCGATCAGGCCGCTGCCGTAATCCGCGAGGGCCGGGAAGGCGGCGGCCGCGCCCTGCCGGGCCCGGCGCCGCACCTGCTCCTCGGGGAAACCGGTGGCGGTGAGTACGGTGCTCATGCCGACACCACACCCGGCAGCTTCGGGTAGGCGCTGGCCTCCCAGACCGCGGTGCGGCCGGTGACGTAGCGGGTGAAGCGCTCCAGTCCGATGCCGAAACCGGAGCTCGCGGGGATGCCGCGCCGGGCCAGGTCCAGGTACCAGCCGTACTTCGCCGGATTCTCGCCCGTCTCCCGCATCCGGGTCACCAGGGCCGCGTAGTCGTGCTCGCGCTCGCTGCCGCTGGCCAGTTCGCCGTAGCCCTCGGGCGCGATCAGGTCGAAGTTGCGCAGCACGCCCGGCTGCCGGGGGTCCTCCCGGTCGTAGAAGCCGCGCGAGCCCTTCGGGTAGTCGACCACGAAGAACGGCCGGCTGCTCTTGGCGGAGATGATCTCCTCGCCCTGCCAGTCGATCTCCGCACCGGGGTCCTGCGGGTGACCCAGGGCGATCAGGTCGGCGGTCGCCTCCTGGTGGGCCGTACGGCCGAAGGCACCCTCGACCACCTCGCGGAACGCGTCCGTGTCCCGGCCCAGCAGCTCCAGGTCGCCCGGCAGCTCCCGGACCACCTCGCCGACGACGTACGCCACCAGCTGTTCGGCGACCTCCATCGCGTCCTCGCGCCGGGCGTCCCGTATCTCCACGTCGATCTGGTGGAACTCGGCGAGGTGGCGGTGCGTCACCGCCGTCTCCAGCGGCTCCAGGCGGACGTTCGGCGCGATGTAGAAGATCTTGTCGAAGGCCAGCAGCGATGCCTGCTTGTAGAGGATCGCGCTGGTCATCAGCTTGTACTTGTGGCCGTAGAAATCGACGTCGACCTGCTTGGAACCGCGGATGCCCGGATCGGTGACGGGCCCTATGACCGGCGGCAGCAGCTCCTGGAAGCCGCGGCCGGTCAGGAACGCGCGGGTCGCGGCCAGCATGCGGGACTGGACCCGCAGGGTGGCGCGGGTGCTCTCCCGCATCAGGTGCGCGTCGGGTGAGGCCGGGAAGGCGGGATTGCTGCTCATGCTGCGACCTCCTGGGTCTGAGGGGTGTCATGGCGGCGCTGCACGAACGACAGCGCGTCGTACAGGCCCGCGGCCGTCAGCCGGCGGCCGCGCCGGGAGGCATGGCCGAGGGGCATCGCGCCGGTGCGCGACCACACGAGCCGGCCGTCGCCGTCGATGGCACTCCGGGTGCGGCCCGCGTTGTCGGGATGCAGGCAGTAGGGGACGTCGAGCAGACCGCGGGCGAACGCCTTCAGCAGCGCCCGGCCGGGGTCCGCGTCCAGTTCGAGTACGGCGTCCACGAGGGCGCGGGCCTCCGCGTAGACGGGGTTGTCGGCGAGGTCGGCGCGCGGCGCGGGCCCCGCGTCGTGCCGGGCGGCCGCGCGGCTCGCGACGCGCAGCGCGTCCACGTTCTCCGCCACCGTCGGGATCCGGTGCGCCTCGGCCGTCGTCTTCACGATCAGCCGGGCGGCACCCGTCTCCACGGCCAGTTCGGCGGAGCGTTCGAGCAGGCGCAGGGCGCCGTCCCGAGTGCGGGGGTACAGGCCCATGTAGGTGTACAGGACGATGTGCCACTCGGTGCCGGGCAGCAGCTCGCCGGCCAGCCGCCGCAGCGCGTGCACCGCCTCCCGGTCCTGGGCGTGGCTGGTCTGCTGGGCGTAGCTCAGCGAGATGCTGCGCAGGCCCGCCCGGTGGAAGAACAGCGCCTCCAGCGCGCTGATCGCCACCAGCAGCCCCGGCGGGCACAGCTGGCCGAGCATGCAGCCGCCGAAGGTCTCCAGGTGCGGCTCGATCCCGGTCGCCCGCAGGCCCGCCAGCGTCTCGCAGCTCTCCTGCCAGTTGCGCACCGAGTCGAGCAGCGGAGTGCGCCCGTACGGCAGGCAGTACGACACCGGGCCGCCCTCGGTGGCATCCAGACCGGTCCGGGCCAGCGCGGCCACGATGCGCTGGGGGCGGGCCGAGCCGTGCCGCACCTGCACCGGGAAGCCCGCGCCGAACGCGTCGTCGAGCACCCAGCCGGAGGTGTGCGGGCTGTAGGAGGTGATCGGGAAGCCGTTGAGCGGGACACCGGCGGCCAGCGCCCGCACCGCGGCGGCCTCGTCGCCCACCCGTGTGTAGCTGTCGATGGTGAGGGTGCCGACGACCGCGTCCGCCGCGCCCTTGGTGGCCAGCAACCCCGCCCGCATCAGCGCCGGGTCGGAGAACCCCATCCGGGGCTGCACCACGAGCGCGCCGCGGGCCTGCGCCTCGGCGACGAAGCGGCCGAAGGCCGGCGGACGCCCGCAGGGGGCGTTCACCGGGTCACCGCCAGGGATGCGACGAAGGACGTGAAGCCGTCGAGACCGGCCTCCTCGGGGAAGACCGCGTCGAAGCCGGCGTGCGTCAGGTCCGCGGCCTGCGCCCGCTCCTCGCCGTCGACGCCGAGCTTGCCGCCGATGACCGCCGGCAGGCCCGCCAGCTCCCAGCGGGAGCGGACGGCCTCGATGAGCGGGCGGGCGTCGTTGAAGCCGTGCCCGTTGACGCTGCTGACGACCAGCAGGTCCGGCTCGAATGTGCAGCAGGATTCCACGATTTCGTCCCTGGGCACACACGGCCCCAGATTGACGACCTTGTGCCCGAGGTCTTCGAGCAACAGCTGGATGAATACGAGATTCCAGGTGTGCGCATCGGACGGCAGTCCGGTTACGACGACGTCCAGCGGCCCGGATCGAGGGCGATCCGCCCATTCGACAGGCTTCATTGTTCGCTTCGTCCACATCATGGGATGACAGGGGAGAAAGGAGATCCGGTGCGCCGGGGCTTCCTTTCGGACATCACCGTAGTTTCGCGCCGGTGCCGTTTCCGGCGCCCGTGGCGGCAACCGACAGGCAGCCGCACAGCAGTTGGCGGCCGGCTGCCGCCGCCGGGTTCCGCGGGGCCCGAGACTGGCCGCACCGCACACCCGAGCGAGGAGTTGAGGAGATGGCGGACACACTGGAGGACATGCTGGACCGGGCGCGCGCGGGCATCGACCGCAGCGAGGCCCTCGGGGAGGCCCAAGCCGCCGTACTGGAAGCGGCGTTGATCCTGGCGCGGGCGAGCAGGCCGCGGCCCGCCGGGACCCCGTCGGACCATGCGGAGCTGCTGCGCGAGGCGCTCGCCTCGGTGCGCGCGGCGACCGTCGCCACCGGGATCGCGGTCACCCGCGCCCGTCGGGGCCCGGTTGCCGCCCAACTGCCCGCCGGGCTGCCCGGCAAGGCGCCGGCGCGGCTCTAGCGTCTTTTCCACAAACCGACTTCGCAGAGGTGGACACCATGGCAACGAATCCGTTCGAGGACGCCGACGGCCGTTATGTCGTGCTGGTCAACGACGAGGGTCAGCACTCCCTGTGGCCGGCCCGTATCGAGCAGCCCGCCGGCTGGGAACTCGTGAAGGAAGAGAGCGGAAAGCAGGAATGCATGGAATTCATCGAGACCAACTGGACCGATATGCGCCCGCGTTCGGTCGTCGCCGCGCTGGCCGGCTGATCACGGGTAAAGGGCCGGGGGGGGGGGGGGGGGGGGGGGGGGGGGGGGGGGGGGTGGGGGGGGGGGTGGGTGGTTAGTGGCGTTGATGGGACCGCCCGAAGAAGACAGAGAGCAGTG
>NZ_JBWKES010000037.1:8736-65329 GCF_056435325.1 Streptomyces sp. NPDC043952
ATAGCGCCACTACACCCCCCCACCCTGGACCAGTTGTCCCCCGTGTCGGCCCCCCCCCCCCCCCCCCCCCCCCCCGGCCCTTTACCGCGTCCGCTCAGTTCCCGGCGGAGTTCACGCACCACTCCAGGACCGCCATGGCGGCCGTCATCTTGTGGTGCGCCTGCCGCCAGGCGATGCTGCGCGGCCCGTCCAGCACCTCGTCGGTGACCTCCTGGCCGCGCACGGCGGGCAGGTCGTGCAGGAACACGGTGTCCGGGCCGCCGAACCGGTCGAGGAAGGCGTCGTCGATCCGGAAGCCCTCGAAGTCCTTCAGCCAGTCGGGGTTCGCCTTGGCGACGCCCATCGTCTGCCAGCGGCTGGTGTACACCGCGTCGGCCGTCCCCTTCACCTCGTCCAGGCTGGTGACCTGGGTGACCGCCGCCTTGCCGCCGGCCAGCTCGTCGGCGAGGTCCAGCTTGTCCTTGGGCACCTCGTAGCCGCTCGGGCACAGCAGCGTCAGCCGCAGTCCGGGGGTCAGGGCGGTGGCCAGCGCGAGCGCGGCGCCGGAACTGTTGCCCTCGCCGACGGCGAGCAGGTGCAGCCCGTCCAGCGAGCCGAACCGCTCGGTGAGCGTGGTCAGGTCCGCGATCGCCTGGGTGGGGTGCTCGTCCAGGCTCAGCGCGTTGACGACGGCCAGGTCCGCGCTGCTGCCGAGTCGCCGGATCTCCTCGACGTCCCCGTTGGTGCGCACCACCAGCGCGTCCAGGTACTGGCCGAGCACCCGCGAGGTGTCCTCGACGGTCTCACCGGTGGTCAGCTGGAGCTCGTCGGGGCCGAAGGTGACGACATCGGCGCCCAGCCGGGTCGCGCCGCTCCAGAACGACGTACGGGTACGGGTCGAGGACTTGCGGAAGTAGATGCCCACCTGCTTGCCGTCGAGCGACCTGCGGTCGACGCCCTCGCGGCCGAAGGACACGGCACGCCGCACGATCCGGTCCAGCTCGGCGGGGGTCAGGTCGGCGAGGGAGATGAGGTTGCGCATGGCTGAAGTGCCTCTCGTGAAGGGGTGATCGGTCGCGGATGAACGGGAGGAGCGGGGACGGGCGGGGGAGGGGACGGGTGGTGCGCGAGCGGTGGGGTCAGTCGGTGGCGCCGACCAGGTCGGCGGCGGGATGACGCATCGTCATCAGCTCGCGGACCAGGTTCAGCACGGTGAAGCCCATGGGGCCGCCCGGCTCGGCCGGGTGCTGGCGGATCAGGCCCCGCAGCAGCAGCCCGTGCACCTCGCGGGCGGTCTCGGCCAGCGGCCTGCCGTCGGCGCGGGCGGCGGCGTCCACCGTCCACGGCTCCGGCAGGGCCGCCAGCGTGGTGAGCAGGCCGGCCGCCCGGTCGTCCAGGCCGGCCAGCGCGTCGCCCAGCTGCTCGCTGAGCGCGCCGCCCGGCTCCGCCGCCGGTGTGACGTCGTCGACCAGCAGCAGCGGGGTCGAGCGGGCGATCTCCAGCAGCTGGTCCGGCGAGTACAGCAGCAGCCAGGAGGCGGCCGCCTCCAGGGCCCGCGGGATGCCGTCCACACGGTGGCAGATATGGGCGACGGCGGTCGTCACCGCGTCGGTGGGCAGCAGGTCGGGACGCATGTGGCTGACGTGCGAGAGCATCAGCTCGACGGCGGGCCGGCCCGCGATCAGCGAGTCGCCCGGCAACGGGGACGCGTCCGCGTCCGGGGCCGAGGCCGGCAGCGGGGCCAGCGGCAGCAGCCGTCCCGCCGGGGGCCGGGTCACCCGCCGCGAGGTGACGATGGTCTTCAGCCGCTCGCAGGCCCGCAGCAGGTTGAGCAGCACCGGCACCGCGGGCGCCGGGTCGTCGAGGCCGTCGAGCACGATCAGGGTCGGCTTGGACCCGATGACCGAGGTCAGCTCCTCGAAATGCGCACCGTCGCGGATCAGCGAGCGGACCCACTCCACCAGCGGCGTCCGCGAACCCGGCGCCGGGCCCGCGTCCGGGCCGCGGTCCATGGGCACCCACAGCACCGGTATCCGGTCACGGGCGTGCAGCACCAGCGCGGCCTCCTGGGCCAGCCGGGACTTGCCCACTCCGGGCAGCCCCACCAAGGTCAGCAGCCGGTCGTGCCGGTGGTCCAGCCGCTCCGTCAGCGCCTCCAGCTCGGCGCGCCGGCCGATCAGCGGGCGCAACGGGGCGGGCGGACCGGCCAGTTCGGCACTGTAGAAGGACTCCAGGACCCGGCCCGCCGCATGCGTGTCGGCGGCCAGCTCCAGCTCCACCCGCCGGACGTCGCTCATGCGCATCGCGTCGGCGAGCAGCTTGAGGGTCTCCCTGCGCGGGTTGCGCACCCGCCCCTGCTCCAGGTCCCGGATGGCGCGCACGCTCACCGTGGCGAGACCGGCCAGCTGGTCCTGGGTGAGCCCGGCACGCCGCCGTGCGTTCTGCAGCAGCACATCGAGACCGGGCGCGGACTCGGATTTCATCGGTGTCTCCTTCATCCTCGGAAAACGTGGCCGAATGCCAGGTAGGCGACCCGAGCCGACGAGGTGCCTGCCAACGAGGAAGAGACTGATCGACCCGCTTCCCGTACGGTTCCCGCCACGGTCCCACTGCGTTCCGTATGGGTTACGCTGCTCTGCGGCGCGAAGCGGACAGCTTTAGGGGAGCGGCGATTTAGGGGGGCTGTCGGTGACGGCGGCGTCAGGGGAACGGCTTCGGTTCAATATCCTCGGCCCGATGGAAGCGTGGGCCGACGGCGTCCGGCTGAAACTCGGCGGCGTCATCCAGGAACGTGTTCTGGCCACCATGCTGCTGGAACCGGGGAAGGTGCTCCCGGTGTCCCGGCTGGTCGAGGCAGCCTGGGACGAGGAGCCGCCGGCGACGGCGTCCCACCAGGTCCGCAAGGCAGTCGCCGACCTGCGAAGACGGATACCGGGCGGCGCCGAGACGCTGCTCACGGTGGGGCCCGGCTACCGGGCCGTGATCGACGCGACCCAGTGCGACCTGTCCGAGTTCGGCACCCTGGTGCGCACGGCGAAGTCCGCCGTGGCCGAGGAGCGGCTCGCCGAGGCGGTCCAGGTACTGCGCAGCGCCCTGGCACTGTGGCGGGGCCCGGTGCTGTCCGGGGTCGGCGGACCCGTCGTGGAGGCGGCCGCCACCACCATAGAGGAACGCCGGCTGGCCGTGTGGGAGGAGCAGATCGCCCTGCGGCTCGCCCTCGGCGAAGCCGGTGAACTCGTCGCGGATCTGCGGGAACTGGTCGCCGAGCACCCGCTGCGCGAGACCCTGCGCGGCCATCTGATGCTCGCCCTGTACCGCTCCGGCCGGCAGGCCGAGGCCCTGGAGGAGTACGGCAAGGTCCGCGAACTGCTCGTCGAGGAACTCGGCGTCGACCCCGGCCCGCACCTGACCAAGCTGTACGAGGGGATCCTGCGCGAGAGCCCCGAGCTGGCCGGCGCCGCGCCCGCCGCCCCCTTACCGCTCGCCGCCGAGGCTCCCTGCACCCTGCCGTACGACCTCTCCGACTTCACCGGCCGCGAGACCGAGCTGGCCGAACTGCTGCGCCGCGCCCAGCGGGGGAGCGAGCAGGGGCCGAGGATCGTGGCCCTGGACGGCATGGGCGGCAGCGGCAAGACCTCCCTCGCGGTGCGCGCCGCCTACCAGCTCGCCGCCGACTACCCCGACGGCCAGCTCCACATCGACCTGCGCGGCTACACCCCCGGCGACCAGCCGGTGACCGCCGGCGCCGCGCTCGACAGCCTGCTGCGGGCGCTCGGCGTGCCCGGCGACCGCATACCCGACGACACCGCGGGCCGCACCGCCCTGTGGCGGTCCACGCTCGGCGGCAAGCGGGTGCTGATCCTGCTGGACAACGCGGCCGAGGCCTCCGACATCGAACCGCTGCTGCCCACCGCCCCCGGCTGCCTGCTGCTGGTCACCAGCCGCGGCCGCCTCGTGGACCTCGACGGCGCGCAGTGGATCTCCCTCGGCGTGATGTCCCCGCGCGAGAGCGCCGCCCTGGTCGCCGAGACCCTCGGCGCCGAACGCGTCGCCGCCGAGCCCGACGCCGCCCTCGACCTGGCCCGGCTCTGCGGCCACCTCCCGCTCGCCCTGCGCATCGCCACCGCCCGGCTGCGCAACCGGCCCCGCTGGACCCTGCGTTACCTGGTCGAGCGGTTGCAGGACGAGACCCGCAGGCTCGACGAGCTGAGCTCCGGCGCCCGCAGCGTCTCGGCCACCCTGCGGCTGTCGTACCAGGCCCTGGACAAGGAGAGCCGCGTCGCCTTCCGGATCCTCTCCCTGCATCCGGGCGGCGACATCAACGTGCACGCCGCGGCCGCGCTGCTCGACCGGGACATCCGGGACGCCGAGGACCTGCTGGAACGGCTGCTGGACGTGCATCTGGTGCAGCAGCCGGAGATCGGGCTGTACTCCTTCCACGATCTGGTGCGCAGCTTCGCCCAGAGCCTCTTCGAGGCCGCCGACCAGGGCGGCGACGAGGCGGCCGACGCCGTGGAACGCCTGCTCTGCTACTACCTCACCGCGACCGAGCTGGCCTGCGACGTGCTCTACCCCGGCCGCCGCCACCGCCCCACCGGCATCGGGAAGTCCACGGCCGAGATGCCCCCGCTCGGTGACGCCGAGCGGGCCAGGACCTGGTTCGACCGGGAACAGGACACCCTGCTCGCCGCGGTCGCCCTGGCCGAACGGCGGAGCCTGGACCGGTACGTCGTCTGCCTGAGCCGCAACCTCGTCTTCCAGCTCAACGCGCGCGGTCAGATGGAGGAGTTCGGGGAACTGGGCCGGGCCTCGGTCGGGGCCGCGAAACGCCTCGGCGATCTCGCCCTGCTGGGCATGAGCCTGTCCAACCTGGGGGTCGCGTGCTGGCGGCTCGGCCGGTTCGAGGAGGGACTGGAGGCCGCGCGGGAGGGCCGGGACGTGGCCGCACAGCTCGGCGACCGGCACACCGAGGCGCACAGCGAGGGCACCCTCGGCCAGTTCAACAGCCTGCTCGGCAACTTCCCCGAGGCGCTCACGCACCTGGAGCGGGCCACCGCCTACGAGCGGGAACTGGGCAGCCCCCGCGCCGAGGCCGACAGCCTCACCATGCTCAGCACGCTGTACGAGCAGTGGGGGCGCTACGAGGAGGCCAAGGCCGCCGCGCTGCGCGCGATCGAACTCCAGGCCGGGCTCGGCCGGTTCGAGAACCAGTTCAGCGCCTTCACCGACCTGGCCTTCGCCCAGGCCGGCCTCGGGGACTACGCCGAGGCCGCCCGCAGCCTGGACCGGGCCCGCGCCCTCGTCGTCGACGGCGCTGATCCGGGGAACGTGGCCCTGACCCTGGCCCTGTCGGCCGACGTCGACCAGCATCTGGGCCGGCCCGTGCGCACCCCCGACCTGGCCGAGCAGGCCCTCGAACTGGTGGCGTCCAGCGCCTCGCCGCTGCGCCGGGCCAAGGTGGAGAACATCGTGGGCCGGCTGCGCGGGCGGCAGGGGGAACGGCGAGTCGCCCGCGAACTGCACGCCGGTGCACGCGAGTTGGCTGCCGCGGTGAGCTATCGCATCGAGGAGGCGTACGCGCTGGCGGGGCTCGCGGACGCCGAGGAGGACGCCGGGGCCGCCGCCCGGCACCGGGCCGCGGCGGAGGAACTGTTCGCGCGCATGGGGGTCGCGCCGGACCGACGGCGCCGCTGAGCTTCCCCCGCGCGTCGCAAAGCCCCGGAAGCGGAGAGCCCGGAAGCAGAGCCCCCGGACAGCGCGGTGCCCCGCCCGGAGGTCCGGACGGGGCACGGTCGCGAGGCGCAGAGCCCAGGGGGCGTCGGCTCAGTGGGCCGCGACGACGGTGGGGTTCTGGTTGCCGGCCGGGACGACGGTCGGGTTCTGGTTGTCGGCCTGGACCGTGGTGACGCCGGTCGGGTTCTGGTTGTCCGCCCGGAACGCGCCGGCCCCGACGGTGCGAGCCCCGAGGCCGAGGATCAGCAGAGCGGCGATCAGAGCGATGAACCCGGCAACCTTGCGTCCCATTGTCTGCCCCTTGGTGGTGTCTGAGCGGTTCGCGGTGTTTTCCGCTTCCTGACACCACCGACTTTCCTGGGGGCCGTTCCTGCTGGGTTCCTGCCGCGTTACCGCGCCGCAGGAACGCGCGAGCGAGCCCCCCCGGCCCTGCCGGGGGGCGGCTTCGGCCAGCGGTTACTCACTCAGGCTGCATGCCACCACCCGAGGCCCCGCGGAGGTCAGCACGACCTGGGTGCGGGCCGGACCCGTCTCGTGGCCGGCCAGGTCGAGCAGGGAGCGCACCAGCGAGCGCATGACCGCCCGCTCGCCCTCGCCCGAGGGCGGCGGGGCGATCCGGGCCACGTTGTGCATCCCGTTGACCGTCTCCGTCTCGACGCTGAACCGGGGGCCGTCGACGGCGCCCCGGTCGACGTACGGCGGCCCCTCGCCATGGGCGGCCACCCGCTTCGCCCAGCGCTCCACACCGGAGAGGTCCCGGAGCGCGTGGGCCAGGTCCGTCCTGTCGGGCGATCGGTCCCGCGGTTCTTCCACGGCAGTACTCCTTCAGCGGGTTGTGCAGAAAACGACAGAGGGACCGTCACCCGGACCGCTCCTGTTCCGTTCCCGTCACGACCCCGTCCAGACGTTCGCGATGGGAACGCGGCAGGAATCAGCCCCCGCATCATGTCGGCCATTCCACAGCGGACCGGGCCCTCGCGGCCCGCCGCGCCGACCGCACGCGACCGTCCTGGGGGCAGTGCAGTGACAGCAACACCAACCGACTCGGGCCCCGGCCGCTTCACCGGCCTCGGGCCCCTCATGCTGGTCTGGTCGACCCAGTCCGTCTCGCTCGTCGGGAGCGCGGCGGTCAGGTTCGCCTTCGTCGTCGACGTCTGGTCCACCGGACAGAGGGCGAGCGCCGTCACCGCGCTCTCCCTGTGCGCGCTGCTCCCGCAGGCACTGCTCAGCCCCATTGCGGGCGCAATCGTCGACCGCATGCGCAAGCGGGCCGCGCTCCGGCTGGCGGACGCCGGCGGACTCCTGGTCGTGGGCTGCCTGGCGCTGCTGCACTACCTCGGCCTGCTCCACTCCTGGCAGATCTACGTGGCCACCGCGCTGCTCGGCGCCTGCTCCGCCTTCCAGTTCCCGGCCCTGTCCTCGGCCGTACCGCTGCTCGTCCGCAAGGACCAGCTCGGCCGCGCCAACGGGCTGCTCGGCGGCGCCAAGAGCGCGGCGAGCATCGGCGGCCCGGCCCTCGGCGGCCTCATGCTCACCCTCTTCGGCATCGGCCCGACCCTCCTGGTGGACCTGGTCAGTTACGCCTTCGCGCTGGCCGGTGTGCAACTGGTGCGGCTGGCCGGGGACCGGGCCGCACCGCCGCCGTCCGGCCCCCGCCGCCGGATCACCGCGGAGGCCGGGGAGGGCCTGCGCTATCTGTGGCGCACCCGCGGCCTGCGGGACCTGATCGTCAACTTCTGTGTCGTCAACCTGGTGATGGTCTTCGGCTTCGCCCTGATCCAGCCCATGGTGCTGCTGCGGGCCGACAGCGCGGCGCTGGCCGCGGTCAACACCTCGATCGGCGTCGGCGGGGTCGCCGGCGGAGTGCTGATGGCCGTGTGGGGCGGGCCGCGCGACCGGGGCCGGGGCATGATGCTCGGCGTCATCGGGATGTGCCTGTCCGCGCTGGTGGGCATGGCGTTCGCCGGCGGCGTCGTCGGCTGGTCGGTGGCCGTGCTGATCGGCGCCCTGCTGATGACGGTCGTCAACGCCCAGATGAACGCCATCGTGCAGACCAAGGTCCCGCAGGAGTGGCAGGGCCGCGTCTTCGGCGCCGTGATGTTCCTCGGCTATATCTCCGTCCCGCTGGCCACCGCACTGTCCGGCCCGCTCGCCGACCACGTCTTCGAACCCCAGGCCGCGCACGGCACGGGCCTGTTCGCCCTGCTCGGCCCGCTGTTCGGCGACCGGCCGGGCAGCGGCATGGCCGCCATGTTCTTCCTCGCCGGCCTGGCCGGTGTCGGGGTCTCCCTGTGGGGGCTGGCCAGCCGCAACATCCGGGAGATCGACCTGGTGATGCCGGACGCGGACGAGGCACCGGGCGACCGGGACGGGCAGGGGGTGCGCGATGAAGTGCGTGCATGAACGTGTCGCCGAGCGGGCGCGTACGGCGCCGGGTGCCATCGCGCTGATCGACGGCGCCGACCGCCTGACGTACGCCGAACTCGACGCGCGCGCCGACCGGTCGGCCGCCCTGCTCGCCCGGCACGGGGTACGGCACGGCGACACGGTCGGCGTGCACCTGGAGCGGTCGGCCGAGCTGGTCGTGACCGTCCTCGGCGTCCTCAAGGCCGGTGCCGCCTATGCGATCCTCGACCCGCAGTTCCCGCCGGCCCGGCTCGCCGCGATGGCCGCGGACGCCGCCGTCACCGCCGTGGTCGCCCCCGCCGGCCGCCGCCTCCCCGGCGTCGCGGCCCCCGTGGTCCACCCCGAGGACGCCCGGCCGGTGCCCGCGCGGCCGGGCGGCACGGTCCCGGTCCGCCCCGGCGACCTCGCCTGCGTGATGTTCACCTCCGGCTCCACCGGCCGCCCCAAGGGCGCCGCCGCCCCCCACGAGGCGATCACGGCCACCCTCACCGGCCAGGACTTCGCGTCCTTCGGCCCCGGCTCGGTCTGGCTCCAGTGCGCGCCGCTGTCCTGGGACGCGTTCGCCCTCGAACTGTGGGGCCCGCTCGTGAACGGCGGCACCTGCGTGCTGCACCCGCCCGGCCGCCCCGAACCCCTGGTGATGGCCCGACTGATCGCCGAGCACGGCGTCACCTCGATGTACCTGTCGGCGTCCCTGTTCAACGTGGTCGTGGACGAGTACCCGGACGCCCTCGACGGGCTGCGCGAACTCCTCGTCGGCGGCGAGGCGTTGTCGCCGCCGCACGTCGCCCGCGCCCTCGCCCGCCGCCCCGGCCTGCGACTGAGCAACGGCTACGGACCCGTCGAGTGCATGGTCTTCCTCACCACCCACCGGGTCACCCCGGAGGACCTCGCGGCCGGCGGCCCCCTGCCGATCGGCCGCCCGCTCGCCGGCAAGCACCTGCACGTCCTCGACGAGCGGCTGCGGCCCGTCCCCGACGGCGGCACCGGCGAGCTGTACGCGGCCGGCGCGGGCCTCGCCCGCGAGTACACCGGACGCCCCGCCCTCACCGCCGAACGGTTCGTCGCCGCCCCCTCGGGCGAGCGCCTCTACCGCACCGGCGACCTGGTCCGCCGCCGCCCCGACGGCGTCCTCGAACACCTCGGCCGCGCCGACAGCCAGCTCAAGATCCGGGGCTTCAGGGTGGAGCCCGGCGAGATCGAGACGGTCCTGGCCGGGCACCCCCGCGTCGAGCGGGCCGCCGTCCTCGCCCACTTCCACCCGGCCGACGGCGACCGGCAGTTGACCGCGTACGTCGTCCCGCGCGGCGCACCCGCGCCCTCGCCCGGAGAACTGCGCGCACACGCCCGCACGGTCCTGCCCGACCACCTGGTACCGGCCGCCTTCGTGCTCCTGGACGCCCTGCCCCTCACCCCGAGCGGCAAGCTGGACCGGGCGGCGCTGACGGCGACCGGCCCCGCCCGCGAGCGGACCGGCGGGGCGGCCGGACACCCCGGTGCCGGGTCGGACGGCACCACGGGCACCCTGTGCGAGCTGTTCGCCCGCGTCCTCGCGACCCCCGTCGCCCCCGACGACGACTTCTTCGCGCTCGGCGGCAACTCCCTGCTCGCCGCCCGGCTGACGGGCCGCATCCGCGCCGCGCTCGGCGTCGAGGTGGACATCCGGACGGTCTTCGAGGCGCCCACCCCGGCCCGGCTCGCCCCGCTGGCCGACCGCGCCCCCGCCGCCGTACCGCCGCCCGCGCCCGCCGCGGCCTCGGGTCCGCTGCCGGTCTCCGACGCCCAGCAGCGCCTGTGGTTCCTCGACCGGACCGGGGCGGGCGCCGCCTACAACCTGCCGATGCTGGTACGGCTGCGCGGTCCCGTCGACCCGGACGCGCTCGCCGGAGCGCTGTCCGACGTGGCCGCCCGGCACGAGGTGCTGCGCACCCTCTTCGGCGAGGACGACGGCGTCCCGGTGCGGCGGGTGGCGAGCGGACCGCAGGCGACCCCGCCCTTCGCCCACGAGCACGTGGGGGAAGGGGAGTTGGCATCCCGCATCGCGCAGGCGGCACGGCACCGGTTCGACCTCGGCGCCGAACTGCCCTGCCGAGCGGTCCTGTTCACCGTCCGCGAGCGGCCCGCCGAGCACGCGCTGCTGGTCCTGGTGCACCACATCGCCGGGGACGGCTGGTCGCTGCGGCCGCTGTTCCGCGATCTCTCGGCGGCCTACGCCGCCCGCGCGCAGGGCCGCCCGGCCGGCTTGGCACCGCTGCCGGTGCCGTACGCCGAGCACGCCCGCCGCCGCCTCGCCCGGCTCGGCTCCCCGGCCGACGCGGGCTCCCTGGCCGCGCGGCAACTCGCCTACTGGAAAGAGCGGCTGGCCGGACTCGACGCCGACGGGCCGCTGCTGCCGCGCCGCCCCGGCGCGCCCGCCGTGCCGGGACCGGCCGCCGCGGTCGTCGTACGACGGCTCGGCCCCGCGGCCCACGCCCGGCTCGCCCGGTCCGTGCAGGCCCACGGCGCCACCCTCTTCATGGCCCTGCACGCCGCCCTTCTCACCGCGCTGCTGCGGTCCGGCGCCCATCCCGACACGGCGATCGCCGCGCCCGTGGCGGCCCGCGCCGGAGACGGCGAGGTCGAGGACGCCGTCGGCTTCTTCGTGAACCTGCTCGTGCTGCGCGCCGACGCCTCGGGCGACCCCACCGCGGCCGGACTGCTGGCCCGCGTCCGGGACGCCGACCTCGGCGCCTTCGCCCACCAGGACGTGCCGTTCGAGCAGGTCGTCGGCGCACTCAACCCGGCCCGCAGGCCCGGCCGGCAGCCGTTCACCGAGGTGGTCCTGGCGCTCCAGAACAACGCCCGCGCCGAGGTCGCCCTGCCCGGCGCGCGGGACGGCGTGGAGCTGGTGCGCACCGGGTCGGCCCGGTTCGAACTGCTCGTCGACGTGTCCGAGACGACCGGCCCCGACGGCGAACCCGGCGGCCTCACCCTCACCTTCGAGTACCGGGCCGAGGCGCTGCCGGAGTCCTTCGTCGACTGGCTGGCCGAGGCGCTCCCGGCGGCTCTGGAGGCCGCCGCGGCCGATCCTGCGACACGGCTGTCCGCGCTCGCCCTGCCCGAGCCGCCCCGCCGGGCGGACGCGAGCGACCGCCTCCCGGCACCGGCCCGCGCCACCGCGCCCGCCGTCGGCGCCGGGTCCGCGGCCGAGGAGCGCGTCGCCGCCGTCTGGCGCGACGTCCTCGGTCTGCCCGTCATCGGCCGTGACGACGACTTCTTCGCGCTCGGCGGCAACTCGCTGCGCGCCGTGCGGGCCGCCGCCCGGCTCAGCACTCCCGAACGGCCGGTGACCGCGGCGCAGTTGTTCGCCGCGCCCACCGTCGCCGCCCTCGCGGCCGAGCTGGCGGCCCCCGCGGCCGGCCCGCGCCCCGCCATGGCTCCGATCCCCCGCGCACCCCGCGTCCCGCGCGGCCCCCAGAACACCCAGAACACCCAGAACACCCAGAACGCGCAGAACACCCAGACACCCACGACAGCCCGGACGACCGCCCCCCACCGCGGCGGCGCGAAGCAGGAGGAGCGGCAGTGGACCTCAGCGTGATGTTCTTCGGTGCGGACAGCACCGCCGGCGGCCAGGTGCGGCACGAACGCACCTACGAGGACATCCTCACCGTCGCCCGTACCGCCGACCGGCTCGGCTTCCACGCCCTGTGGACGCCCGAACGCCACTTCCAGCAGGTCGGGCAGGTCTTCCCCAGCCCGCCGGTGCTCGGCGCGGCCCTCGCCATGGCCACCGAGCGCATCGGCATCCGCGCGGGCAGCGTCGTACTGCCGCTGCACCACCCGCTCAAGGTCGCCGAGGACTGGGCGGTCGTGGACAACCTCTCGCACGGCCGGGTGGGCCTGTCGGTCGCCACCGGCTGGCACTCCGCCGACTTCGCGCTCGCGCCCGGCAACTACGCCGACCGCCGCGCCCGCACCCTGGACACCGTGCCCCTGCTGCGCTCGCTGTGGGCCGGGCAGAGCGCCGAATTCCCGGACGGCACGGGCAATCCGGTGAGCGTGCTGCCCCAGCCGCGGCCCGTGCAGGACGCGCTGCCGCTGTGGATCACCACGTCCGGCAACCCCGAGACCTGGGAGGCGGCCGGGCGGCTGCGCTGCGGGGTGCTCGGCGCGACCGTCGGGCAGAGCCGGGACGACCTCGCCGACCGCATCGCCCGCTACCGCACCGCCTGCGCCGCCGCCCCCGACCAGGGCGGCACCGACGCGCACGGCCGGGTGACGCTCATGGCGCACACCTACGTCGGCGCCGACGACTCGGAGGTACGGCGCCTGGCCGCCGCCCCGCTGAAGGCCTACCTCGCCTCCTACCTCCGCCAGACCTCCGCCAACCGCACCGCCGACGCCGGCACCGCGGCGCTCACCGAGGAGAAGACCGCGCTGCTCGCGGAGTTCGCGTTCGAGCGCTACCTGAGCTGGGGCAGCCTGCTGGGCTCGCCCGGCCACTGCGCCAAGATGCTCGCCGATCTGGCGGAGCTGGGCGTGGACGAGGTCGCCTGCTTCGTCGACTTCGGCCTCGGCACCGACGACGTGCTCACGAGCCTGCACCGGCTGGCCGAACTGAAGGA
The DNA here is from genome assembly GCF_056435325.1 of Streptomyces sp. NPDC043952. Lineage (NCBI taxonomy): Bacteria > Bacillati > Actinomycetota > Actinomycetes > Kitasatosporales > Streptomycetaceae > Streptomyces > Streptomyces sp. NPDC043952. The sequence continues at coordinate 21,462 of NZ_JBWKES010000037.1, forward strand.
GAACCTGTCATGACCGCCCCAGTCCGCGCCGGAACGGGAACAAGAACGGCAACGGGAACAGCAACGGGAACGGCAACGGCAACGCGGAACGCCGGGGCCGGGGAGCACCGGGAGCCCGCGGCGCCCGAAGGGCCTCGGAGCGCGCGGCCCGCCGCCTCCGCCTCCCTCGCCGAGCGGTTCAGCGCGCTCGGCGCCGAACAGCGCGTCGGGCTGCTGCGCAGGCTGGTGGAGAGCGGGCGCGTGCGGGACGTGCCCGCCGTCGTCCCGCCGCGCGACCCGGCCCGGCCGGTCCGGCTCAGTCCCGCCCAGCAGGACCTGTGGGCGTACGAGTCGCTGTATCCCGGCACCCCCGCCCTCAACCTGTGCTGCGCCTACCACTTCGAGGGCCCCGTGGACCCCGCCCATCTGGAGGCCGCGCTCACCCTCGTCCAGCGGCACCACGACATCCTGCGCACCCGCGTCACCGCCGCCCCCGACGGCGAACTCGCCGTGGACTTCCCCGACACCGGGCCCTTCGTCCTGGAACACGACGACCTGCGCGGCACCGGCGTCCCGGTGCACCGGGCCTTCGACGCCTTCCGCCGGCGCCCCTTCGACCTGGCGGGCGGCCGGCTGATCCGCGGCCGCTTCGTCCGCGTCGACGACAGCCGTACGACCCTGATGCTCGGCGTGCACCACGCCATCGCCGACTGGTGGTCCTTCGACGTCCTCCAGAACGAGTTCGCCGAGGCCTACCTGGCCTACCGCGACGGCACCGAGCCCACGCTCACCCGCCCCGCCGTCCAGTACGCCGACTTCTCCGCCTGGCAGGGCGAGTTGGAGGAGTCCGGCGTGTTCGGCGAACGCCTCGCCTTCTGGCGCCGCTACCTGGCGGACCCGCCCGGCCCGCTCACCGCCCCCGGACACGGCACCGCGCCCGGACACGGCACCGCCGGCCCCGGCCGCGACGACCCCGACGGCATCGTGCACATCGGTTTCGACCTCGACGCCCGCCTCGCCGCCGCCGTCCGCGCCCTGGCCCGCCGCTCGGGCACCACCGTCTACGGCGTCCTGATGGCCGCGTTCGCCGTCCTCGCCCACCGGGTCACCGGCGCCGAGGACATGGTCCTGGGCACCCCCGTCGCCAACCGGGCCGCCAAGGGCCTGGAACGCGTCATCGGCTACGTCATGAATGCCGTGCCCACCCGCTGGCGGGTCCGCCCCGACAGCTCCTTCAGCGGACTGCTCGCCGCTTTCGCGGCCGACTTCCCCGACCTCGTCGCCAACGCCGACCTCCCGGTCGGCCGGATCGTCGCCGCCGCCGCGCCCGAACGCAGCCTCGGCCGCTCCCCGCTGTTCCAGTGGGTCTTCATGCACCTCACCCAGCAGCCGAGCGTCTCCGCCGTACGTGAGTTCGCCGAGCCGGAACGCATCCACACCGGCGGCGAGCACGACCTCGTCGGGGTGGTCAAGGACAGCGGCGACGCGATGATCGGCAGCTTCGAGGTGCGCACGGACACCTTCTCGCCCGAGGCGGTGGCGCGCTGGGCCGAGTGCTACGTCGAACTGCTCGAACAGGTCACCGCCGACCCCGCGCGCGAGGTCGGCGACCTCGACATCGTGCCCGCCCGGCTGCGCGCGCGCCTGCTCGCCCAGTGCGCGGGACCCACCGCGGTACCGCCCGCCTCGCTGCCCGAGCTGGTGGCCCGCCAGGCCCGGCTGACCCCGGACGCGCCCGCGCTGGACACCGGCGAGTGCGTCCTGTCGTACCGCGGGCTCACCGACCGGATCGACCGGCTGGCCGCCACCCTGGCCCGCAACGGGGCCGGGCCCGGACGCCTCGTGGCGCTCCTCCTCGGCCGGGGCACGGACTGGCCGGTGGCCGCGCTGGCCGTCCAGCGCACCGGCGCCGCGTACCTTCCGCTCGACCCCGAGCAGCCCGCCGAACGCCTGCGCCGGACGCTGGCCGACACGAGCCCCGTACTGGTCGTCGCGGCCGACGCACGGGCCGCGGCCGCCGGATCGCCGGTGCTGGTCCTCGGCCCGGAGGCGTACGACGCCGAGCCGCTGACCGCGCCCGCCCCCGACCCCGCCGCCCCCGCCTACGTCATCCACACCTCGGGCTCCACCGGCACCCCCAAGGGCGTCGTCGTCCCGCACCGGGGCCTGGCCGCCCTCGCGCGCTCGCTCGCGGACCGGCTCGGGCTGGGCGCCGCCGACCGGGTACTCCAGCTCGGGCCGCCGGTCTTCGACATCTCGGTCGCCGACCTGTGCATGGCCTTCGGCTCCGGCGCGACCCTCGTACTGCCGCCGGCCGGGCCGCTGGTGGGCGAGGACCTGGGAGGGGTGCTGACCGGGCGGCGGGTGTCCGCGGTCATGACGACGCCCTCCGTGCTGGCCACCGTCCCGGCCGGTGCCTACCCGGACCTGAAGGTGCTCGCGGTCGGCGCGGAGGTCTGCCCGCCGGAGCTGCTGCGGCGCTGGACGGCCGAGGGCCGCCGGCTGCACAACGCGTACGGCCCCACCGAGGCGACGGTGGCCGTCACCCTGTCCGAGCCGCTCGTCCCCGGCCCCGGCACGGCGGGCCCGCCCCTGGGCCGCCCGCTGGCCGGCACCTTCGTACGGCTGCTCGACGCCCGGCTGCGCCCGGTCCCGCCGGGCACTCCCGGCGAGCTGTACCTCGCCGGCCCCCTGGCCGACGGCTATCTGCGCCGCCCCGCGGGGACCGCGGAACGCTTCGTCGCCGACCCCTACGGCCCTCCCGGCGCCCGCATGTACCGCACCGGCGACCTCGCCCGGCAGGACGACGACGGCACCCTGCACTACCTGGGCCGCACCGACGACCAGGTGAAACTGCGCGGCCTGCGGGTGGAGCCCGCCGAGATCGCGGCCGCCCTCGGCGAACACCCCGCCGTCGGCCGCTCGCTGGTCCTCGTCCGCACGGGCCCGGCGGGCAGCCCGCAGCTGATCGGCTACGTCGTCCCGGCCCCCGGCCGCACCCCGGACCCGGACACCCTGCTCGCCCACGCGGCCGAGCGGCTGCCCGCCGCCCTGGTCCCGGCCGACGTGGTCGTCCTCGACACGTTCCCGCTGACCCCCGGCGGAAAGATCGACAAGGCCGCGCTGCCCGCACCCGCCCCCCGCGCCGCGGCCGCGTCCCCGGCCGCGCCGCGCGCCGCCTCCACCGCCGAACAGACCCTGCGCACCCTGTACCGCGAGGTCCTCGGCACCGAACCGCCCCCGGCGGACGCGGACGCGGACTTCTTCCGGCTCGGCGGCGACAGCATCATGGCCATCCAGCTCGCCGCCCGCGCCGCGACCGCCGGTCTGCTGCTCGCCCCCAGGGACGTCTTCACCGCCCGCACCCCGGCCCGGCTGGCCCTGACGGCCCGTGCGGCGGCGCCCGAACAGCCCGAAGGACCCGGCCCGGCCAAGGGCCGCTTCCCGCTCACCCCGGTCATGCACTGGTGGCGCGAACGGCACGCGCCGCCGGGCCGGTTCATCCAGTCCATGGCCTTTCCCGCCCCGCACGGCATCGACGAGGACCGGGTCCGTACGGCCGTCACCGCGCTGGCCGACCGGCACGCCGCCCTGCGCATGCGGCTGATACGGCACGAGGAGTGGACCGACTGGGAACTGGAGACCGGGCCCGCCGCCGTCACCGTGCGGCGGATCGCCGTCCCGGCCGGCGCCGAACCGGCGGACCTCGCCGGGGAGTCGGCGCGTACGGCCGTACTCGACCCGGAGCGGGGCGAGATGGTGCGGGCGCTCTGGTTCGACGCCGGGCCCGGCAGGGACGGCCTGCTGCTGCTCCTCGTGCACCATCTGGCCGTCGACGGGATCTCCTGGCGGGTGCTGGGGCATGAACTGGCGCAGGCGCTCGCGGGCGCCGAGCCGCCGGTGGAGCCGGGTGCCTCGTTCGCCCGGTGGGCGAGTCTGCTGCCCGCCGAGGCGGACCGGGCGACGGCCGAACTGGACTGGTGGACCGGCCGGTTGGCCGACGCCGGCCAGGACCGGCTGCTGCCCGCACCGGACGCCGGCCCGTCCCTGGCACCGCTCCCGGCCACGGGTCCGGCCCTGGCGCCGTCGGCGATCACCGGTCCGGCCCCGGCACCGGAGTCGTCGGTGACCACCGGTCCGGCCCCGGCACCGGAGTCGTCGGTGACCACCGGTCCGGCCCCGGCACCGGAGTCGTCGGTGACCACCGGTCCGGCACCGGAGTCGTCGGTGACCACCGGTCCGGTCGTCGCGCCGCACCGTGATGCCGTCACCGTCGAGCTGGATGCCGCGCTGACCCGTTCCGTCCTGGTCACCCTCCCCGAGTCCTTTCACTGCGGCGCCGACGCCGTCCTGCTCACCGCCCTGGTCCGCGCCGCCGTCCGCCGCCGCGGCACCGGCACCGCCCTCCTGCTCCACCTGGAGGGGCACGGCCGCGAGGCGCTGTCGGCGCCCGTCGACGTCTCGCGCACCGTCGGCTGGTTCATCACCCAGTACCCCGTCCGCCTCGACCTCGGCACGGACACCGGAGCTGCGGCGCTCAAGCAGGTCAAGGAGCAGCTGCGGGCGGTGCCGTCCGCGGGACTCGGCTGGGGCCTGCTGCGCCACCTGCACCCCGAGGCGGGCCCCGCGCTGGCCGCGCTGCCCGTGCCCGACGTCCGCTTCGCCTATCTGGGCCGGTTCGCCGGGGACGACGCGGCCGGCGGCCGGCTCCTCGACTCCGGACCGGACGCGGTGCCGGTCGGCCACGCCCTGGAGATCGACGTCCTCGCCAGGGGCGCGGAGGACGCACCGCGCCTGGAGGCCACCTTCTCGTACGCGCGGGGCGTGCTCACCGAGGACGACGTGCGCGAGCTGGTCCGGCTGTGGGCCGGGGAACTCGCCGCGCTCGTGACGGACACCGGCGACGGCGCGGACGCCGGACACACGCCGTCCGACTTCCCGCTGGTCGACCTGGAGATCGACCAACTCGCGCGAATGGAAAAGGAGTTGGACTTCGGGGGCGACTTCGGTCTCGACGACGAATCCGACGGCTTCGACGGCTCCGACAGCCACGACGGCTTCGACGGCCTCCGGGACGGGGAGGCGGGCCGGTGAACGCCCGGATCCAGGACGTCCTGCCGCTGTCCCCGGCCCAGGAAGGACTCCTCTTCCACACGCTGCGGGAGCCGACGGGACCCGATCCCTATCTGGTGCAGGCCCGGTTCCGGATCGGCGCGGGCATCGAGCCGGAACGCGTCCGCGCGGCGGTGACGGAGCTGCTGCGGCGCCACCCCAACCTGCGCGCCTGCTTCCGCCACGAACACCTCGACCGGCCCGTGCAGATCATCCCGAGTGCGGTACGGCTGCCCTGGCGGCAGGCCGACCTCACCGGTCTCGGCCCCGAGGAGACGGCCGGGCGCATGCGAGGGCTGCTGGCGGCGGACGCGGCCCGGCGCTTCGACCCCGCCCGGCCGCCCCTGCTGCGGGCCACCCTCGCCCGCCACGACACCGGCGCCGAACTGCTGCTGACCTTCCACCACATCCTGCTCGACGGCTGGTCCATGCCGATCCTGGAGGCCGAGCTGGCCGCCTTGGTCGCGGGCCGCCCGCTGCCGCCCGCCGCCTCCTACCGCGACCACCTGGCCTGGCTGGCGCGGCAGGACCGGCACAAAGCGGAGGCGGCCTGGGCCGAGGCCCTCGCGGGCTTCGAGCCCCCCGCGCCGCTCGCACCCCCGGAAACCCCCGCCACCGCCGACCACACATCCCCCGCCGCCCCCACCGACCACACCGCCGCCGGCACATCCCCCGACACCGCCGCCTCCGTCGACCGTGCCCGCGTCCAACTGCCCGCCGACCGTGCCCGCGTCCAACTGCCCGCCGACGTGACCGCCGCCCTCGTCCGGCGCGCCGCGGAGACCGGCGTCACCCTCAACGTCCTCGTCCAGGCGGCCTGGGCGCTCGTCCTCGCCCGGACCACCGGGGCCCGTGACCTGGTCTTCGGCGCGGTCGTCTCCGGGCGCCCGCACGACCTGCCCGGCGTCGAGCGCATGGTGGGCCTGTTCGTCAACACGCTCCCGGTACGGGTCCGGCTGCGCACCGGCGAGAGCGCGGCCGAGCTGCTGGTCCGCCTCCAGGAGGAGCAGTCCCGGCTGGTCGACTACCAGCACGCCCGGCTGGCCGACGTGCAACGCCTCGCGGGGACGGGCGAGTTGTTCGACTCGGTACTCGCCTTCGAGAACTTTCCGCAGCGCCGCGAGGACGAGCCGGGCCCCGACGAGGTGGCCCTGCATCAGGTCGCGGACGCCACCCACTACCCGGTGACGCTGACCGTCGCCGGCGGTGAGCGGCTGTGGCTGTCGCTCGGCTGCCGCCGGGGCCTGTCGGCGTCCGCGCTGGCCGGCCGCATGGTCCGCGCCCTGGAGCAACTGGCCCGCGATCCGCACCGGCCGGTGGACCGCCTCGACGTCCTGCCGCCGCACGAGCGGCGCCGGCTGCTCGACCTGGCCACCGGCCCCCTGCGGCCCGAGGCCCGGCCTGCCACCGTCACCGGCCGGTTCGCCGCGCAGGCCGCCCGCACCCCCGACGCCCCGGCCGTCGAGTCGGACGAGGGGACCCTCACCTACGCCGCCCTGGACGCGGCCTCCGACGCCCTCGCCGCCCGTCTGATCGCGGCGGGCACGGCCCCCGGCGACACCGTCGCCCTCCTCATACCCCGCTCCCCGGCCGTGGTCGTGGCCCAACTCGCCGTGCTCAAGGCGGGCGCCTGCTGGCTCCCGCTGGACCCGGCCCAGCCCGCCGACCGGCTGACCCGGCTGGCGCGGGCGGCACACGTCCGGCTGACCCTGACCGCGCCACCGGAGGGAGCGGCGGAGGACGGGATGTCGTACCAACCGCCGTACGAGACAAGGGTGCTGGACGTCCGGGGGACCGGGCCGCTCGCCGCCCCGCCCCTGCCGCGGACCCACCCCGGCGCCCCCGCCTGCGTCCTGTACACCTCCGGCTCCACCGGCGAACCCAAGGGTGTCGTCGTCCCGCACCGCGCCGTCGCCGAGCTCGCCGCCGACGCCCGCTACCGGGGCGGGGCCCACCGCCGGGTGCTGGCGCACGCCCCCTACACCTTCGACTCGGCGACGTACGAGGTGTGGGTGCCGCTCCTGAACGGCGGCACGGTCGTCGTCGCGCCGCCCGGCCCCGTCACCCCCGGCCTGCTGCGCCGTGTGATCGCCGGGCGGGGGATCACCGCGCTGTTCCTCACGCCCGAACTCCTGCGCACCGTCGCCGAGATCGCGCCGGACGCGCCCGCCGGGCTCAGCGAGATCTGGGCGGGCGGCGATGTGCTGGACCCCGCCGCCGTGGCCCGCCTGCGGGCGCACTGTCCGGGCGTCACCGTCGTCAACGGGTACGGCCCCACCGAGACGACCGTCTTCGCCACCGCCCACACCACCGACGGCGGCCCCGGCGCGATCCCCGTCGGCCGCCCGCTGGACAACACCCGCGCCTACGTCCTGGACGGCCTGCTGCGCCCGGTCCCCGAGGGCGGCACCGGCGAGCTGTACCTGGCCGGGACCGGCCTGGCCCACGGCTATCTGGGCCGCCCGGACGAGACCGCGGGACGCTTCGTCGCCGACCCCTACGGGCCGCCGGGCAGCCGCATGTACCGCACCGGCGACCTGGCGGCATGGCGCGGCGACGGCGCCCTCGCCTTCCGGGGCCGCGCCGACGACCAGCTCAAGGTGCGCGGCGTACGCATCGAACCGGCCGAGGTGGAATCCGTCCTCGCCGGCTGTCCGGGGGTACGGCGGGCGGTCGTCGCCGCACGCCCGGACGCCACCGGCGGCAAACGGCTGGCCGCCTGGCTGGTGCCGGAGCCGGACACCGGCGAGGGGTGGCCCGAACTCCTCGCCAGGGTGCGTGAGTTCGCGGCTCAGCGGCTCCCCTCCCACCACCTCCCCTCCGTATGGGCCCGGATCGCTGGCGTACCGCTCACCCGGCACGGCAAGACGGACCGCGCCGCACTGCCCGAGCCGGCCGGCGCCGCGTCCGGCGGCCGTGCCACCCGCGCCCCGCGCGACGAGCGCGAACGGCACCTGTGCGCGCTGTTCGCGGAGGTCCTCGGCGACCCCGCAGTCCACCCGGACACCGACTTCTTCGCGGCCGGCGGCCACTCCCTGACCGCGCTGCGCCTGGCCGCCAGGGCCGGGGTGCCGCTCGCCGCCCTGTTCGCCGCCCCGACCCCGGCCCTGCTCGCCACCCGCACCGCCCCCGCCCCCGCACCCGGCGCCGACCTGGCCCCGCTGCTCACCCTCCGGCCGGGCACGGGCACCCCTCTCTTCTGCGTCCACCCCGCCCTCGGCCTCGGCTGGTCCTTCGCCGCCCTCCTCCCGCACCTGCACCCCGGCCGCCCGGTGCACGCCTTGCAGAGCCCCGCGCTCACCGGGCACGAACTCCCGCTCACTCTCACCGAGTTGGCGCAGATGTACACCGAGCGGATCCGCGCCCTGGTGCCCGAGGGGCCGTACGCCCTGCTGGGCCGCTCCTTCGGCGGCCTCGTCGCCCAGGAGATCGCCGTACACCTGCGCGCGGCCGGACAGGAGGTGCGGCTGCTGGGCGTGCTGGACACGATGCCCCAGGCGCCCGGCACGCCCCGGCTGCCGGCGGACGTCACCGAGCGGGAGACGCTGCGGGTGCTGCTCAACGCCCACGCTCCGGGGCGCCCGCTGCCCCCCGCGCCCTTCGGCCGCGCCGAGGCGTTCGCGGTGGTCCGCGCCGGGGACAGCCCGCTCGCCGCCCTCGACGACCGGGTGCTGCACGCGATGACCGACGCGGGCAACCAGCACATCCACCTCTCCCGAGCCTGGCGCCCGTCCCGCTACGACGGCACCCTCACGCTGTTCTCCGCGACCCACCGGGCCCACGTCACCACCGCGGAGAAGGCCGCGGCCTGGCGGCCCGTGGCCGCCGCCCTCGACGTGCACGAACTCGCCTGCGCCCACAGCCAGGTACTCCAGCCCGACCCGGCGGCACGCGTCGCCGCGGTCCTCGAATCCACCCTCCGGGGGAGCGAACGATGACCCACGACACCCCTGCCCTCGTCCCGCCGGCCCCCGACGAGGCGTACGAGTTCCCCGTCTCCGACGCGCAGAGCCGGCTGCTCGTCCTCGACCAGCTGCATCCGGGCACCGCGCAGTACAACGTGCCCGCGGCCTTCGCCGTCACCGGACCCTTCGACATCGCCGCGTTCGGCCGCGCCCTCGACCTGCTGACCGCCCGGCACGAGTCGCTGCGCACCGTCTTCCGCACCGCCCCGGACGGCACCCAGACCCAGCTGGTACGGGCCGCCGGGACCGCCGCGCTCACCGTCGCGCACGGGGTACCGGCCGACCGGTCGGACACCCTGCTGCGGCAGGAAGCCGCCCGCCCCTTCGACCCGGCCACCGGACCCCTGCTGCGCTGCACGGTGCACGCCCTCGACGACGGCACCCACCGCATCCTGCTCGTCGCCCACCACCTGATCTGCGACGGCTGGTCGCTCGGCATCGTCCTGGACGAGCTGGGCGCCGCCTACCGGGACGAGGCGGCCGGGGCAGTGCACAGCCCGCCGGGCCCGCCGCTCCAGTTCCCGGACTACGCCGTCTGGCGGCGCGCACGCCAGGCGGCGGGGGAGCACGAGAGCGCCGTACGGCACTGGGTGGAGACTCTGCGCGGCGCCCCCGCCACCCTGGAGCTGCCCGCCGACCGGCCGCGGCCCGCGGTGCGCGGCACGGACGGCGCCGCCGCCCGCTTCCTGCTGCCGGCCGCCACCCGGACCCGGCTCGCCGAGGCCGCCGCGGCCTGCGGGGCGACGCCCTTCATGGCGCTGTTCGCCGCCTACGCCGCCTTCCTCGCCCGGCTGAGCGGCCGCGCGGACCTCGTCATCGGCTACCCGGTGTCCGGCCGCGAGCACCCCGACCTCCAGCACACCGTCGGCATGCTCGCCAACACCCTCGCCCTGCGCGTCGATGCGAGCGGCGACCCTTCCTTCCGCGAGCTGACCACACGGATCCGCACCGCCCTGCGCGCCGCCGCCCCGCACCAGGACGCCCCGTTCGAGGCGGTGGTCGACGCCCTCGCCCCGGTCCGCGAGAGCGGCCACGACCCGGTCGTGCAGGTCGTCTTCTCCTACGACGACGACACCGCCCTCACCCTCGACCTGGCCGGCGCCGACACCCGGCGGCTCGAACTCGTCCTGGACACCGCCAAGTTCGACTTCCATCTGCACGTGGAACGCTGGGGGGAGGAGCTGGCCGCCCAGTTCATCCACCGCAGCGACCTCTTCGAGGCGGCGACCGTACGCCGCTGGACCCGCACCTTCACCGGCCTCCTGGACGGCCTCCTCGCCGACCCCGACGCCCCGCTGTCCGGCCTCGCCGCGGTCGGGGAGGACGAACGGCGCCTGCTCGTCGCGCAGAACGACCGCCTGGCCGAGGCCGCCCCCGCCGACCGCCTGGTCCCCGACCTGATCGCCGATGCCGCCGCCGCCCGCCCGGACGCCACGGCGCTCGTGCACGGCACGCGCCGGCTCACCTACCGCCAACTCCTCGGAAAAGCGGACGGTTTGGCGGCCCGGCTGCGCGCCGCCGGGGTCCGCCCCGGCCGCCGGGTCGGACTGCTCCTGCCCCGCTCGGCCGACCAGGGCATCGCCGCCCTCGCGGTGCTGCGCGCGGGCGGCGCCTACGTACCCCTCGACGGGGCCCACCCGGACGACCGGCTGCGCTACATGCTCGACTGCTCCGGCACCGCCCTGCTGCTGACCGCCGAGGCCACCGCCGACCGGGCCGCGGCGTTCGGCGTGCCCACCCTGCGCGTCGACCGCACCGACCCGGCCGAACCCCCGCCCGTCGCCGAGGGCCCGGCACCCGGCCCCCGCGACCTCGCCTACGTCCTGTTCACCTCCGGCTCCACCGGCCGCCCCAAGGGCGTGGCCGTCGAACACCGCTCCCTGGTCAACCTGACCGCGGCCGTGCGCCACTCCTTCCCGGTGACGGCCGCCGACCGGGTGCTCCAGTTCGTGGCGTTCGGCTTCGACGTCGCCGTCTCCGACCTGTTCTTCCCCTGGGTCGCGGGCGCCGAACTGCACGTACCCGCCGAGGACGAACGGCTCGGCGAGGCCCTGCTGCACCGGCTGCGCGACTCCCGCATCACCTACGTGTTCCTGCCCCCGTCCGCCGCCATGCTGCTGCCCGCCATCGAGGGCCGGCTCCCCGACCTGCGCACCATCGCGGTCGGCGGCGAGGCCTGCCCCGCCGAACTCGTGGCCCGGCTGCACGAGGAGGGCCGGCGGATCGTCAACGCCTACGGCCCGAGCGAGGTATCCGTCTACTCGCACACCGCCGAGCTGACCCCCGGCGACCCCGTCGTACTCGGCCGCTCGGTCGCGGGCAGCCGCGCCTACGTCCTGGACGAGCGGCTGCGCCCCGTCCCGGTCGGCGTCACCGGCGAGATCTACATCACCGGCGCCGGACTCGCCCGCGGCTACATCGGGCAGCCCGGACTGACCGCCGAGCGCTTCGTCGCCGACCCGTACGGCGCCCCCGGCACCCGCATGTACCGCAGCGGCGACCTCGGCCGCCTCGACGCGCACGGCGTGCTGACCTACCTGGGCCGCGGCGATCTCCAGGTCAAGCTGCGCGGGGTACGCATCGAACTGGGCGAGATCGAGTCGCTGCTGGCCGCCCACCCGGACGTGCGCGTCGCGGCGGCCACCGTGCGCGGCACCGGCGAGGACCAGCGGCTCGCCGCCTACCTGGTGTGCCGCGACGCGGCCGCCCCGCCCGGCGACGGCGCCCTGCGCGCCCACCTCGCCGAGCGGCTGCCGGCCTTCATGGTCCCCGAGGTGTTCGTCCGCCTCGCGGAACTGCCGCTGAACGGCAACGGCAAGGTCGACCGCGCCCGGCTGCCCGAACCGGCGGTCACCCGCCGCGGCCCGGCATCGCGGATGACGGCCGCGGGGACCGCGACCGAACGCCTGGTCGCGGACGTCTGGGCCCGCGTCCTGACCATGGACCGGGTCGGCGTCCACGACAACTTCTTCGAGCTGGGCGGCAATTCGGTCCGCCTGCTGCGCGTCCTGTCCGCCCTGCGCGACGCCGGCGCGGACGGCGGGCTCACCCTGGTCGACCTGTTCCGCCACCCCACCGTCGCCGCCCTCGCCGCCCGCCTCGACGAGGCCGGCGCGGCGGAGCAGGGCGACCTTGCCGACGCCGCCGCCCGCGGCCGTGACCGACACCAGCGGCGCACCGCCGCACGAGGACTCCGCACCCGGAAAGGCACCCTCCGATGACCGACACCGCAGCCCCCGAGACCCTCGACTCCGCCATCGCCGTCATCGGCATGAGCGGCCGCTTCCCCGGCGCCCCCGACCTCGGCGCGTACTGGCGCAACCTCCTCGCCGGGACCACCTCCATCACCGACTTCACCGAGGCGCAGCTCCTCGCCGACGGCGCCGACCCGGACGAGGTCCGGGGCCCCGACTACGTGCCCGCCAAGGGCGTCCTCGCCGACGCCGACCGCTTCGAGGCCGGCCTGTTCGGCTTCCACCGCACCGAGGCCGCCGCCCTCGACCCGCAGCACCGGCTGCTGCTCCAGACCGCCTGGGCCGCCCTGGAGGACGCCGGCCACGATCCGCTCGCCGCCCCGGCCCGCACCGGTGTCTACGTGGGCGGCGGCGTCACCGAGCACATGCTGGCCGCCCAGACCGACCCCGCCCTCGCCGCGCGGATCGGCGCGCTCCAGGTGCGCATCCTCACCGACCGGGAGTTCCTCGCGCCCTGGATCTCCTACCGTCTGGGTCTGGACGGTCCGAGCCTCACCGTGCAGACCGCCTGCTCCACCTCCCTGACCGCGGTCCACCTGGCCTGCCAGGCGCTGCTGCTCGGCGACTGCGACACCGCGCTGGCGGGCGGCGTCGCGGTCGACACCGTCCGCGCCCGCGGCTACGTCCACTACCAGGGCGGGATCTTCTCCGCCGACGGCCGCTGCCGCCCCTTCGACGAGGCGTCCGGCGGCACCGTGCCCGGAAACGGCGTCGGCGTGGTCGTCCTGCGCCGCCTCGCCGACGCCCTCGCCGACGGCGACCCGGTGCGCGCCGTCATCCGGGGCAGCGCCGTCACCAACGACGGCGCCGGCCGCGTCGGCTTCACCGCGCCCGGCGTCGACCAGCAGACCGCCGCCATCGTGGAGGCGTGGACGACGGCGGGCCTGGACCCGGCCGACGCCCAGTACCTGGAGGCACACGGTACGGCCACCACGCTCGGCGACCGGATCGAGGCGAGCGCCGCGACCGCCGCGTTCAAGGGCGCCCTCGGCACCGGCGCCATCGGCCTGGGCTCGGTGAAGGCGAACATCGGCCACCTGGACGCGGCCGCGGGCGTGGCCGGGCTCATCAAGACCGTCCTGATGCTGGAGCACGCCGTCATCGCACCGACCGCCGGGGCGGGCAGGCCGCACCCCGGACTCGCCCTGGACGGCTCGCCGTTCCACCTCGTCACCGAGGCCGAGCCCTGGCCCGAGCCGGAGTACGGCCCCCGCCGGGCCGGCGTCAGCTCGGTCGGCATCGGCGGCACCAATGTGCACGTCGTGCTGGAGGAGGCACCGCCCGCCGACCGGGATACGGCGGCGCCGGGCCCCGAGGTGCTGCTGCTGTCCGCCCACACCGAGGACGCCCTGCGGGCCCTGGCCGGCCGGCTCGCCGGCGCGCTGCGCGCCCCGGACGCCCCCAGCCTCGCCGACACCGCCCACACCCTCCGCTTCGGCCGCACCCCGCTCGCCGTCCGCGCCTACGTCCTGGCCGCCGACCGCGCACGGGCGGCGGACCACCTCGACGCACTGGCGGCGGGCGGCACGGCGCCGGTCCCGGACGGTCCGGACGGTCTGCGCGCGATCGGCGAGGCGTGGCTGCGGGAACAGGAGCTGCCCTGGCCCGGCCGGGGCCGCCGGGTCTCGCTGCCGACGTACCCGTTCGGCGGGGAGCACTACGGGGCGTTCGGCCTGGACCCGGCACGCACCACGGGGGAACCGGCGTCCGCCGGGCCGGCCGCCGCGGAACCGCCCGCGCCGGAACCGGTGTCCCGCGAAGAGGCCGTCCGCGCCCTCCTCCTGGAAACCCTCGGTCTCGACGACACCGCCGATCCGGGCATGACGTACTTCGCCGCGGGCGGTGACTCCCTCGCCGCCGTCCACCTCGTGGGCTGCCTGCGCGACGACTTCGGCATCGACGTGCCGCTCACCCTGTTCCTGGAGGAACTGGCGCTGGACGAGCTGGCCCGGCGGATCGTGGCGGCGAGAGAGCCCGACGACGCGCTGGACGCGCTGCTCAGCGAGTTCGAGAGCGCGTGAGGGGTCGCAGGGGCATGAGGCCGTAGGGCATGGCAAAGGGGCCGGTGGCGATCACCGGCCCCTTTCCCGCGCCCTCACGCGGAGACGCAGGCCGAGCCCAACGCCCCGGCCACATACGCCAGATGGTCGTCCAGGAAGAAGTGCCCGCCGGGCAGCACATGCGTGGTGAACGGCCCCTCGGTCTCCCGCTCCCAGGCCGCCACCTCCGCCACCGGCACCCGCGGATCGGCGTCCCCCGTCAGCGCGACCACCGGGCAGCGCAGCCGGGGGCCGGGGCGGTAGGAGTAGGCGGCCAGCATCGCGTAGTCCGCGCGCAGGGCCGGCAGCACCAGCTCCAGCAGCATCGGGTCGGCCAGCAGACCGTCGTCCGTGCCGGCCAGCAGCCGCAGCTCCGCCAGCAGGTCCGCGTCCGACGGCGACCCCTGCCACCGGGCGACGAACGGCAGCGAGGGGCCGCCGCGCCCCGACACGAACAGGGCTGCGGGCGTCCGGCCCCGCGCCCGCAGCGCACGGGCCGTCTCGAACGCCACCAGCGCGCCCATGCTGTGCCCGAACAGCACGAGCGGCCGCCCCGCCGGATCCGCGGGCAGCGCCTCCAGCACGGCGGCCACGACATCCTCGATCCGCTCGGCGAACGGCTCCGTGAAGCGGTCGTGGCGGCCCGGATACTGCACCACCGACGGCTCCAGCGGGCCGGCGACCGCGGCCGACAGGGGGTGGTAGGCGGCGGCCGCACCACCCGCGTGCGGGAAGCACAGCAGGCGGGCGGCGGCGTCGGGGGCGGGGTGGAAACGCCGTATCCAGTCGTCCATCGAAGTCCCTCTCTGTTCCCCAGTGGCAAAGCGACCCGCTCCGGAGCACCGGAAGGGGCTCGGCAGCAACGGGCCGGGCCCCGCGCCGGTTCCCGGCTCGGGGCCCTGTCTCGTCCGTCCGCGGCTCACTCCGCCGCGGCCATCCAGCTCTCCAACTGCTCCAGGGTCGTCTCGGGATCGGCGACGAGCACGTTCAGCCGATCGTCGTGCGGGTTGAGGGTGACGACGGCGGGGCAGCGGTGGCAGCCCTCGACGCCGACCTGGTTCCACCACTTGCAGTGCGGACGCAGGTGACACCGTGGTACGGCCCGCGGTTCGGCCTCGGCCTGCGCCGGTACGGCCCGCATGCGCTCGATCAGCCCGCACGCCGTGCCCACCCGGTTCGCGCACTCCGCTGTGCAGTGCGAGGCGAACCGCAGCACCCGGTTGGGCGCGATGCCCTCCGGGATGCTGCCCAGGACCTCCGCCGCCGGGACCGGATCGGCGAGGTAGACGACCTCGCCGCCGTCTCCGGAGCGGACGCCGAGGACCACGCTCTCCGGGCGGCTTGCGTCGCCGGAGGGACACCAGTCGAGGGGCCGCTGCGCCCCGGAACCGTCCACGGTGCTCACCCCCGCCGGCCTAGCAGTCCGGGCGGACGATGTCGGCGCCGGCGACGGACCTGGTGCTGAGCATCACCATGCCGCCGACGACCCCGTCGGTGACGGCGCCGTTCTCCTTCTCGGCCGCGACGGCCTTGGCGATGCTCGCCGACAACTGCTCGTGCGAGGTGATCCGCTCGGGCCGGGTGGCCGCCGCCGCGGGCACGCTGCCCGCCGCCGCGAGCCCGCCGACCAGCGCCGCGGCCACGGCCGCCGTACGAAGTCCCTTGTTCATGTGTGTCCCTTCCCAAGTCGCCCACTGGCTGACGAACTTGACGGTAGGACCACCGCCGCCGCGCGACCGGCGGCCGGGGCGGCAGCTTCGGGGAGTCACCGCGGGGACGACGGCGCCCGGCGGCCCGGCGCCGTCCCGCTTCACGGGTGCCGCACGCCGGGGGTGCCCGCGTAAGCCGGTGCCGGGTACGGGGCGGGGTCGGTGACCCAGCCGGACAGGAGGACCAGGCGGGAGTCGCGGTCGACGGCGAGGAAGGCGAAGGGGCGGTCGAAGGCGACGCGTACGACGGTGGTCTCGTAGCGGTACTGGGGCGGGGCGCCACCGGGAGCCATGGCCACGGACGTCACCGCCGCCGCGCGGAAGCCGAGCGCGCCGAAGCGGGTCACGGCCGACTGCCGGGCCTCCGAGACGGTCAGCGGGTGGGCGCTCACGCCGGGGAAGTGGCCGAAGCGCGCGTCGGTCGCGGAGCGCAGCCCGAACAGCTCCGGCTGGGCCAGCAGATCGTGGTCCGCGCGCACCTCGTACGCCACCGTCCGCACGTCCAGCGAGGTCGGCTCCGGCGTGTGGGCCTGCTCCCGCTCCACCCGCAGTCCGGGCCCGACCTCGCCGTACGGCAGGGCGCCGCCCGGCGTGAGCGCGAGGGCGCGCTCCACCACGGCCACGCCCGCGGCGATGACCTGGCCCGGCGTCATGCGCTCCTCGCCGAGCACCAGATGGACGTCGATGCCGTTGTCGCCGGGGACCGTCAGCGCGGTGACGAAGCCGTCCCGGGTGCCCGCCACGCCGACCCGGTCCGGGCGCACGCTGCGCCGGTGCAGCCCGCGCAGGGTACGGCCCTGCCAGGGGCCCGCCGCCGGGGTGAGCGGCTGCTCGGTGAAGGGCTGGCGCCAGGTGGTGTGCAGGGCGAGCGCGCCCGCCAGCACCATCCGCGTCTGCCGGTTCAGCGTCACCGGCATCCGCTCGACCAGGCCGCCGGTGCGCTCGGCCGCCCAGCGGTCCAGCCGTTCCTGCGCGGTGACGAGGTCCTCCCCGAACACGCCGTGCGCGCCCGGCGGCAGCGCGGCCAGCCACTCCTCGCGCAGCAGCAGGTCCGCCTGCGTCCACAGGCCGAGCGCCGCGTCCAGGCCCGACACCGAGCCCAGGGCCGCGAGCAACTCCCGTGCGAGGGCGCCCGCTTGCTCCGCGGGCACGCCGAGCGCCCCGGCCAGCTCCTGCCGGGCGGGGCCCGCGGCGCCGTCCGCGAGGAGGGCCAGCAGGGGCCAGACCCCGGCGGCGGAGAACGCCGTGCCGCCCCGCGCGGTGGCGCCCCACCGCGCGGTGAGTCCGTTCACCGTGCGTACGACGGTGCCGTCGACCCCGTTCCCCAGCTTCAATTCCGCCCCCTGTGTCCCGCTTACCTGCGACAAGTCGTACGAGGCACGGTACCGGTGATCCCGGACTGCCGTTCGGGCGGCCGGAGTTGTCCGGGGCGCTCGGCAGGTGTGAAAGGGGGCGCGAGCGGGGGAGAAGGTGCTGGGTGAGGGGCTGCCTGCCCGCGTTCATCACTTCGAGTGATTCTCTGGCCTTTGCTTGCACGGCTCAACCGACGGTTGCCACGCTGTTGCTGTCTGTACAATCTGATGGGAGCGGCCAGTGACTTTCGGTGAGCAGCCGGCGTACCTGCGTGTCGCGGGTGATCTCCGCAAGAAGATCGTCGACGGTTCACTGCCGCCCCACACCCGGCTCCCCTCCCAGGCCCGCATCCGCGAGGAGTACGGCGTCTCGGACACCGTCGCCCTGGAGGCCCGCAAGGTCCTGATGGCCGAGGGACTGGTCGAGGGCCGCTCCGGCTCGGGGACGTATGTGCGCGAACGGCCCGTGCCGCGCCGGGTCTCCCGCTCCGGCTACCGCCCGGCCGGCGGCGCCACCCCCTTCCGGCAGGA
The DNA here is from genome assembly GCF_056435325.1 of Streptomyces sp. NPDC043952. NCBI lineage: Bacteria > Bacillati > Actinomycetota > Actinomycetes > Kitasatosporales > Streptomycetaceae > Streptomyces > Streptomyces sp. NPDC043952. The sequence continues at coordinate 39,403 of NZ_JBWKES010000037.1, forward strand.
GCAGGCCGACGCCGCGGTGCGCGGCACCTGGGAGTCCAGCAGCCGGCAGACCGAGGCCGGCGCCGCGATCGCCGAGCGGCTCGGGATCGAGACCGGCGAGCGGGTCATGCGCACCAAGTACCTGTTCCGCGAGGCCGGTGAGCCGATGATGCTCTCCACCTCCTGGGAACCCCTCGCGGTCACCGGCCGCACCCCGGTGATGCTGCCCGAGGAGGGACCGCTCGGCGGGATGGGCGTGGTCGAGCGCATGCGGGCCATCGACGTGATCGTGGACAACGTCACCGAGGAGGTCGGCGCGCGCCCCGGTCTCGCCGAGGAACTGCACCTCCTCGGCGGCGTCCCCGGCCATGTCGTCCTGGTCGTCCAGCGCACGTACTACGCCTCCGGGCGCCCGGTGGAGACCGCGGACGTGGTGATCCCGGCGGACCGGTACCGGGTCGCGTACCACCTGCCGGTGCGGTGACGGCCGTACCGCGCGTCGTAGGCCGTGTCGGGCGCCGTTTCGCGCGCCGGGGAGTGAGGTAGCGCACACCCCCGTCCCGTCCGGCGGGTGTTCGCGCCGGTGACGGCGGCTCACCTGCCCCGCGGCGGGCGCCGTGGTCCGGTCGTCCTCGCAGGTGGACGCCGTTTCCCGGCGGAGTCGGCCGGAGGTCTCCCCAGGGGCGCATTCGTGCTCGCGCGCCCCCGCCGGTCTGGCGGCTTGCGTACCTCTTTGTGAAAAGGCGTATTCGCTGCGTAAAGGTTGGGCGTACGCTCGGGCATATGCGTAGTGCGGTTTCCTTAGGCGGGGCCCGGAAAGGGTCCGGGACGGGATGGGGGTCCCGTGGTGCCGGAAAGGGTGAAGGGCGCGATGGGGGCGGAGCGGACCATGAGTGAGGGCACGGCTTCCCTGCCCTGGATCGTCATACGGCAGGACGACAACGGCAATCGCTACCGCGTCGGCCGGTACGCGACCCGCGCCGAGGCACAGAAGATCGCCGACAGTTTCCAGGACCGCGGGCACAAGCAGCTCTACATGGTCGAGCGGCTCGGGCAGAACGGGGAGAACGGGGCGGGCGGCCGCGACTGACCGGCGCCGCCGTGCCCCGCGGAGCCTCACGTAGGCTCCCCTCCATGACGCCCATGACGGAACGGACCGTGGTGGTCGGCGCCGCCCTGCTCGACGGCGGCCGCCTGCTCGCCGCGCGCCGCAGCGCGCCCACCGACCTGGCCGGACGCTGGGAGCTGCCCGGCGGCAAGGTCGAGCGGGGGGAGCGGCCCGAGGACGCCCTGGTGCGCGAACTGCGCGAGGAACTCGGCGTGGACGCCGAGACGGTGGCGCGCGTGCCCGGCGAATGGCCCTTGCGCGAGCCGTACGTCCTGTGGGTGTGGACCGCCCGGCTGCGCCCCGGCTCCCCCGCGCCCCGGCCCCTCCAGGACCACGACGAGCTGCGCTGGCTGACCCCGGCCCGGCTGTGGGACGTGCCGTGGCTGGAACAGGACGTACCGGCGGTGCGTGAGGTCGAGGGGCGGATGGCGGCGGAGACGCACTGAGGCGGGCCCCTGCCCCGCGCTTTCCGGTGGAGCCTCACTGAGGCGGGCCCCTGCCCCGCGCTTTCCGGTGGAGCCTCACCGAGACGGGCCCCCGCCCCGCGCTTTCCGGCGGAGCCTCACCGAGACGGGCCCCCGCCCACGCTTTCCGGCGCCCGTCCCCCCTCGCACGTTCACGCGGCCGTCCCCCTCCGCGCTTTCCGGCAGCCGTCCGGACCGAGTACGCCGTTCGACCACACTTCGACGGTCCGGACGGTACTGGCCATCGCTTATCGGGTATGTGCCCATTAACCCCACGAATCCGGACAGCTCGCGGCCTGGGAAGTGATCGGCGTGATCGACACCGATGGCGACTGCGCCGAGTGGACCTTTCCCGCGGAACCGGGCGCCGTGCGCAGCGCCCGGACCGCGGTCCGCGGCCAGTTGCACGGCTGGGACCTCGACTGCGTCGCCGACCTCGCCGCGCTGCTGGTGAGCGAGCTGGTCACCAACTCGCTGCGGCACGCCACCGGACCGATCGGCGTACGGCTCGTCCGGCCGGCCGGCGCCGACGACTCCCTGCTGGTCGAGGTCTCCGACCCGCTCCCCGACCCGCCGCGCGAGCGCGTCGCCCGGCCCGAGGACGAGAGCGGGCGCGGACTCCAGCTGCTCGCCGGGTCCTCGCGCCGCTGGGGCACCCGGCCCGGCACGAGCGGAAAGACCGTCTGGTTCGAACTCGCCGTGCCGCAATGACACCACCGGGGGCGCACCGGGGTGGCGCGGGGGTGTCCGGGGTGAGGCAGGGGCGCCCGAGGGGGCGGAGGGGGTGTACATCGACCGCCGCCCGGTCCACCGTGTGACCCCGGCTCGCGGACGGCCCCGGAGTGGGGGGTTCGAGGCCGTGTTCCCTGGTTAGAAGAGTGGAAGTGTGGTCACGGAGCGGTCCGAAAAACGTCTGGACCGAGCTGTGATCGTGAACACCGTGTCGCGCGGCGCCGTAGTGCTGGATACTGCGGGCAGCCGCCCCCGGTGACCGGTGCCGGGTGCGGTGAGCTGGAGGGGACGGTTCGCGTGAGCGAGATACCAGCGAAGGCCACGGAGTCCGAGGACCCGTCGGACGGCGCGAGGGAGCAGACCGCCGCGGGTGCGGCGGCGACCGGTGGCGCCCTGTGGCAGAGCAGTCCGCCCGGCTCCATGTACGACTACATAAAGGTGGCCTCCTTCGCCATCGGTCCCGACGGACTGGTGGACCAGTGGAGCCTGCGGGCCGAGCAGCTTTTCGGCATTCCGGCCGCGCGCGCCGTCGGCATGGACCCCATCGAGGCGTTCATCGACCCCGACCTGCGCGAGCAGGGCCAGCGCAAGATGGCGGAGATCCTCGACGGGCGCGAGTGGACCGGTGTCGTGCCCTTCCGGATGCCGGACCCGCCGGAGGGCGGGCGCGGCGCGGACGGTCTGGCCGAGGTCTATGTGATGCCGACCCGCACCGCGGAGGGCGAGAAGGCGGCCGTCTGCATCGTCGTCGACGTCCGTACGCTGCGCAGGATCGAGACCGATCTCGCCGCCTCCCAGGCGATATTCGGACAATCCCCCTTCGGTTTCCTGCTGCTCGACTTCGAGCTGCGGGTGCGCCGCGTCAACCAGCGGTTCGCCAACGTCTTCGGCGGCACCCCGGACGACCACCGGGGCAAGGGCGTGTTCGACTATCTGCCGCGCGCCGAGGCCGAGCGGGTCTCGGCGACGCTGCGGCGGGTCCTGGAGAGCGGCGACCCGGTCACCGACATGCACGTCACCGGGCATGTGCCGGGCTCGGAGGAGCGGCGGCACTGGTCCGTCAACCTCTATCGCGTGCACAGCGGCAGCGGCCGGCCCATCGGTGTCGCCTGGCTCGCCACCGACGTCACCTCCCGCCGTGCCGCCGCCCGCGAGGCCGCCGCCGCCCGGCGCAACCTGGCGCTGCTCAACGAGGCGGGGGCGCGGATCGGCAACTCCCTGGACCTGGAGACCACGGCCCGCGAACTCCTCGACGTCGTCGTCCCCGGCTTCTGCGACCTGGCCACCGTCGACCTCTACCAGGGGCTGCTGACCGGCGACGAGACCCCGCCCGGCATGGCCGACGGCAGCGCGGAGCTGCGCCGGGTCGCCATCGCCAGCGCGGTCGCGGACGCGCCCGCCGGACGCGCCAGCGAGACCGTCAAGGTCGGCGCCGTACACCACTTCCCCTTCAACTCCCCCTGCGCGGACGCCCTGCGCACCGCGCGGCCGCGGGCGGTGCCGGCGGAGGAGGGCAGCCTCGTGCAGTCCACGCTCGCCGTGCCGATGGTCGCGCACGACACGGTGGTGGGGCTCGTGCGGTTCTCGCGGACCAAGGGCAGCGAGCCGTTCGGCGACCGGGACCGGGACCTCGCGGTGGAACTGGCGGCGCGCGCCGCGGTCTGCATCGACAACGCGCGGCTCTACCGCCGGGAGCACGAGCGGGCGCTGATCCTCCAGCGCTCGCTGCTGCCGCCCGGCGACCCCGAGGCGTCCGGGCTGGACATCGCCTGCCGCTATCTGCCCGGCAACGCGGCGACCGAGGTCGGCGGCGACTGGTTCGACGTCATCGAACTGCCCGGCCACCGTACGGCGTTGGTGGTGGGCGACGTGATGGGCCGCGGGCTGCGGGCGGCGGTCGCGATGGGCGAACTGCGCACGGCCGTACGGACGCTGGCGCTGCTCGACCTCGAACCGGCCGAGGTGCTCTCCGCGTTGGACGAGATCGCGCGCGGGCTGGGCACGCCGGGGGGCGTGCAGCAGGCGACGCGTACGGCGCGGCAGCCCAGGGACGCCGATCTGTCGGAGGTGTACCTCGCGACCTGCGTGTACGCCGTCTACGACTCGGTGACCCGGCGATGTACGTTCGCCAACGCCGGCCATCTGCCGCCGGTGCTGGTCGAACCCGGCGAGCCCGCGCTGATGCTGGACGTGCCGCCCGGAATGCCGCTCGGGGTGGGCGGCGAGCCCTTCGAGGAGGTGGAGGTCGAACTCCCCGAGGGCGCGCTGCTCGCGCTGTACACGGACGGTCTGGTGGAGTCCCGTGACCATCCGCTGGACGAGGGGCTGCACGCGTTCGTCGGCGCGCTCACCGACCCGGCGCGGCCGCTGGAGGACGTGTGCGACCACGTGCTCAACACCCTCGACACGCACCACGGCGAGGACGACATCGCGCTGCTGATGGCCCGCGTACAGGGGCTGCCGGCCGGGTCCGTCGGCGACTGGACGCTGCCGCGGGAGCCGCGCAGTGTCGGCCGGGCGCGGGAGCACGCCCGCGCGCAACTCCTCGGCTGGGGCCTGGAGCCGCTGGTCGACACGACGGAGCTGCTGGTCAGCGAGCTGGTCACCAACGCGCTGCGGTACGGCGAGGGGGAGATCAGGCTACGGCTGCTGCTGGACCGGACGCTGGTGTGCGAGGTGTGGGACGGCGGGCTCGTCCAGCCCCGGCGCCGGCGGGCCCGCGACACCGACGAGGGCGGGCGGGGGCTGCAACTGGTGCAGTTGCTCAGCGCGGCATGGGGCTCCCGGCGCACGCCCCGCGGGAAGACGGTGTGGTTCGAACTGCCGCTGCCGGGCGCGGACGCCCCCCTCACGGACCCGGCGGAGGCACTGCTGAGCCTGTTCTGACGGCCCCTTCCGCTCGGGTACCGCGCCTGCGCACCGGGCAGCTTCCGGCGTATCGCGCTACGCCCGCGTCCGCAGCCGGCGCCGCCCCCGTGTCGCCGGGCCCCCGAACGCGGCCGGCGGGCCCCCGTCGGGGTCCTCGGCGAGGAGGATGCCGCCGAGAACGGCGCCGGGCAGGCCGGTCGTGCCGGAGTCGGCGTAGGGGGTGCCATGCGCGCGGACATCGCGTTCGGCGAGGTCGCGGGCCTCGCGGGCGGCGGTGTCGGCCGCGAAGGCGGTGCTGGTGCCCATGGCCAGGGTGCGGGCCGCCTCCGACAGGAGGGCGCGGGCCGGAGCGCCCACGGCACCGCGGTGCACCGTGACGAAGTCGTCGGCCGTGTCCAGCGAGGCGTGCGCGACGAGGAGCGCCGCCGTGTCCAGGACGCCGGAGCGGCCCGCGTCGAGTCGGTCGGCGGCGCGGGTGATCCGGCGCAGCGCGTCCAGCGGGTCGTACGGGAGGGCGCCGGTCAACTTCTCCCGGACGGCGGCCAGTACGCCGTCCGCGTGGGCCAGCCGGGCGTTCAGCTCGCCGGTCGCCAGGGCGGTGCGGGAACGTCCCCGCCGGGCCGCCGCCAGCTCCGCCTCCGCGCCGGTCAGCGCCGCCGGTACCAGCGCCGCGGCCTCCCGCAGCCGGGCGGCGATCCGCTCCACGCCGCTCACCAGGGTCTCGGCCTGGGCCACCGCACCCTCGGCGGCGCGCAGGTTTTGGGCCGCGTGGTCCCCGTCGGCGGCTTCGACGCACCGGCGGGCCTCGTTGAGGCGGGCGGTGGCGAACAGCAGGCGGTCCTTGGCCTGTTCGACCGATCCGGCGACCGGGTCGGTGGCCGAGGACGCGTACCGCTTCCGCAGCGCTGCGAGGGTGGCGTGGGCGGCCACCGCCCGCGCCGCCAGCCCCCGGAACCTGCCCTCCGCCACGTCCAGCGCCGCGCCGGCCCCCGGTCCCTCCAGCCCCCGCAACTGATCCAGGGCCGCGGCCTCGGCGTCCAGCCGCCGCCCGGCCTCCGCGCACCGCCCGACCACCCCGGCCAACGCCTGCCGCCGCGCCCCCGCCTCCGCGGGCAGCCCCTGCTCGTACCTCCGCCACATCGCGAACGCCGCCACCAGCTCGGCCTCCGCCGCACGCAGGGCACGCGCGAAGTCCGCGATCCCGCTCTCCGCTCCGTCCCCGGAAACCCCCCGCCCCAGACCATCGGCCGCCTCCGCCCGTACTCGCCGGAAACGCCCGCTCACGGCCTCCACCTCCGCCCCGAACCGAGCCCGCCCATCCGCCACGGCGGGCACCCGCGCCTCCGGGGTCACCTCGCAGCCTTCTTCCACGGCCTCCACTGCGGGCCCGGCCTCCGCCCCGGCTCCCACCGGCGCCTCCCGCACTCCCGTCCCGCCGCCCTTCCCCGCCCCGAATCTCTCCCGCACGAAGCCGAGTTCCTCCCGGCTGGTCCGTACGCAGTCGTCGGCCAGCACCAGCGCGATCCGGGCCTGGCGCTCGGCGTCGGCGAGGGTGGGCGGTGCCGGGCGGGTCGCCGGCGTCCCCGGCGTCGTACGGGTCCGGGCGCGGCGGACGCGGCGCAGGTAGCCGTAGGCCGCCAGTACCGCCGCCGCGGCCACGGCGATGAGGGGGAGCACGTAGTCCGCCGTGGACGTGCCGCCCCGCGCCAATGCCGCCGCGTCGGCCGGCGTTCCGGCGGAGGTGGCGGGAACGGGCGGGCTCGTGGCGACCGTCAGCAACGGCACCATCAGCCACCCGGCCCCCAGCAGGGTACCCAGCACGGCATGCGTCACCCGCACCCGTATGTGCGCCTTGGCACACCGGGGGCGGCCCCGGAACAGGGAGGACGTCACATTTCGGAGCGTATGGGGGAGTGGACCGCACCGCGAGCGGGGCTGATACGGGTGGGGGACCAGGCGGACAGGGGGACGGGATGGACGCGGAGCCCGCCCCGGCGCCAGCCCGCGCCGCCCCAGGAGTCCCCGGCGCCGCCGCCCCCGATCGCGTACGTCCAGTCGAACGCGCGCACCGCCATCGGCGTCCAGCAGGAGAACGGATTGTGAGTGAGCGTCACCTACGTACGCCGGTGGTTACGGCGATCACTCCATGAAGAATTGTTGGCCAATGATTGACCTTTCGTTGTAGGTTCTCGGCATGCCCATCCGGTCGGCTGACCACCGGCGAACGGATGGCGCTCAGGGGGTGGTGGTCTCGCACTCGGCGTCCGCTTCGATCCGTTCGGTCGGGCCCTCTGTGGTGAACGACCATCGATACCGTGGAGGACCCCTCTATGCGCAGGCTGCTTGCCGTCTCCCCGCTCATCACGGTCTGACCGCCGCCTTCATGGACGGCGACCTCTTCTGGTCCTCCGGCGTGGTCGCGCTCGCCGCCGTGACGATGACGGGCGCAAGTGTGCTGCTCAGCGCGCGGACCTACGGGGTACTGCGCCTGCACCACGACGACCGCGTCCGCGACCGGTGCGACTCCGTGTTCACCGACTCCGTGTTCCCCCTCCATGGCGAGGCCCTGGCCGCCTAGATGAACAGTCGTGTCACCGTCGCCCGCCTCCGCATACCCCTCTGGCTGGTCCCGTTGCCGTGGACCGTCGCACTGGGGCTGTGGGGCCTGTCCCGGCAGCACAGCGTCTGGCGGGACGAGGCCGCCACCTGGCAGATGGCCCTGCGGTCCGTCCCCGACATCTGGCACATGCTGGGACGGGTCGACGCCGTGCACGGGCTGTACTACCTGCTGATGCACGGGCTGTTCACCTGCTTCGGAGCAAGCACCACCACCCTGCGGCTCCCCTCGGTCCTGGCCATGGCGGTGGCCGCCATGTGCGTGGCGGCCATCGGGCAACGCCTGGCGGGGGTGTGGGCCGGCCTCGGGGGAGGGCTGGCCTTCGGGCTGCTGCCGGCCGTGCAGTTCTACCTCCAGGAAGGCCGTCCGTGCGCGCTGGTGGCGGCCGGAGCCGGCGTCTCGACGCTGCTGCTGGTGACCGCGTCCGGCGAGCGCCGCGCAACGGGCCGCTGGCTGGCGTACTCGGGCACGGTCCTGCTGTGCGCGCTGCTGAACTGGCTGTCCCTGCTGATCCTGCCCGCGCACCTGGCGACCCTCGGGTGGGCCGGGGCCGGACGCAGGACCCTCGGGCGCTGGGCGGTGGCCGCGGCGGCGGCAGCCACCGCCGCCTCGCCGTTGATCCTCTTCAGCCGGAGCCAGTCCGACCAGGTCTCCTGGATCCCCCCCGCTCACCTGGCACACGCTGATCGGCCCGGCGGTCCTGCTGGCGATCGGCGGACTCTGCGCCCTGCTGGACGGACCGGAGGCGGGCCGGCTGTCGGTGACGGCCGTCGGGCTGCCGCTGCTGGCGGTGCCCCAACTCGCCCTCGTCGCGATCTCCGTCGGCAAACCCATGTTCGTGGACCGCTACGTGCTCTTCACGATGCCGGGCCTGGCCCTGCTGATCGGCACGGCGCCGGCCAGGGCCGTGCGCGCGGCCGCGGTCCGGTTCCCCCGTGGGTCACGGTGGCTCGTCCCGCTGGCGCTCGTGGTGGCGGTGGCGGCGCTGATGCCGCAGTCCCTGGCCAAGCGGTCCCCCGGCAGCCGGGTCGACGACGTGCTGTCGGTGGCCGGTGAGGTACGGCAGTTGAAGAGACCCGGCGATGGGGTCCTCTTCGTCCCGGCGGCCCGGCGCGACACCGCGCTGGTCTCCCCCCGCGACTTCGCCGGGCTGCGGGATCTCGCGCTCGCCGAGAGCCCCGTGGAGTCCGGGACGCTCAAGGGCGAGGAGGCCGGTCCGCGACGGATACGCGCCGCGATGCCGGCTCACCGGCGCATACTCCTCGTCACCGATGCGTCCCGCGTGTCCCGGCCGGTCTCCGCGGAGCGGGACCGGACCAAAGCCGCCGTGCTGGCGGCCCGCTTCACGGTCGTGGCGGACATACAGGTCCGGGGCCGGCGGGTCACGCTGTACCAGCGTCTCCCGTGACACCGGAGCGGGCCGGGCGGGGAGCGAGGCACCGGCTGACACCCTGCGATACCGATACTGCGGGGCAGAAGGCGCTCCCGCCGGCCCGGTCCAAGTGCGGGCCCGGCTCGGGGACGTGCTCGCGACCGAGGAGCCCAACGGCATGCGCCTGGACCACCCGGCGACCCGGACCGCGATCCTCGCCTCCACGCGGCGGACCCTCGCCGCCGGCTCCCAGGGCGCCCACTTCGACCTGGAACCCCTGCACTCCGGTGACCCCCACCAGACCGACCCCTTCCCGCGCTTCCACTCCTTCTGGGGCGCGCCCACCGGCCATCCCGAGCGGTGGTCGCGGGCGTACTCCGGGCAGGCGGCCCGCCGGTGCGCGCGTGGTCCTCCTGCTGCAGCGCGACGATCCGCTGCTGGAGGGTGCGGATCAGCTCCAGGCCGGTGCGGTCGCCGACGTGGGCGAGGCGCGGGTACTCGTGGCCGCCGAAGTTGCGCTGGGAGATCCGGCCGTCCGCCGTGCGGTCGAACAGCGCGCCCCAGCTCTCCATCTCCCACACCCGCTGCGGGGCCTCCCGCGCGTGCAGCTCGGCCATCCGCCACTGGTTGAGGAACTTGCCGCCGCGCAGGGTGTCGCGGAAGTGCGTCTGCCAGGTGTCGTGCCCGTTGGCGTTGGCCAGCGCCGCCGCGATGCCGCCCTCGGCCATCACCGTGTGCGCCTTGCCGAACAGGGACTTGCAGATCACCGCCGTACGGGCGCCCCGCTCGCGCGCCTCGATTGCGGCCCGCAGCCCGGCGCCCCCGGCCCCGACCACGACGACGTCCCACTCCTGGCGGTCCACCACGGGCATCAGAAGAACCTCGGATCGTCGAAGACACCGGACGCGAGCAGGTACACGTAGAGGTCGGCGACCGCCACCTTGAGCAGGGAGGCCCACGCCAGCTGCATGTGCCGGGCGTTGAGCCGGCTCACGAGCCCCCAGGCCCGGTAGCGCACCGGATGCCGGGAGAAGTGCTTGAGCCGGCCGCCGACGATGTGCCGGCAGGAGTGGCAGGAGAGGGTGTGCGACCAGATCAGCGCGATGTTGACCAGGAAGACCAGGGTGCCGAGGCCCATGTGGCCCCACCGGTGGTGCGCGTCGCGGAAGGCCAGGGCGGTGTCGTAGGTCAGCACCCCGGCGACGAGCAGGGCCGCGTAGAAGAAGTAGCGGTGGAGGTTCTGGAGGACCAGCGGGAAGCGGGTCTCGCCGGTGTACCTCCGGTGCGGCTCGGCCACCGCGCAGGCGGGCGGGGCGGCCCAGAAGCCGCGGTAGTAGGCCTTGCGGTAGTAGTAGCAGGTCAGCCGGAAGCCCAGCGGGAAGACCAGGATGACGACGGCCGGCGAGATGCCCCACCAGCCGCCGAAGAGGTCCGCGTTCGGACCGCCGGGCATGGACCGGCAGTCGTGCGCCAGGCAGGGGGAGTAGAACGGCGAGACGTACGGCGACGCGTAGTAGTCCGCGTCGGCGAAGGCGCGCCAGGTCGAGTAGGCGACGAAGGCCGGCAGACCGGCCGCGGTGCCGGCGGGCGCCAGCCACCAGCGGTCGGTCCGTAAGTGGGCGGCGGCGATCGCGGCGCGTCCGGGGGCGCGCACCCCGCCCTGGTGCCGGTCCTCGTGTCGGTGTTCCGTGCCAGTGGCCAAGACAGCACTCCGCTCGGCTCGGGGAACAGGGGCGGATCAGGGGGCGTGCCGGTCACGGGCGCCCAGGCCCTCGTCGTCCGAGTCCGTCCACAGGCTGATGTCGTACGGCGTGTCGGAGATGGTGACGAGGTCGGGCCGGGCGGCGGACCCCTGGGCGGCGGCCGCCTCGCGCAGCAGCGCCACGCTCTCGCGCAGATGAGCGGCGTCCAGCCGGGCCCGGCGGATCTCCGGGCCCCCGCCGAGCTGCCGCTCCAGCCGGTCCAGCGACCGCCGCAGGTCGTCGAGGCTGCGCTGGGCCGTGGTCAGGTCGTCGTGCACGGACATGATGGGCCCTCACTTCCGCGGTGCTGCGGTACAGGCGGCCTTGCTCATGCGCCTGAGAGTGTCGCGCGTCACAGCCGGTGCTGTGAAGGCGTCTGCACGGATCGGACCGGCGCCCGGCGCTCGTCCCGGTGTGTTTGCGCCGCACGGGTGGGCTTGCCGTCCGCCGCCGCCGTGTCGCTCGTGGTCGGCGGAGCGTTTCCTCTTCAGTAGCCGCATCGATCTGATCAGCTCCAAATACCGCCAAACGTGATCATATCGCTCGCGGCTTCCCGGAGGTAGCAGAGATGTCCCACCACGGCGTCGGCCTGCGCGCGGCCCTGCGCTCGGCCGCCTTCCTCACCGCGGGCGCGCTCGCGGTTCCGCTGCTCGCGGCCTGCGGCTCGGACGAGGACGTGGCCAAGCCGCTCGCCGCGCAGGACATCGATCTGGTCGCCCGCAGTCAGGTGGCCGACGGCGGCACCCTGCGCTGGGCCGTGGACGACCTCCCGGAGACGCTGAACACCTACCAGGCCGACGCCGACACCGGCACCACCCGCGTCGCCCAGGCCACGCTGCCCGCCATGTTCCGGATGGACGCCACCGGCCGGCCGGTCGCCAATCCCGCCTACCTGGAGTCCGCCAAGGTCATCGAGACCGAGCCGCGCCAGGTGGTGCTGTACAAGCTGAACCAGCAGGCCGTGTGGAGCGACGGCCGGGAGATCGGCGCCGCCGACTTCGTCGCCCAGTGGCGCGCCCTGTCCGGGAAGGACAGCGCCTACTGGACCGCGCGCAACGCCGGGTACGACCGCATCGAGAAGATCGAGCGTGGCGCCAACGACCTCCAGGTCCGGGTCACCTTCTCCCGCCCCTACGCCGACTGGAAGTCGCTGTTCTCGCCGCTGTACCCGAAGGACGTCATGGGCACCCCGGACGCCTTCAACGACGGCGCCCGCCGCAAGCTGGCCATCAGCGCGGGCCCCTTCAAGGTGGACAAGGTCGACACCATCGCCCAGGACATCGTGCTGACCCGCAACCCCCACTGGTGGGGCCGGCCCGCCAAACTGAACCAGATCGTGTTGCACACCGTGCCCCGCGACAAGCGGGTCGGCGCGCTCGCCGACGGCACCGCGGACCTCGCCGACCTCGACCCGGCCGACGCCCAGCGGATCGGGCTCGCCGCGAGCGGCAAGGGCGGCTCCTCCCCGCTCCGGGGCGGCGGGAAGACATCGCTCGCGACGCTGCGCTCCTGGGCGCGCGCCCACGGGCTGGACTCCGCCGACGTCAGGGCGGGCCGCACCGGGCTGGCCCGCGCCATCTCCGAGTACCTCGACCAGCAGCAGGCCCTCAGGGCCTACGGCGTGCGCAAGTCCCTGGAGCCCGCCTACACCCAGCTCGCCCTCAACGGCGCCTCCGGACCGCTCACCGACGAGCGGGTCCGCCGGGCCATCGCGCGCGCCCTGGACCGCAAGGAGATCGCCCGCCTGGTGCTGACCCCGCTGGGGCTGCCCGCCGTACCCGTCGGCAGCCATCTCGCGCTGTCCGGGCAGCCCGCCTACGCCGACGACAGCGGGGCGCTCGGCGCGCAGGACACCAAGGCGGCGCAGGCGCTGCTCGCGGACGCCGGCTGGGTGCCCGGCGGCCCGGTCAAGGAGGAGAAGAAGGGGCAGAAGGCGGCCGGGCCCGAGAGCGGCCAGGAGGAGAAGTCGGACGGCGGCCACGACGGCGAGTACATCGTCGGCGAGGACAACAAGGGCGACGCCGGCGGCAAGCACCTCGCTCAGGAGGGCCGGCACGGGGGAGCGGCGGGCGCGTACGCCCCGAAGGGCACGGCGGCGCCGGCCGCCGGGGCGAAGACCGGGCCGCTGGCCAAGGACGGCAAGGCGCTCACGCTGCGCTTCGTGCTGCCCTCCGGGCCCGGCTCGGACACGCTGAACACCGTGGCCAACCGGATCTCCGCGATGCTGGACCGGCTCGGCATCGTCACCACGATCACCAAGGTGTCCGACGAGAGCTACTTCAAGGACCACATCGCCGCCGGCGACTTCGATCTCGCGCTGTATTCCTGGCCGTCCTCCGCCTTCCCCGCGACGGACGCCCGGCCGATCTACGCCAAGCCGCTGCCGGGCGCCGACGGCTCGGTGAACGTCGAGCAGAACTACACCCGCGTCGGCACCGACCAGGTCGACCAGCTCTTCGAACAGGCGGCCACGACGCTGGACGAGGACGAGGCGAAGTCCCTGATCAGGCAGGCCGACAGCCGCATCTGGGCCACCGCCGGCTCCATCCCGCTCTACCAGCGCCCGCAGCTGGTGGGGGCGCGCAAGGACCTGGTCAACGCGGGGGCGTTCGGCTTCCAGACACCGGTGTACGAGGACATGGGATTCCTCAAGAAGGGGGCCAGGATCTCACCGAGCCCGTCGCGCGGCTGAGGGGTCCCGGAGCCCCTGCGGAGGCCGACCCGGCCGGGGCCACGTACCATGGGGTGAGGCCGTGGCGTGTCAAGCCCGGCAGGCCCGCGTCACGGACGTACGCAGCAGGGCCTTCTCACCACTTCGGGAGTACGCCGCACTATGGCCACGCGCCACGACATCCGCAACGTCGCCATCGTCGCCCACGTCGACCACGGCAAGACCACCATCGTCGACGGCATGCTGAAGCAGGCCGGCGCGTTCGCCGCCCACCAGCTCGACCAGGTCGACGACCGGGTCATGGACTCGAACGACCTGGAGCGTGAGAAGGGCATCACGATCCTCGCCAAGAACACGGCGGTGAAGTACCACCCCAAGGACGGCGGGGAGGTCATCACCATCAACATCATCGACACCCCCGGCCACGCCGACTTCGGCGGCGAGGTCGAGCGCGGTCTGTCGATGGTGGACGGCGTGGTGCTGCTGGTGGACGCCTCCGAGGGCCCCCTCCCGCAGACCCGCTTCGTGCTGCGCAAGGCGCTCCAGCAGCGGCTGCCCGTCATCCTGTGCATCAACAAGACGGACCGCCCGGACGCCCGCATCGACGAGGTCGTCAACGAGACGTACGACCTCTTCCTCGACCTGGACGCGGACGAGGAGCAGATCGAGTTCCCGATCGTCTACGCCTGCGGCCGTGACGGCGTCGCCTCGCTGACCAAGCCGGAGGACGGCACCGTCCCCGCCGACAGCGACAGCCTGGAGCCGTTCTTCTCCACGATCCTGGAGCACATCCCGGCCCCGACGTACGAGGAGGACGCGCCGCTCCAGGCCCACGTCACCAACCTCGACGCCGACAACTTCCTCGGCCGTATCGCGCTGCTCCGCGTCGAGCAGGGCGAGCTGCGCAAGGGCCAGACCGTGGCCTGGATCAAGCGCGACGGCACCATCAGCAACGTGCGCATCTCCGAGCTGATGATGACCGAGGCGCTCACCCGCAAGCCCGCCGAGGTGGCCGGCCCCGGTGACATCTGTGCCGTCGCCGGCATCCCGGACATCATGATCGGCGAGACCCTGGCCGACCCGGAGAACCCGGTCGCGCTGCCGCTGATCACGGTGGACGAGCCGGCGATCTCCATGGTCATCGGCACCAACACCTCCCCGCTGGTCGGCCGCGGCGGCACCGGCAAGGGCGCCGACGCGAAGGCGGCCGTCAAGGACCGCAAGGTCACCGCCCGCCAGGTCAAGGACCGCCTGGACCGCGAGCTGATCGGCAACGTCTCGCTGCGCGTCCTGGACACCGAGCGCCCCGACGCCTGGGAGGTGCAGGGCCGCGGTGAGCTGGCGCTCGCCATCCTGGTCGAGCAGATGCGCCGCGAGGGCTACGAGCTGACCGTCGGCAAGCCCCAGGTCGTCACCAAGGAGGTCGACGGCAAGGTCTACGAGCCGGTCGAGCGCATGACCATCGACGTGCCCGAGGAGCACATGGGCGCCGTCACCCAGCTCATGGGCGTCCGCAAGGGCCGCATGGACAACATGTCGAACCACGGCTCCGGCTGGGTGCGCATGGAGTTCGTGGTGCCCTCGCGCGGTCTGATCGGCTTCCGTACCGAGTTCCTGACCCAGACCCGCGGCACCGGCATCGGCCACTCCATCCACGAGGGCCACGAGCCCTGGTTCGGCACCCTGACGACCCGTAACAACGGCTCGCTGGTCGCCGACCGCGCCGGTGCCGTCACCGCGTTCGCGATGACGAACCTCCAGGAGCGCGGCGTGCTGTTCGTGGAGCCGGGCACCGAGGTGTACGAGGGCATGATCGTCGGCGAGAACTCGCGCGCCGACGACATGGACGTCAACATCACCAAGGAGAAGAAGCTCACCAACATGCGGTCCTCGACGGCCGACGTGGCGGAGTCCATCGTGCCGCCGCGCAAGCTGTCGCTGGAGCAGTCGCTGGAGTTCTGCCGTGACGACGAGTGCGTCGAGGTGACCCCGGAGGCCGTTCGCATCCGCAAGGTGAACCTCGACCAGCGCGAGCGCGCCCGCGCCGCGAGCCGCGCCAAGCACGGCTGATCCAGGGCGGCTTGAACCCGGATCCCCCCTTCGTGGGGGGCTCCGGGTTTTTTGCAACCCGTTTTCCAGTCGCGTATGTCCGACATGCGGAGATCGATGCCCGATACCCATATAACACGTCCGTTTCGCGCCTTCTTCGGCCAGACGCTTTGTCCAGATATTGAAAGGTCTGGGCGACAGCTGTGACTGAATCGAGATCTACGGGCAGTGGTCGGTGCTTCCGCCCATGGCAGATAGTTAGCCGCGTAGCGCTCGGGTCAATGGGTCACGCGCTGTGGGGACAGTCGCGTCGACTCACGAGCACCAAGGGGTGCCTGAGCCTCCGTCAGGGGTGTCGGGGGCAAGGCCGGAACCCTCTCCTGTAGGTGTACGCGTGCAGTCGTGAGGAGGAACACCCATGCGCGGTGTCATAAGCAACAGGCGGATCGGTTCTTCGCTTCCCGTCGTGTGATCAGGTCCTGGAACTACGCGCGTCCGCCTGCCGGTTCGCGCGTCCTCGGAGTACCCGGACACCCTGCACACTCATACCCGTGAAACGGATGAACCGTGACAAGTCCTATCGACATGGGCGGCGGCGGAACCGCGGTCGTCTCCGGCGATCCAGGGCCGAAGACGACGGGCGAGCCCGCCGTGCCGATGGGCCGGTCCCCCGGCCAACTGATGTGGACGCGCTTCAAGCGTGACCGCACCGGCGTGATCTCGGCCTACGTGGTGGGCTTCTTCTTCCTGATCGGCCTGCTCGCCCCGCTGATCTCCAAGGTGTACGGCAAGAACCCGTACACGGTCTACGCGGACGATCGCCCGGATCTCTTCGACAGCGCCGGTGTGCCGGTGCATCCCAACGGCGGCATCAGCGGCCAGTTCTGGTTCGGGCTCGAACCCGGCAACGGCTACGACGTCTTCACCAAGCTCATCTACGGCATCCGCACCTCGCTGATGATCTCGGTCGCCGTCACCCTCGCGGTCGTCGTCACCGGCATCCTGCTCGGGGTGGTGGCCGGCTACGTCGGCGGCAAGACCGACTACCTCCTCGGCCGGGTCATCGACTTCCTGCTCGCCTTCCCCGCGCAGCTGTTCTTCATCGCGAGCATGCCGGTCGTGGTCTCCCTGTTCGTCAGCCCCCGCGACGAGACGCCGACCTACGTCCGGGTGGTCGCGCTGATCATCGTCCAGTGGTTCCTGGGCTGGATGGGCCTCGGCCGCATCCTGCGCGGCACCGCACTCGCCCTGCGCGAGCGGGAGTTCATCGAGGCGGCCAAGGTCAGCGGGGCCTCGCCGTGGCGGATCATCCGCAAGGAGATCCTGCCGAACATCGTCACCCCGCTGCTGGTGCAGTCGACGTATCTGCTGCCCAACTTCGTGACCGCCGAGGCGGGTCTGTCCTACCTGGGCGTGGGCATCGTCGAACCCACGCCGGACTGGGGGCAGATGTTCGCCAAGGCGTCCACGGAACTGGTGATGCAGAACGACATCACCTACATGTTCTTCCCGGGCATTTCGATGATCATCTTCGTGGTCGCGTTCAACCTGCTCGGCGACTCGGTCCGCGACGCGTTCGACCCCAAGACCGCGCGCTGACCCGCACCGCGGCGGCCGGCGGGAGACGGGCCCGTCCGGCGGCTCCTTCGCACAGCACGGCACTTCAGCACTCCCCGCACCACACCAGAGTCCTTTTCATGCCGGTGACGGATGAAACGCACCGGTGACATACAGATGGGTGGGAATCCTCGTGACGAGTAGGGGCGGACGCCACGCATACGGCGCGCTCTCCGTGCTCGCGGCCGGAGCTCTCGTGCTCACCGGTTGCAGCAAGGGCGGCAGCGACGCCGGCGACAACAAGAAGCAGGACGAACAGAACGCCCAGCGCCAGCAGGCCTCCATCAAGTTCGGCGGCACGGCCGACTCCACCGGGCCCGCGGCCCCGGTGCCCGGCGCCAGGAACGGCGGCAGCATGGAGGTCCTCCAGCGCGACAGCTACGCGCACCTGGACCCCGCGCAGATCTACGTCAACGACGAGATGACGGTCGCGCAGCTGATCCACCGCGGCCTCACCGGCTACAAGGCGACCAGCAACGACGGCAAGAAGCACGAGGTGGTCGGCGACCTCGCCACCGACTCCGGCACCACCACCGACGGCGGCAGGACCTGGAAGTACACGCTCAAGGACGGCATCAAGTTCGCCGACGGCACACCGATCACCTCCACGGACGTCCGCCAGACCTTCGAGCGACTCTTCGCGCCGTTCATCAACCAGGGCCCGACCTACATCCAGCAGTGGCTCGCGAACACCAGCGGCACCACCTACCGCAAGCTGCTGCCCGACGGCCCCTACAAGGGCAAGCACCTGCCCGACAGCGTGCTGTCCACGCCCGACGCCAAAACCATCGTCTTCCACTTCCAGAAGCCGCACCCGGACCTGCCGTACGCGCTGGCCATGGCCGGTTACTCCGTCGTCTCCGCCAAGGGCGACACCAAGGAGAAGTACGACAAGAACCCGGTCACCAGCGGCCCGTACAAGATCCAGTCGTTCCAGTCCGGCAAGTCGATGGTGCTGGTCAAGAACCCGAACTGGGACCCGAAGACGGACCCGATCCGCCACCAGTACGTGGACCGGTTCAACATCACCTTCAACCAGCAGTTCGAGGCGTCCACCAAGGCGCTGCTCGCCGACAGCGGCCCCGACCGGACGGGCATCAGCTGGAACAACCAGGTCGACGCGGGCAACCTGTCCGAGGTGCTGCGGGACCCGAAGCTCAAGTCGCGGGTGGTCTCCGGCTACCAGCCGTACGTGGGCCAGATGAACATCAACATGAGCAAGCCCGAGATGAAGGACATCCGGGTCCGCCAGGCGATCGCCTACGCCCTGCCGGTCACCCCGTTCGTCCGCGCCTACGGCGGCACCGACGCCATGGAGATCGCGGGCGGCCTCATCAGCCCGACCGTCAGCGGCTACGACCCCTCCTTCGACCCCTACGGCAAGAAGAAGAAGCCGGCGGGGGACCCCGACAAGGCCCGCGCCCTGCTCAAGGCGGCCGGCAAGCTCAACATGAAGCTGACCTTCGGCTACATCAACACCCCCGAGGGCCAGCAGTACTCCACCGCCATGGCGGCCGGCCTGAAGAAGGCCGGCTTCAACGTCCAGCGGCAGGAGATCCCGGCCGAGACCTTCTACGACCAGGTCTCCAAGCTGAACAACCCCTACGACATCTTCCACACGGCCTGGGGCGCCGACTGGCCCTCCGCCTCCACGGTCCTGCCGCCGCTGTACGACGGCCGGCAGATCGCCGACGGCGCCACGAACTACTCGCAGGTGGACGACCCACACGTGAACAGCGAGATCGACCGCATCAACACCATCACCGACCCGGTCAAGTCCGCGGCCGAGTGGGAGAAGCTCGACAAGTACCTGCTCACCAAGGTGGTCAACGAGGTTCCGACCGCGTACTACAAACAGACCCAGATCGCCGGCTCCAAGGTCGGCGGCCTCGTCTACGACGACGTGATCGGCGGCGTCGACCCGCGTCGCCTCTTCATCAAGTAACCGTCTCCCGCCGCTCCCCGGCGCGCCTCACCGCCAGGCGCGCCGGGCAGCGCCCGGACCGCCGACGTCTGAGAGCTGCCCTGTCATGCTGCGCTTCCTCGTCCGCCGGATCATCGGTGCCGTCGTCATCCTGTTTCTGCTGAGCATCGTCACGTTCGTGCTGTTCTTCGGGGTGCCCCGAGACCCGGCGCTGCTGATGTGCGGCAAGACCTGCAACCCGGACAGCATCGCGAACATCCACCATGTGCTCGGCCTCGACAAGCCCCTCACCGAGCAGTACTGGATCTTCCTGCACAACCTCGTCATGGGCAGCGACCAGTTCGCCCAAGGGCCCTGCCCGGCACCGTGTTTCGGATACTCGTACCACACCAACGACCCGGTCTGGTCCACCCTGATGGACCGGCTGCCCACCACCGTCTCGCTCACCCTGGGGGCGGCCGTCTGCTTCCTGGTCGTGGGCCTCGGCACCGGTCTGCTCGCCGCCTGGCGGCGCGGCACCCTGATCGACAAGACGGCCACCGCGGGCGCCATGGTCATCAGCGCGCTCCAGATCTACTTCCTCGGCCCGCTCGCCCTCGCGATCCTCGTCTACCAGACCCACTGGTTCGACAAACCCGCCTACAACGACTTCACCGGCAACCCGCTGA
Source organism: Streptomyces sp. NPDC043952 (assembly GCF_056435325.1). NCBI lineage: Bacteria > Bacillati > Actinomycetota > Actinomycetes > Kitasatosporales > Streptomycetaceae > Streptomyces > Streptomyces sp. NPDC043952. The sequence continues at coordinate 59,214 of NZ_JBWKES010000037.1, forward strand.
GCTGGTTCACCGGGCTGATCATCCCCTGGGTGGTGCTGTCCACGATCTTCGCCGCGCAGTACACCCGTATGGCGCGCTCCGCGATGATCGAGCAGCTCCAGGAGGAACATGTGCGCACCGCCCGCGCCAAGGGCATGTCCCGCAGATACGTCTTCTTCCGCTACGCCTGGCGCGGCTCGCTGATCCCGATCGTCACCATCTTCGGCATCGACCTCGGCTCCCTGCTCGGCGGCGCCATCATCACCGAGTACACCTTCGGGCTGCCGGGGCTCGGCCAACTCGCCGTGCAGTCCGTGTTCTTCAGCGATCTGCCGCTGCTGCTCGGGGTGATGCTGTTCGCCGCCACCATGATCCTGGTCTTCAACATCGTCGTCGACGCCGCCTATGCCTTCATCGACCCGCGCGTGCGGCTGGCCTAGAGGAGAGACATCCATGAGCACCCCTCTCCTGTCCGTGCGGGACCTGCACGTCAGCTTCAAGACCGAGGACGGCGTCGTACGGGCCGTGGACCGGCTCTCCTTCGATCTGGAGCGCGGCCGGACGCTCGGCATCGTGGGCGAGTCCGGCTCGGGCAAGTCGGTGACGAACCTGACCATCCTCGGCCTGCACAACCCGATGTTCACCACCGTCGAGGGCGAGATCCTGCTGGACGGGCAGGAGCTGACCACCGCCCGCGAGCCGGAGCTGGAGAAGCTGCGCGGCAACAAAGTCGCCATGATCTTCCAGGACCCGCTCACCGCGCTCTCCCCGTACTACACCGTCGGCCGGCAGATCGCCGAGCCGTACATGAAGCACAACGGCGCCTCCAGGAAGCAGGCGTGGGAACGCGCCGTCGAGATGCTCGGCAAGGTCGGCATCCCCCACCCCCGGCAGCGGGCCAAGGACTACCCGCACCAGTTCTCCGGCGGCATGCGCCAGCGCGCCATGATCGCCATGGCCCTGGTCTGCGATCCCGACCTGCTCATCGCGGACGAACCGACCACCGCGCTCGACGTGACCGTACAGGCCCAGATTCTCGACCTGTTGAAGGACCTGCAACAGGAGTTCGGATCGGGCATCATCTTCATCACCCACGACTTGGGGGTGATCGCCGACATGGCCGACGACATCATGGTGATGTACGCGGGCAGCGCGGTCGAGCGGGGCACCACCGGACGGGTGCTGCGCTCGCCCCAGCACCCGTACACCTGGGGACTGCTGAACTCCATGCCGCGCCTGGACTCCGACACCGGCGCGCGGCTGTCCCCGATACCGGGCGCCCCGCCCTCCCTGCTGAACCCGCCGTCCGGCTGCCGTTTCCACCCGCGCTGCGCCTTCCGGGGCCGGGTGGCGGGAGCGGACCGCTGTACGACCGAACGCCCGCCGCTCGCCACCGACCGGGCGTCCGCCTGCCATCTGACCGCAGACCAGAAGCGCACCATCTTCATCGAGGAGATCAAGCCCCGCCTGGGCTAGGAGGACACTGTCATGACAGAGGACCTGGTCCTCCCGGCCCAGCGCCCGCAGGGCCCCGCCCCGGACGGGGAACCGCTGCTCGAAGTCAGGGGCCTGACCAAGCACTTCCCGGTCAAGGGCGGCTTCCCGATCCGCCGTACCGTCGGGCAGGTGCAGGCCGTGGACGGCATCGACCTGAGCGTGCGCACCGGTGAGAGCTTCGGGCTCGTCGGCGAGTCGGGCTGCGGCAAGTCCACCACGGGCCGGCTGATCACCCGGCTCATGGAGCCGACCGCCGGCACCGTCACCTACCGCGGCCGGGACATCAGCCACGCCTCGCGCAAGCAACTGGCGCCGATCCGCTCCGAGATACAGATGATCTTCCAGGACCCGTACTCGTCGCTGAACCCGCGGCAGACGGTCGGCACCATCATCTCCGGGCCGATGGAGATCAACGGCCTCAAGCCGGCGGGCGGCCGGGAGAAACGGGTGCGCGAGCTGCTGGAGATCGTCGGCCTCAACCCCGAGCACTACAACCGCTTCCCGCACGAGTTCTCCGGCGGCCAGCGCCAGCGCATCGGCGTGGCACGGGCACTGGCCCTGGAGCCCAAGCTGATCGTGGCCGACGAGCCGGTCTCCGCGCTGGACGTCTCCATCCAGGCCCAGGTGGTCAACCTGCTCCAGCAGGTGCAGAACGACCTGGGCATTGCGTTCCTCTTCATCGCCCATGACCTCGCGGTGGTACGGCACTTCTCGCAGCGGGTCGCGGTGATGTACCTCGGCAAGATCATCGAGGTGGGCGACCGGGACTCCATCTACACCCGCCCCCGTCACCCCTACACGCACGCCCTGCTGTCCGCGGTCCCCGAGGTCAACCTCACGGACGAGGACACGGGCGGCCGGGAGCGCATCCGCCTGGCCGGCGACGTGCCCTCGCCCATCTCCCCGCCGTCGGGCTGCCGCTTCCGCACGCGCTGCTGGAAGGCCCAGGACAAGTGTGCCGCCGAGGAGCCGCCCCTGGTCCGGATCTCCGGCAACCACGAGGGCCACCTGACGGCCTGCCACTTCCCGGAGGAGCCGACGATCGAGGGCCGCGAGGAGGACATCGTGCTGGACCCGGCGCTGGCCGCACTGGAGGACACGGGACCGGGCGAGGGGGAGGACACGGCCGAGGGGGAAGGCCAGCCGTAACGCCCTGCCGCGGACACGCAGAAGGCCCGTGCGGATGCGCACGGGCCTTCGCTCCCCTGGGAGCGGACGGTCATGGGCTCGGGTCAATGGGCCGCACAGTCCGTTCCATGGCGGGACGGTCGACGAAAGGGGTGTGTCAGACCGCTGCCTCGGGGTCCTTGGAGAGACGGGGGGCCGGGACCGTCTCCGCCGTCTCGGGGTAGTGGCACGCCGTCAGGTGGCCCGGCTTGTTGCCCTCGACCTGGACCAGCGGCGGGGCCTCCGAGGCGCACTTCTCGGTCGCCTTCCAGCAGCGGGTGCGGAAGCGGCAGCCGGACGGCGGGTTGATCGGCGAGGGCACGTCGCCGACCAGGCGGATGCGCTCGCGCGGCACCTCGTCCACCGTCGCCTCGGGCACCGCGGACAGCAGCGCGCGGGTGTAGGGGTGACGCGGGTTGCCGTACAGGTCGTCGCGGTCGGCGATCTCCACGATCTTGCCGAGGTACATCACCGCGACGCGCTGCGAGAAGTGCCGGACGATCGCGAGGTCGTGGGCGATGAAGACGAACGCGATGCCCAGTTCCCGCTGGACCTTCTGGAGCAGGTTGACGACCTGCGCCTGGATGGAGACGTCCAGCGCGGAGACCGGCTCGTCGGCCACGATCAGCTTCGGGTCCAGGGCCAGTGCCCGTGCCACGCCGATGCGCTGGCGCTGGCCGCCGGAGAACTCGTGCGGGAAGCGGTTGTAGTGCTCGGGGTTGAGGCCGACGATCTCCAGCAGCTCGCGCACCCGCTTCTCGCGACCGCCCGCCGGGTTGATGTCGTTGATCTCCATCGGTCCGGCGATGATCTTGCCGACCGTGTGCCGCGGGTTCAGCGAGGCGTACGGGTCCTGGAAGATCATCTGGATCTCGGAGCGGATCGGCGCCAGTTCCCTGCGGCCCGCGTGCGTGATGTCCTGCCCGCGGTAGGAGATCTTGCCGGCGGTCGGCTCCAGCAGGCGGGTGATCAGCCGGCCGGTGGTCGACTTGCCGCAGCCGGATTCGCCGACCAGACCGAGGCTCTCGCCCTCGGAGACCTGGAAGTCCAGCCCGTCGACGGCCTGTACCGCGCCGACGGTCCGCCGGATCGGGAAGCCGCCCTTGATGGGGAAGTGCTTCGTGAGCCCGGAGACGTCCAGAAGGGGGTTCGTGTTGCTCATGGGGGTGAAGTCCCGTCTCTTTACGTCAGTGGGCCTTGGCCGGGTCGGCGAGGTACTCGAGCCGCTGCTCGTCCGTCAGATGGCAGGCGTTGCCGCGGCCGTCCACGATCTCCAGCACCGGGCTCTCCTTGGCGCACCTGCCGCCCTCCACCTTGTCGGCGAAGACGCAGCGCGGGTGGAAACGGCAGCCGGTGGGCGGGTTCAGCAGCGAGGGCGGCGAGCCCGGAATCGGGTTCAGCGGCACGTCCACGGGGCCGTCCAGGCTCGGCATGGAGCCCAGCAGGCCGTAGGTGTACGGGTGCTGGGGAGACCTCAGTACCTCGCGCTTCGTGCCGCGCTCCACGCACCGGCCGCCGTACATCACCAGCACGTCGTCGGCGATGTCCGCGATCACCCCCAGATCGTGGGTGATGAAGATGATCGAGGTGCCGAACTCCTGCTGGAGGTCCTTGAGCAGGTCCATGATCTGGGCCTGCACGGTCACGTCGAGCGCGGTGGTCGGCTCGTCGGCGATCAGCAGCTTCGGGTCGCACACCAGGGCCATGGCGATCATCGCGCGCTGGCGCATACCGCCGGAGAACTCGTGCGGGTAGTTGTCCACCCGCTGGTCCGGCTGCGGGATGCCGACGCGCTTCAGCATCTCGATCGCCCGTGCGCGGGCCTCCTGCTTGGAGGCGCCGGTGTGCTTGCGGTACACCTCGCCGATCTGCGTGCCGATGGTGTGGTACGGCGACAGCGAGGCCAGGGCGTCCTGGAAGATCATCGCCATCTTGTTGCCGCGGAGTCGTTCCAGGGTCTTCTCGGAAGCCCCGTTCAGTTCCTCGCCGTCGAGCTCGATGGAGCCCTCGACCGTGGTGCTGTCGGGGTTGTGCAGGCCCAGGATGGTCAGGTTGGTGACCGACTTGCCCGACCCGGACTCACCGACGATGCCCAGCGTCTTGCCGCGTTCGAGGTCGAAGGAGAGACCATCGACGGCCTTGACGATGCCGTCCTCGGTCGAGAAGTGCACCTTCAAGTCCTTGATGGACAGAAAGGGCTGCGAATCGGTGCTCGTCACGGGGACGCTCCAGGAGGGGTGATGCGGGGTAGCAGGTGGGGGCGAGGCGGGGTCAGGCGAGCCGGATCCGCGGGTCGATCATGGCGTAGACGGCGTCCACGACGATGTTCGCGAAGATCACGAACGCGGCGGTGATGATCATGACGCCGAGCAGCATGGGGAGGTCGTTGGTGGTCACCGACTTCACCGCCAGCATGCCCAGGCCCTGGAGGCTGAAGGTCTTCTCGGTGATCATCGCGCCACCGAGCAGAACGCCCAGGTCGATGCCGAAGATGGTGACGATCGGTCCCATGGCGCCGCGCCAGGCGAAGCGGAAGAAGACGTTGCGCGCGGACAGGCCCTTGGCGCGGGCGGTGCGGACGTAGTCCTCGCTCAGCGTCTCGACCAGCTGCGAGCGGGTCATACGGGTGTAGTTGGCGGTCCAGATGAGCGCCAGTACCAGCCACGGCACGAGGAGTCCGGTGAACCAGCCGGCCGGGTCGCTGGTGAAGGGGGTGTACGCGGGCTGGTCGAGCAGGTGCGTCTGGTAGACGAGGAGGTACAGGGCCAGCGGGCCGACGAAGTAGATCTGCATCGACGAGGCGACCAGCGAGGAGGAGCTGGCGATCTTGTCCACGGACTTGCCCTGCTTCACCGCGGCCAGCATGCCCGTGCCGATACCGAAGATCAGGAAGACGACCGCGGAGCCGAGGGCCAGGGAGGCCGTGGTCGGGAACCGGTCCCAGATCGTCGACCAGACGGGCTCGCGGTTGACGAACGAGTAGCCCAGGCACGGGGCGTCGCAGTTGCCGAAGCCGGGGTAGTTGCGGCCCGCGAAGATGCCGGTCAGCCAGTGCCAGTACTGGACCGGCAGCGGCTGGTCGATCCCCATGTTGTGCCGGATGACGGTGAGCGTCTCCGGCGTGCAGACCTTGCCGCAGGCGATCCGGGCCGGGTCGCGCGGCACCGCGTAGAAGAGCATGAACGTGATCGCGCTGATGATCAGCAAGGTGACCAGGGCGCCGAGGACTCGGCGGACGAGGAAGCGAAGCATGGGGGTTGGCTTTCCTGGGAGGGCCGTCGTACGGAGCGGGCCGGGCCGGGGTGACCGGAGGCCCGGTGGACGAGCCGAGGGTGGGGGGGGGGGGGGGCGCCCCCCCCCCCCCGGGGGGGGCCGGAATCTGAGTACCACCGGGGGAGAACGCAGCCGTCAAAAGTCAGGTTCCCCCCCAAATTGCATAAGCCTGAGCCGTGGAGGTACAAGCGCTTCACCTA
>NZ_JBWKES010000038.1:0-63521 GCF_056435325.1 Streptomyces sp. NPDC043952
CTACTCCCCCCCCCCTTCCCCCCCCCCTCCCCCCCCCCCCCCCCCCCCCCCCCCCCCCCCCCCCCCCCCCCCCCCCCCCCCCCCCCCCCCCCCCGACACCGGGCACGACGGGAAAAAGCTCAATCGGGTTGCGTCACAAGGCAGTTGGACACCCGCCATTTTCCGTCAGGTTTCGTGACCCGACCACAAAAGCTACACACATCCATCACTATGTGACGCGACGGATGCACGCCGACCGGCTTCTGAGGGGGACGCCGGCGGCGTGCGAGGGGGTGCGTCCGCTCCATGCGAGCCGTGCTCACCCCTGTCCGGGGAGGGGAACTTCACCGCATGAAGCGGACCATCGGCACCACCGCGCTCACGGTGGGCGCGCTCATCACCGCACTCGGCCTCCAGGCCGGACCGGCCCAGGCCGACAGCGGCACACCACGCATCGACCTCAGAGTTCTGGTGGTGAGCGACGGCGGCCCGGCCACCGACGCCATCGCCGCCGAACTCACCTCGGAGGGAACGCCGTTCACCGAGGTCGACCTGACCAGCGGTAGCCGGCCCACCATCGACGCCGGCTTCCTCGCCGACACCGTGGACGGCCGGCCCCGCGCCAAGTACCAGGCCGTCGTCCTGCCCAACGACAACCCGTTCGCCTCCGGCAGCGCCGAGATGAGCGCGCTCGCCGCCTACGAGCAGACGTACGGCATCCCGCAGGTGGACGCCTACACCTACGCCCGTCCCCAGGCCGGGCTCCAGGTCCCGACCTCCGGCGGCTACTCCGGCAGCGTCGACGGCGTCCAGGCCCAGGTCACCGACGCGGGCAAGGCGGGTCCCTTCGACTACCTCAAGGGTGCCGTGCCCTTCGAGGACAACTCGCCTACCGTGGGCGAGAGTTACGCCTATCTGTCGACGCCCGCGCCCGGCGCCGACTTCACCCCGTACGTCCAGGCGACCATCCCCGGCACCACCACCCAGGGCTCCCTGGTCGGCGAGTACCGGCACGACGGGCGGCGCGAGCTGGTCATCACCTTCGTCTACAACCAGTACCAGCAGCAGTTCCGGCTGCTGGCGCGCGGCATCGTGGACTGGATGACCGGCGGGGTGCACCTCGGCGCCTCCCGCAACTACTTCGCCGTGCACGTGGACGACGTGTTCGCGGCCGACGACCGCTGGGACACCCAGCTCAACTGCACGCCAGGCGACGTCGACTGCACCAACAGCTCCGGCACGCCCAGCCCGATCCGGATGACCCCGGCGGACGTCGACTACGCCGTCGCCTGGGAGCAGAGCCACGGCTTCACCCTCGACCTCGCCTTCAACGGCTCCGGCAGCGTCGACCAGCGCGAGGACAACAACGGCGTCGACCAGCTCGCCGACAAACTCATCGCCGACCGCAACCAGTTCCGCTGGATCAACCACACCTACACGCACGCCTTCCTCGGCTGCGAGCAGGACACCACCGTGGTCCCGTGGAAGTGCGAGACCAACCCCGACGGCAGCACCCAGTGGGTCAGCCGGCAGACCATCGACGACGAGATCGCCAACAACCGCGCCTGGGGCGAGGCCAACGGACTCCCCCTGGACAACAGCGAATTGGTGACCGGTGAACACTCCGGCCTGCTGATCCTCCCGCAGCAGCCCCAGGACAACCCCAACCTGGCACCCGCGCTCACCGACAGCGGCGTCGAATGGCTCGGCGCGGACGCCTCCCGCGACCCCGCCCAGCGCCAGGTCGGCCCCGCCGCCACCGTCGCCCGCTACCCGATGAACGTCTTCTACAACGCGGGCCATGCCTCCGAAGAGGTCGACGAGTACAACTGGCTCTACACCAGCCGCGCCCAGGGCGGCAGCGGCCTGTGCGAGGACAACCCCGCCACCACCACCTGCCTGCCCGCCCCGCTGAACACCGGCACCGGCTACCAGGACTACATCGTGCCGCTGGAGACCCGCATCGACCTCGGCCATGTGCTCTCCAACGACCCCAAGCCGCACTTCATCCACCAGTCCAACCTCGCCGAGGACCGCATCGCCTACCCGGTACTCAACGGCGTCCTCGACGGCTACGACAGCCTGTTCGCCGCCAACACCCCGCTGGTGAACCTGCGGATGAAGGACATCGGCACCGAACTCCAGCGCCGCACCGCCTGGACCGCTGCCCTGAACGCCGGCCAGGTCACCGCCTACCGCATCGGTGACACGGTCACCGTCCAGGCGCCCAGCGGGACGTACACCAACGCCACCCTGCCCACCGGCAGCACGCTGGGCACCGGCGCCTTCGGCAGCGCGTACGCCGGCGAGCTGTCCGGCTGGACCGCCGCCACCGGCACCCCGCTCACCTTCACCCTGCCCGCCACCGCGGCCACCGCCACACCGGGCACCCACGGCCACACCCACCCGGCGGCCACCGCACCGGCCCCGCGCACCAAGCTCCCCAAGGGCGTCACCCACCAGATCCCGTACACCCCGCGGCACCAGGCCGGCCACTCCCCGAAGCACTGAACGCGCACCGACCCAAGGGCCCGTCCGACACCCTCGGGCGGGCCCCGGATCCCGGCCGCCACGACGCGGCCGGGATGCGCACGACCACCCCACAACTGAGGCCGTGGAGCCCGATCGATGCACGTTCACCACGGTGCGCGCCGCCCCGGCGCGGCGCACGTCACCCTGCTCACCGAAGGCACCTACCCGCACAGCCACGGCGGCGTCAGCGTCTGGTGCGACCAGCTCGTCCAGGGCATGCCCGACCTGGACTTCGACGTCATCGCCGTCACCGGCACCGGACGCGAACCCGTCGTCTGGGACCTGCCCGCCCAGGTCCGGCAGGTCCGCTCCGTCCCCATGTGGGGCGAGCCGCCCGCGGGCCGCCCGCCCCGCGGCCGCGCCCTGGCCCGGCTCGCCGCCGCCTACGAACGCTTCCTCACCGCGCTCCTCGACCCCCGCGCCGAGGACCAGTTCCCGCCCGCCCTGTACCTGCTGGCACGGGCCGCCGCCGACGGGACGCTGAGCCCGTTCCTGCGCGGCGACCGGGCCATCGCCCTGCTCGCCGCCGTCTGGAACCGGCCGGGGCTCGCCGTGCGCGAGGCCCGCCCCACCCTGCACGACGCGGTCACCGCCACCGCCCTGCTGGAACACGCCCTGCGCCCGCTCGCCGCGCCCGCGCCCCGGCACGGCGTGGCCCACGCGGTCAGCGGGGGAGTGGCCGTACTGCCCGGACTCGCCGCCCTCGACAGGCACGGGGTGCCACTGCTGCTCACCGAGCACGGCGTCTACCTGCGCGAGCGCTACCTCGGCTACCGCACCGCCCCCTACCGCTGGCCGGTGAAGGCCCTCGTCCTCGGCTTCTTCCGGCTGCTCGCCGGGGAGAGCTACCGCAAAGCCGCCCTGATCACCCCCGGCAACCGCTACAACCGGCTCTGGGAGGAGCAGGGCGGCGCCGACCCGGAGGCCATCCGCACCGTCTACAACGGTGTGGACCCGGCCGCCTTCCCGCCCGCCGGACCCGAACCCGGCACCCCCACCCTCAGCTGGGCCGGCCGGGTCGACCCCATCAAGGACCTGGAGACCCTCATACGCGCGTTCGCCCTCGTCAGGGCCCGGATACCCGAGGCCCGGCTGCGGCTGTTCGGCGGCACGCCCCGCGGCGGCGAGGCGTACCGGGAGCGCTGTGCCGCGCTGGCGGCCGAGCTGGGCCACGCCGACGCCGTCGCCTTCGAGGGCCGCGTCGAGGACATCAAGGACGCCTACGCGGCCGGGAACGTCGTGATGCTCTCCAGCATCAGCGAGGGCTTCCCGTTCACCCTCATCGAGGCCATGTCCTGCGGCCGGGCCACCGTCTCCACCGATGTCGGCGGGGTGCGCGAAGCGGTGGGCGACACCGGTCTCGTCGTACCACCGCGCGACCCCGGACGGATGGCCGCCGCCGCCCTGGAACTGCTCGGCGACGGCGACCGGCGCCGGGCGATGGGGGAAGCCGCGCGAATACGGGTGATCGAGCAGTTCACCCTGCGGCAGACCATCGACACCTTCCGCTCCATATACCTCGAACTCCCCTACCAGGCACCCGAGTTCACCGTCCCGTCCGCACCGGCGCGCGAGCCCGGACAGCGGACCGCCGCGGGGAGCCTGGCCGGATGAGCGGACCCATGGCCCTGGAACCCGGCGGCGCCGAACAGGACACCCTCGCCCTGCGGCTCGCCCGCCCCGACGACCGCACCCTGTCCCTGCGGCTGCCCGGCCACGGCACCGACGAGGCGGCCGTCAGCCTGCTGGCCGCCGAACTCGCCGACCGCATCGGTCCGGCCGTCCACCCCTACGAGGTCGCCGCTCTGCTGGAGGCCGAGGGCCTCACCGCCGAGACGATCAAGGACAGGTACGGCCACCCGAACCTGTTCTCGCTCGCCGCCGCCCTCTACGAGCGGGTGCCCCGCACCTTCCCCGAACCCGCGCCGGCCGCCGACCCCTGGCGCCCCGACCACGTCCGCTGCCTGCTGCGCGGGCTGCTCTTCGCCCTGCCGGGCCTCGCCTACCCGCTCACCGCACCCCTGTGGCACCCCGGCCGGCACGCCGCCGCGCTGATCCTCGCGGGCCTGGTCTCCTGGGCCTGGGGCCAGGGACTCGGCCACCGCGCCCACCTGCGCAAGGCGACCGGACCGCGCGAGGCCGCCCGCACCCTGGCGGCCGGCGCGCCCCTGGGCGCCGCCCTCGCCACCGCCCTCGCCGCGCCGCTCACCGGCGGCGGCCAGGTCCTGCTCGCCGTCGCCGCCCAGTCGCTCTACCTCGCCGCCGCGGGCGTCCTGCTGGTCCTGGCGCGGGAGAGGATGCTGCTCGCCGCACTGAGCCCGCTGCTCGCGGGCGCCGCCTGCCTGCTGCGCTGGCACCCCGGCGGCGCGCTCCGCCTCGGCCTGCCCCTGCTGGCGCTGCTCGCCACCCTCGCCGTCACCGCACACACCCTGCGCCGCCTGCTCAAGGAGCCCGGCGCCGACGGCGGCCGGCGGCCCCCGCTGCGCTGGTCGCTGCCGTACGGCCTGTTCGGGCTGGCCGCCGGGCTGCTGGTGCTGCTCGAAGGGCGCCGGGAGCCGTACGCGGTGATCGTGCTGACCCTCAGCATGGGCCCCGCCGAATGGCTGCTCTACCGCTACCGGGGCCTGTCCGTCGCCGCCCTGCGCGCCACCGCCACCCCCGCCGGCTTCCTGCTGCGCTCCACCGGCGTCCTCGCCCTGTGCCTGCTCGGCTACCTGCTGCCGCTGCTGCCCGCCGCGTACCTCACCGGCGCCCCGCCGGCCCCCCTGCTGCTGCTCGCGGCCACCCTGTGGACCGCGCTGCTCCTCCAGGCGTTCGGAACCGCCTGGCCGCCCGCCGCGATCTGCCTGGCCGCCGCGGGCGCGGCCGGCGCGGTCAGCGCGCTGCACCTGCCACCCGGCCCGGCCGCCCTGCCGCTCGCCTGCGCGGCCGCCGTGCCGTGTCTCCTGGCGTGCGCGCTGCGGCTGCTCGGCCGCCCGGCCCGGCACGCCTGAACCGGAACCTCCTTTCTTCCTCGACTCACTGGAAGGACCAACCAGTTGACCTCCCAACCGCTCGCCGCCGTCACCGGCGCGGAGGGCTTCATCGGCTCCCACCTCACCGAGGCCCTGGTCGCCTCCGGGCACCGGGTGCGGGCCATGGCCCAGTACAACTCCTTCTCCTCCTACGGCTGGCTGGAGACCCTCGCCCCGGACGTCCTGGACCACGTGGAGATCGTCCTCGGCGATGTCCGCGACCCCGGCTCCGTGCGCGGCCTGCTCGAAGGGGCCGACGTGGCCTACCACTTGGCCGCCCTGATCGCGATCCCGTACTCCTACCAGGCGCCCCACAGCTATGTGGAGACCAACGTCACCGGCACCCTCAACGTGCTCGAAGCGGTCCGCGCCCTCGGCACCCCCCGACTGGTGCACACCTCCACCAGCGAGACCTACGGCACCGCGCAGACCGTGCCGATCACCGAGGACCACCCCATCAACACCCAGTCCCCGTACGCCGCTTCGAAGGCCGGCGGGGACCGGCTCGCCGACAGCTACCACGCCAGCTTCGGCACCCCGGTGGTCACCCTGAGGCCGTTCAACACCTTCGGACCGCGCCAGTCGATGCGCGCCGTCATCCCCACCGTCATCGGGCAGGTCGCGGCGGGGGAGCGCACCATCACCCTCGGCGATCTGCGGCCCACCCGCGACTTCCTGTTCGTCAAGGACACCGCGCGGGCCTTCCTCGCCGTCGGCGGTGCCCCCGCCGGGCAGGTCGTCGGGCGCACCTTCAACGCCGGTACCGGCGCCGAGATCTCGGTCGGCGACCTCGTCGCGCTGATCGGCAAGGTCATGGACACCCCGCTCGACGTCCGCGCCGACCCCGCGCGCATCCGGCCCGCGAACTCCGAGGTGATGCGGCTCGTCGCCGACGCGACCCGGCTCACCGCCGCCACCGGCTGGAGCCCCGCGCACACCCTGGAACAAGGACTCGCGCACACCGTGGAGTTCTTCCGCGACCCGGCCAACCTGGCCCGCTACAAGACCGGCATCTACAACATCTGATCCGTCCGGCACGTCACGACGTCTTCGAAGGAGGCACCCCATGCACGCAGTGATCCTGGCGGGAGGCAAGGGCGTCCGGCTGCGGCCCTACACCACCGCGCTGCCCAAACCGCTCGTGCCCATCGGCGACCAGCACGCCATCCTGGAGATCGTGCTGCGCCAGCTGTCCGCGGCCGGCTTCACCCGCTGCACCCTCGCCATAGGCCACCTCGGCGAGATCATCCGTGCCTACGTCGGCGACGGCTCCCAGTGGGGCATGCGCGTCGACTACGCCACCGAGGAGAGCCCGCTCGGCACCATGGGCCCCCTGCTCAACCTGAAGGACCGGCTGCCCGAGGACTTCCTCGTGATGAACGGCGACGTCCTCACCGACCTCGACTACGCGGACGTCCTGCGCCGCCACCGCGCCTGTGGCGCCCCGCTCACCATCGCCACCTACACCCGCAAGGTGCACATCGACTTCGGCGTGCTCACCACCGACCACAGCAAGGTCGTCGCGTTCACCGAGAAACCCAGCATGGACTACCGGGTCTCCATGGGCGTCTACGGCCTCTCCCGCGCCACCCTCGACGGCTACACCCCCGGCCTGCCGCTCGGCTTCGACGAACTCGTCCTCGACCTGCTCAGAGCCCAGAACCCGCCGCACGCCTACGAGTTCGGCGGCTACTGGCTGGACATCGGCCGCCCCGACGACTACGACCGGGCCAACGCCGAGTTCACCAGCCGCAAGTCCCTGCTGCTCAAGGGAGCCTGAGTCCCGCATGCGCATTCTCGTCCTGGGCGGCACCGGATATCTGGGCCGCCGGGTGACCGAGCGGGTGCGCGCCCTCCCCGGCGCGCACCTGCTCACCGGGGGCCGCACCGGCGCCGGGTACACCGTCGACCTCGCCGCCGACCCGCCCGAACGGCTGGCCAAGACCCTGGCGGCGGCCGCGCCCGACGCCGTGGTCAACTGCGCGGGCGCCACCGGCGGCGACCCGGTGGCGCTCGCCGAGGTCAACGCGCGGGGGCCCGCCGCGCTCTGCGCCGCGCTGCGCGAGGCGGCCCCCGCCGCCCGCCTGGTCCACCTCGGCTCCGCCGCCGAGTACGGCCCCGGCACCCCCTGCGCGGCGGTCACCGAGTCGGCGCCCGCCTGTCCCGTCACCCCGTACGGCGCCACCAAGCTCGCCGGCACCCTCGCGGTGACCTCGGCGGGGCTGGACGCGGTGGTGCTGCGGATCGGCAACCCGGTGGGGCCGGGGGCGCCCGCGGCGAGCCTGCCCGGCCGGATGGCCGCGCTGCTGCGCACGGCCGGCCCCGATCCCCGTGCCGTGCTGCGGCTCGGGGACCTGTCGGCCTACCGTGACTTCGTGGACGTCCGCGATGTCGCCGAAGCCGTCGCCCGCGCCGTCACCGCGCCCGGACCCCTGCCGCCCGTGCTCAACATCGGCGGCGGCGGGGCCGTACCGGTGCGCGACCTGGTGCACGGGCTGGCTCGACTGGCCGGGTTCCGGGGCCAGTTGACGGAGGACGGGGGTGGCTCGGCGCGCTCCGCGCAGGTGTCCTGGCAGTGCTCGGACATCGGCGCCGCCGAACGCGCCCTGGGCTGGCGTCCGGTGCACGGCCTGGACGACGCCCTCGCCGCGCTGTGGGCGGCGGCGCCGTGAGCCTGCTGGTCCCGCTGTACGTGCACCCGGCGCAGGATCCGGGCGCCTGGCACCGGCTGATCACGGCGGCCGCCCGCACCCACGCGGTCGTCCTCAACCCCGCGAGCGGCCCCGGCGCCGCGCCCGACCCCGCCTACACGGCGGCGGCTCGGGCGCTGCGCGCGGCGGGCGCCCGGCTGCTCGGCTACGTCGACACCGACTACGGCACGCGGGACCGGGCCGCGATCGCCGAGGACGTGCGCCGGCACCGGCTGTGGTACCGGACCGACGGCTGCTTCCTCGACCGGGTCACCGCGACGCCCGAGGGCCTGCCCGGCTGCCGCCGCCTGGTCCGGGGGCTGCGGCGGCTCGGCACCGGGACCGTGGTGCTCAACCCCGGCGTCCATCCGGCGCCGGGGTACGCCCGGCTCGCCGATCTCACCGTCACGTTCGAGGGACACTGGTCGACGTACGTCTCCGCGTTCACCCGGCCCGCCTGGGCCGCGCGGCACCCGGCCGACCGGATCTGCCACCTGGTGTACGGCGTCCCCGCCGCCCTGGTCCCGCTCGCGGTGCGCACCGCGCGGGAGCGGGGGGCCGGGGTCTGCGGGCCGGTGACCGGTGAAGGACCCAATCCCTGGGCGGCGTTGAGCCCCGCGCTGGACTTCACGGACGGTGTGCGAGGCTGAGGGCGTTCCGCACGCTCACCACCGGGAGACCGCAACCGCATGGCCCTCATCCACCACACGACTCTCGTCCCCTCCAAGGTCGAACTGCTCGCCGGGTGGCTGCCCACCCGCCCCTGGTACCGCGGCGGCCCCGGCACCCCGGTCCTGGAGAAGACCGGCGGCTTCCGGCTGGACGACCCCGAGGGCGAGGTCGGCATCGAGATCATGATCGCCACCGACACCACCAGCCCCGAACGGACCGCGTACCTGGTGCCGTTGAGCTACCGGGGCGCGCCGCTGGAGGGCGCCGAGCACGCCCTCGTGGGCACGATGGAGCACGGCGTCCTGGGCAGGCGCTGGGCGTACGACGGCCTGTGCGACCCGGTGCTGGTGACCGAACTGCTGCGGCTCGTGGAGGGCCGGACGCAGGCGATGGCGCAGAGCATCACCGACTTCCCGGACCACGAGGTGACCCACGCCTACACGGGCGCCCCGCTCACCCCCGCCGCCTTCACCCCGGCCCCGGCCGACGACGCGGACGGCACCCGCCTGCCCACCCCGCACGGCACGGTCCTGCACCTGCACCGCGTGCTCACCCCGAGCGACGCCAACCCGCCGGTCCCGGCGGTGCCCGCCCTCGGCCACGTCGCCACCGGCTGGCCCGCCCCCTCGGGCGACCGGCTGCGCGCGGTGCTCCTGACGGTGCGCGCGGCCTGACCCGGCGTCACCGCCCGGACACCGCCCGCCGTGCGGCGGGGCGCCGACGCGCGCCCCAAGGCGGGCGGTGGCCGGGTCCCGTCCCGCCCGACTGGCGGAGCCGTCTGGCGCCATCTGGCATGGACGGGTCAAGTCTGGCACTCTTTCGGCAGTCGCCGCCCGGCCCCCACCGGGAAGCGACCCGCTCCACCGGTTCCTCAGCACAGCGCTCGCGCAAGCCCCGTACGCGGCCGCACCGGCGCAACCCCGCCGGCCGGCCGTCGAGCAGGCCGGGACCCCGGCCGCCGCAGAAGGAGTAGCGTGTGAGACCGACCCCCCACAAGGCCGCAGGCGTTGCCGCGCTCACCGCCGCCGCACTGGCCGCCTTCTTCCTCCCCGCCGTACCCGCCGCCGCGCACACCGCGTCCCCGGCCGCCCCCGCCGACTGCACCCCCGCCCAGGTGGTCACCGACGGCGGCTTCGAGAACGGCAGCCCGGCGTGGACCCCGTCCGCGTCCACCCTGATCACCAGCCGTACCGGGCAGAGCCCGCACGGCGGAAGCTCGTACGCCTGGCTGGACGGCACCGGAAAGAGCCGTACCGACAGCCTCGGCCAGAGCGTGACCATCCCCAGTGGCTGCGGCACCGCCACCCTCAGCTTCTACCTGCACATCGACACCGCCGAGACGACCACGAGCACCGCCTACGACAAGCTGACCGCCAAGATCGGCGACACCGCGCTGGGCACCTGGTCCAATCTCGACAAGAACACCGGCTACGTGCGGAAGTCGTTCGACGTGTCGTCCTTCGCCGGGCAGACGGTGAACCTGTCCTTCACCGGCACCGAGGACTCCAGCCTCCAGACCAGCTTCGTCCTGGACGACATCGCCCTCGACACCTCCGGCGGCACCGCGCCCCCGGCCACCGACACCACCCGCACCCCCGCCGCGCCCGGCTACACGGTGAACCTCAGCAGCGACAGCACCGGCACCTCCTGGACCGGGCACGAGAGCGTGACCTTCACCAACGCCTCCGCCACCGCGCTCGGCGAGGTCTACCTGCGGCTGTGGGACAACTACCACGGCACCTGCTCCGCGATGCCGATCAAGGTCGGCAACGTCACCGGCGGCACCGCGGGCGACCTCTCCGTGGCCTGCACCGCGCTGAAGATCACCCTGCCCGCCCCGCTCGCCCAGGGACAGAGCGCCACCATCGGCTTCGACCTCGGCATCACCGTGCCCAGCGGCGCCGACCGCTTCGGCCACGACGGCGCGTACAGCTTCATCGGCAACGCCCTGCCCGTCCTCGCGATCCGCGACGGCGCGGGCTGGCACCTGGACCCGTACACCGACAACGGCGAGGCCTTCTACTCCCTCGCCGCCGACTTCAAGGTCACCCTCGACCACCCGAGCACCCTGCTGGTCCCGGCCACCGGCACCTCCACCGACACCCCCGGCACGAGCGGTCGTACCGTCACCACGGCCACCGCCTCCAAGGTCCGTGACTTCGCCTGGGCCGCCGGGCCCTTCAGCAAGATATCCGGCACCTCGCCGGCCGGCGTCGCCGTGAACGTCTACTCGGTGTCCGGCATCAGCTCCGCCAGCGCCCAGTCGATGCTCAGCACCGCCAAGTCCGCCGTCGACACCCACGCCGGCCGCTTCGGCGCCTACCCGTACGGCGAACTCGACGCGGTCCTCGACAACAACTACTGGTTCGGCGGAATGGAGTACCCCGGATTCGTCCTCGACCTGGTCAGCAGCACCGCGCTCACCCATGAGATCGCCCACCAGTGGTGGTACGGCATCGTCGGCGACGACGAGTACAACAACCCCTGGCTGGACGAGGCGTTCGCCGACTACTCGACCGACCTCGCGCAGGGCAGCACCGGAGCCAACTGCTGGAACAGCGTCTCCTGGGCCTCCAGCGCGGAGAAGATCACCAACTCGATGGCGTACTGGGACGCGCACTCCTCCCGCTACTCCACCGTGGTCTACGGCTACGGCAAGTGCGCCCTGCACGACCTCCAGCGCGTCCTCGGCGACACCGCCATGGCCAAGCTGCTGAAGGACTACGCGAGCGCCCACTGGTACGGCGTCTCCACCACGGCCGAGTTCAAGGCCGCGGCCCAGGCCGCCACCAGCACGGACCTGACCTCCTTCTGGACCCAGCACCGTATCGACGGCTGACGGACCCCGGCCGGTCGCGGTCACCCCGCGCGGGGCGCCCACGACCGGCCGGGCGGCCACCCGGATGGCCCAAACCCGCGCGTATCCGCCTTCGTTGGGCGGAACCCGGAGTGCGGTGCGGCCCGATGCCGGGTCAGATGGAAGCCGTGCGAACCTCGAGAGCCCTTTCCCGCGGCCGCTCACGCCTGACCGTCACCGGCGTGCTGACCGGCCTCCTCCTCACCCTGTCCGTCCCGGCGGCCGTGCCCGACAGCGGCGCCGTGGCCCCCGAGCGGGGCAGCGCCTACATGGGCATGGGCGTCCTCGCCCACGACGGTGTCGTCACCAGCCCCACGGCCGACTCGCTCTCCGATTCCCGCACCGGTCTGACCGAGGGCGTGGACGTCTCCAGCTACCAGCGCAACGTCGCCTGGTCCACCCTGTACGGCAGTGGGGTGCGCTGGGCGTACACCAAGGCCACGGAAGGAACCTCGTACAAGAACGCCTACTTCACCCAGCAGTACAACGGTTCCTACGACGTCGGCATCGTGCGCGGCGCCTACCACTTCGCCACCCCGGACAGCACCGGCGGCGCCGCCCAGGCGGACTACTTCGTGAACCACGGCGGCGGCTGGTCGGCGGACGGCAGGACGCTGCCCGGAGTGCTCGACATCGAGTGGAACCCGTACGGCGGGGACTGCTACGGCAAGACCAAGAGCCAGATGGTCGGCTGGATCCGCGACTTCCTCAACCGCTACAAGGCCCGCACCGGCCGCGCCGCCGTGATCTACACCGCCACCAACTGGTGGACCGAGTGCACCGGAAACTACAGCGGGTTCAGCGCGACCAACCCGCTGTGGATCGCCCGCTACGCCTCGACGGCGGGCACCCTGCCGGCCGGCTGGGCGTACTACACGATGTGGCAGTACACCTCCACCGGCAAGACCGTGGGCGACCACGACCGCTTCAACGGCAGCGAGAAGCAGCTGAAGACCTTCGCCTCCGGCTGACCGGGCAGCGAGCCGGCAGGCGCGGGGGCGCCCGCCGGAACTCCCCGGTCGCACCGGGAGGGGCGCCGGGTAGGCTCGAAGCGTGGCGCGCGTCGAGATCCTCCAGTTGCTGGTCTCCCCGGTGCACCGGCTGGCCGGCCGGCCGGGCGACGGCCTGCCCGAGCTGCCGCCCGGGGAACTGGTGGAGAGCGTCCGGGTGCGCGCCGGGCTCGGCATCGAAGGCGACCGGTACTTCAACCGCCCCGCCCACCGCGACGCCTCGATCACCCTGATGGCCGCCGAACGGCTCCCGCGCACCGGATCACCGCAGGCGGGCCTGCTGCTCACCCGGCGCAACGTCCTGCTGCGCGGTGTGGACATCGACGCCCACATCGGCGCGACCGTCTTCCTCGACTGCGGCACCGGGCCGGTGCAGCTGGAGGTGCGCCGCGCGGCGCGGCCCTGCGCCTGGATGGACGTCACCCTCGGACCCGGCGCCCAGCGGGCGCTGCGCGGCGGTGGGGGAGTGCGGTGCCGCCCGGTCGGCGACGGCGTGCTCGCGGTGGGGGACGCCGAGTTCGGGGTGGTGCGGGCCCCCGGCGCGTGACGGCGTTCACCCGGTGGAGGCCAGGAGGTGGTCGGTGAGCCGGTTGGCCTGAGCGAGGAGCGTGCCGTAGGTGGCGAGGTCGTCGGGGTGGCCCGTGGTGGAACGGGCCAGCTCCCGGCGGAGGGTGTCGAGGGTGGCGCGCAGGTCGGTCACCTCGGCGCGCAGCTCGTCCTCGCGGGCCGAGTCGAAGCGGCTGTGGCTGTACAGGCGCAGGGCGCGGGCGGTACGGCACAGGAACCGGGCGTAGGTGCGGGCGAGTTCGGGGTCCGGCCGGGGTGCCGCGCGGTCCTCGGCGGCGACCTCCAGGACCGTGCGGGTCACCCCGGCGATGTGCACGGCCGCGTAGTCCAGTACCGCGATGGCGTCGTCGTAGCCCTTGCCGGGCAGCGGTACGGACCCGCGGCGGCGCAGGTTGCCGCGCAGGCTCTCGCGGCTCCGGTCGACCGCCGAGCGGGCCTCGTCCACGTGCCGGTGCAGCCGCAGCGCCCGCTCGTGCCAGGCGCCCGCCTCCTCTGCGTCCCAGTGCCCGGAGGTCAGCCCGTCGGCCACCGTGTGCAGGATGTCGTGCGCCTCCTCGGTCGCGTCCCTCAGCACCGCCCGCGTGTCGCGCAGATACAGCGGCGGGCGGACCAGCGCGTTCACGGCGATGCCCACCCCCGCGCCGAAGACCGCCGCGGCGATCCGGTCGGCGGAGGTCGGCACGCTGACAGTGCCGTTGGTGAGGACGAACAGGGCACCGGTCGCCGCGTAGATGCCCTGGTTGCCCAGGCGCCGCCAGTGTCCGAGCAGCAGCGCGAGGGGCAGCACCACCGCCATCGCCAGCGCGGTGCTGTGCAGCACCAGGCCGACGGCGGTGGCCGCGACCGTGCCCGCGGTGATCGCCCCGAGCTGCTGGAGTCCGTGTGCGATGGAGCGGTAGACCGTGGACTCCACCAGGACCACTGCGACCCACGGCGCCACGAACGCCACCGGCGCGTGCAGCCACCAGCCCGCGATCAGCCAGGCCAGCCACGCGGCCAGCGCCGCCTTCAGTGCCTGCGCGGCCAGATCACGCTCCCGGCCGGGCCGGGCACAGGCCCGGCGCAGACTCCCCGCCGCGGCCGACAGATCGAGCCGGACCGCGCGCACCACCCGTCGTACGGCCTGCTCCGGACGCCCATTTCGCATAGCCCTCCGGGTGACCAACGGGTCCGGGCCTACGCATGCCTCCTCGACGGGAGGGCGCGTGCGGCGGGGCGATGTGCCGTATGTCACGACGGCTTCGGCGTCATGAGGTGGGCCCCGGCACGGGCGCGACCGACGCCGTGAGGCGATCGGTGTGGACGAGGGGAGCGGCTGGTCGGCGGGATCGACGGCCCGGCGCGCTCGACGGCACGGCGTGTTCGGCGGCATGCCCTTCTCGATGCCGCAGCGCGAGCGACGCCATCAGGCGATCGGTGTCGGCAGGACCGACCGCGCGTGCGCGCGACCGGCTCGACGGCGGGATGGGGTCCACGGAGTGAACGGCTGTGCGGCGGGCCGGGGTCACGGCATGCACAGCCGGACGGGGTCACGGCGTGCACGGCCGGACGGGCGTCCGGCGGGATCGGTGTCGCGGTGTGTACGGCGTCACGGCGTGCGATGCCCCGCCGGGATCGTCGGCGGGGTCCAGTCGGCATGCCGCAGGATGGTCCGCATGGCCGCCCTGGCCGGCACGAGCCGCAGGGCGGTGTTGCGCAGGGCGACGGTCAGCGGGCCGGAGAGCTGCTGGCCCATCCGGCCCGCCTGGCGGGCGGCGCGGGCCACCGCCTGGGCGCGGGGCCGGCGCTCGGCGTCGTACCGGGCCAGTGCCGCGGGGAGCGAGGGCGTGTCCGCGAGCGCGGCGGCCAGGCATGCCGCGTCCTCCAGGGCCTGGCAGGCGCCCTGGCCCAGGTTCGGGGTCATCGCGTGCGCCGCGTCGCCGAGCAGGACGACCCGGCCGGAGACGAACGAGGGCAGGGGAGTGGCGAGTTCGGTGATGTCATGGTGCAGCACGTCCTCGGTCCGGGTCGCCGCCAGCAGGGTGCCGACCGGCTCGTGCCAGCCGGCGAAGCGGCGCCGCAGCATGCCGAGCGGATCGGAATGCCGTACGCCGGACGGCGAGTTGAGCACCGCGTGCCACTCGGCGTGGCCGTCCGCGAGGCCGATGTGCCCGAACTCCGCGCCCCCGCCCCAGGTCAGCTCGAAGTCGGCGGACAGGTCCAGCGGGTGCCGGGTGACGGCCCGCAGCACGGTGGAGCCGCTGTAGACGGGGCCCGGATGGTCCGGGAAAAGCTGGGCGCGCAGCCGGCTGTTCACCCCGTCCGCGGCGACCACGAGGTCCGCCGCCATGACGCCGTCCGGGAGCGGCACGCCCACCGCGGCGGGGTCGGCGCGGAACAGCGCGGGCACGGTCGCGCCGATGTGCAGCCAGTCCTCCGGCAGTCGGGCGCGCAGCAGCTTGTGCAGGACCGAGCGCCGGATGCCGACGATCGGCGTGCCCAGCGCCCGCTCCAGCGCCCGGCCGTCCATGCGCGCGAGCCACCGGCCCGAGGGGGTGCGGGTGCCACCGGTGTACTGCGGGTGCGCCGCCGCCCGCACCGCCGCTCCGGCGCCGAGCGCGTCCAGCGCCCGCAGCCCGTTGGCGTGCAGCGAGATGGCCGCGCCCGCGTCGTCCAGGACCGCCGCCCGCTCCACGACCCGCACCCGCCAGCCGATCCGGCGCAGCCCGATGGCCGCCGCCAGCCCGCCGATGCCGCCCCCGACCACCACCGCCGTGCCGCCCATGCCGGGCCCCCTTCGCCTCGGGTCTTCTACAGTTGTAGAAGACCGTACCGCGCGGTTCTACAGCTGTAGAAGGCGGGGTGTAGAAAGGGGGAGTGTCCGCTGACCGACGTACTCTCCTCGCCGACACGGCCATCACCGTGCTCGCCGACACCGGCATCCGGGGCCTGACGCATCGCGCCGTCGACCGCGCGGCCGGCCTGCCCGCCGGCACCACCTCCGCCTACTACCGCACCCGTCAGGCCCTGCTGACCGCGCTGGTACGGCGTCTGGTGGCGCTCGACCAGGCGGAGCTGGAGCGGATGGGGGACCAGCTGCCAGTACCCAGGGCCGCCGCAGAACTGGCTGCCGCTATAGGCGAGTTGACCCGCGCGCGGCTCACCGGGGACGGGCGGCGGCGCACGCTCGCGCGCTACGCCTGTGCCGTCGAGAGCGTTCACGATCCGGTGCTGCGCGAGATCCTCGTGCCGCGCGAGAACCGGGCGCGGCGCTCCGTGTGCGACTTCCTCGCGGCGCGCGGCGTGGCCGACGCGGAGGAGCGGACGGTCTGGCTGCTGCGCTGTGTCGACGGGCTCGTCTTCGACCGGCTGGTCAACGGCGGCGCCGTGCCGGAGGCGGAGATCGCCGCGCTGGTGGCCGCGGCGCTGCGCTGAGCCCGCCCGGCCACACGACGGCGGCGCCGCCTCCCTGGGACGGGGAGACGGCGCCGCTCTGCTTCACCTGACCCTCGGCGTCAGACCAGCCACCCGACGAGGTGGATGAGGCCGGCGAGGACGTTCGTGAGGATGTTCATGGTCGTGCTGCTCCTTGCGATGTATCTCTGAGTGGGACCTGTGCTCGAACACGGTCTGCAGCCCGTCACTCGCACAACGTAAGTATCACCCGGTCGGCGTAGTCACGGCGGTCAGATGAACGACGTCCACCTGTTCGAGGGAACAAGTGATCCGGTGTTCGATCACGCCGCGGTCCGACGATCCGGTTCGAAGGCCCCTTATGGGTTCGAAGGCCCCTTACGGCGGTACGGCCCGCAGCGCCCGCAGCACCGCCCACACCACCGAGATCAGCGGAACCGCGACGATCGCGCCGATCACCCCCGCCACGATGCTGCCCGCGATCACGGACACGGCGACGACCAGCGGATGCAGCCGGACCGCCCAGCTCATCACCACCGGGTGCAGCACATGCCCCTCCAGCTGGCCGATCACCACGATCAGCGCCAGCACGGCCAGCGCCGTGAGCGGCCCCCGCCCGGCCAGCGCGACCACCGTGGCGACCGCCAGCGCCACCGGCGAGCCCACCAGCGGCACGAACGCGGCGAAGAACTCCAGCAGGGTCAGCGGCAGCGCCAGCGGCACCCGCAGCAACAGCAGCGCCACGCCCACCAGGACCGCGTTGGTGGCGGCCACGATGATGATGCCGCGCGTGTACCCGGCGAAGGTCAGCCAGGCCGCCCGCCCCGCCCGGTCCCAGGCCGTGCGCGCCCCGGCCGGCAGCAGCTCCTCGCGCGCCCAGGCCCACAGCCGCTCCCCGGAGTGGATGAAGAACACCGAGGAGAACAGCGCGAGCGCCCCGCCCGTCACCAGCTCCACCACCCGGCCGAGGCCGCTGACGGCGCTGCTCAGCAGGTTCGAGCGGTGCGCGGCGAGGTAGTTCGTCACCTGGCGTTCGAGCGCGGAGAGCCGGCCGGGGCTCAGCCGGAACGGCGGCCGCTGGAGCCACTCCTCGATCCGGTGCACACCGCCGCGGAACTCGCCCGCGAGCCGCGGCGACTCGCCCGCCACCGCGTTGCCCACCAGCGCGAGCAGCGCGAGGAGCACCAGCAGGCTGCCCACCAGCGCGGCGGCGACGGCCAGCGGCCGCGGCAGGAGCCGGTCCAGCAGGTCCGCGAGCGGGCGCAGCACCGAGGTGACGACCAGCGCCAGGAACAGGGCGACGGCGATCAGCTGGAAGCTGCCGAGGACGCTGAAGACGCCGTAGACGACGACGCCGACGAGGATGAGCCGCCAGGAGTAGGCCGCGGCGACGCGCAGCCAGGGCACGGTGCGTTCGGCCACCGGCTCCGGCGGCTCGGGGCGCGGGGAGGCCGCGAGCCGCACGGAGTACGCGGGCCGGCTGCCGAACCCCGCCCGGCGCCCGCCGCCCCCCGGCCCGGCCGCCCGCCGCCGCGCATCGCCCACCGTCGCTCCCGTCCCACGCTCCTGGAAGCACCGTAAGCACACCCCCGCCCACCCGGCCCGCCCAGCGCCCGCACGCGGGTCACCCCCCGCCCACGAACGTGACCGTCTCCCCGACCGGAGCCCGGCCGGTGCGCGCGTGCGGCACCACCGGATCGGCCCGGCCGACCGACAGACCCGCGAACAGCACCTGCTCCGGCGGCGGCCCCACCACCTCCGCGACCGTCCGCCGGTACACCGACCACGCCATCTGCGGACAGCTGTGCAGCCCCTCGGCGCGCAGCAGGAGCATCACCGTCTGGAGATACATCCCGAGGTCGGCCCACTGGGCGGCGCCCATGTCCCGGTCGATGTAGCACAGCAGCAGGCAAGGGGCGCCGAAGCACGCCCAGTTGGCCGCCACGGCCGCGCGCCGGGCCGCCGTGTCCCCGCGCCCGATGCCGAGCGCCCCGAACCGCCGCGCGGCCGCCACCGACCGCCGCTCGCGGTACGGCGGCCCCACGTCCGGCGGATACATCCGGTACTCCCGCTCGTCACCGGGGTCCCCGGCCGCGGCGCGCTCACCGGCGCGCTTCTTCAGCTCGGCCAGGGGCGCGCCGGTCAGCACGTATATGTGCCACGGCTGGAGGCTGCCGCCCGAGGGCGCGCGGGCGGCGGCCCCGAGGACCCGCTCCAGCACCTCTTGCGGCACCGGCTCGTCCGTGAAGGCCCGCACCGCCCGCCGGCTCCGCACCGCCGCGTACACATCCATGGCCCGCTCCTGTTCTCCGCCCACACGGAGAGGACGCGCGTCCGCCTGGAGATGTGACAGGGGGCGAGTGATGTGACAGTGGACGTGGGCCACGCGGCCCTGGTGCGGGTGGCGGTCACGGGACCTCCACAACTCTCCCCGGTGGGCGGGTCGCGCCGGGGCACTCGCGGGGTGTCGTCGGCCAGGAGGGGGTACCTCCAGTGATCACCGTCGCGGTTCTGCTGCTCCCCGTTCTCAGTCTGCTGCTGTTCGGGCTCGATCAGGTCGAGGACCGATGGGTGACCCGCCCGTCGAAGCCCCGCGCCGCCCGTGCGCGCCGGCGCCGCCGGGTCAGGCCCGGACGTCGCTGACCCACTCCGGCGCCGGCCCCGCGCGGTGGCGGGCGACGGCGGCGGCGAGCACGTCCCGCAGCGCCCGCCACGCCTCGGTCGTACGCCGCGACCAGGCCGGTGGTGGAGAGCAGGGACAGGGGCTGCTGCCGGGAGAGGGCGAAGAAGGCCATCGGGCGCCTTTCCGGGCGGGGCGGCGAGCGGTCGCTGCTCCGTGTGCCCTGCGTGGGCGCACGCACACGGATCGATATCGGCGACCGGTGCCTACCCGCCGGTACGCCGCGCACCGCCGCCCTTGCTCAGCCCTCTCCCTCCGTGCCCTCGCTCGCCCGCTCCACCGGCAGCAGCTCCCGGATGTCCGCCGGCAGCGCGCCCGCCATCCGCTCGGTCAGTTCCGGGGCCAGCGCGGCGTCCAGGACCTCCATTACGGCGGCGGCCTCCCGCAGCGCGGTGTCCTCGTCGGTGCCGGCCCGGTCGGCGATGCGCCCGGCGAAGGCGGTCAGCCCGAACCGCTCGCCCGCCGCGCCGGAGCCGCCCGCACCAGGGGCGCCCGGCTGCCGTTCCTGCGGGGACACCGCGCCCCCGTCCGCCGCCCGCCGCATCGCGTCCGCCATGTCGGGCGGCAACTGGGCGGCCACATGCCGGGCCAGCCCGGACGGCAGCCGCTCCGACAGCGTCGTCACGACCGCGTGCGCGGCCCGCTCGGCGGAGCCCCGGTCGGGCAGCTGGGCGAGCGCCTGCACCTTCCCGATCATCTCGTCGTGCCGCATGCGTCCGTCCCCTTCCTCACGTTTCCCCCCGGCCGGGTACCCACGTCATTGGCCGAAAGCCGAGGGGCGCGGCCGGGGCCGTCCCGGTAGCGTCAGGAGACCACCTCGGGGTAGGCGCCGGCGGCAGGACGAATCGAACGCGAGACATGCGAGGTGTGCATGGCGGGAGTGTGGCTGGCGGCACCGTTGTGGGACATACACAACGGCCAGGGACCCAGGCAACTGGCCGAGCTGGGGCTCGCGCTGGTGCTGTCGAGCCTGATCGGCTGGGAGCGCGCGGCCCAGCAGAAGAGCGCGGGCCTGCGCACCCACACGCTGGTCGGCATCGCCAGCGCGCTGATGATGGAGGTGTCCCAGCACGGCTTCACCGCGGTGCTGGGCCTGGAGCACGTCTCCTTCGACCCCTCCCGTGTCGCGGCCCAGATCGTCTCCGGCATCGGCTTCATCGGCGGCGGCCTGATCTTCGTACGACGGGACGCGGTACGGGGCCTGACGACCGCCGCCACCGTCTGGCTGACCTGTGCCGTCGGCATGGCCTGCGGCGGCGGGCTGCCCGTGCTCGCGCTGGCGGTGACGGCGCTGCACTTCCTCGTCGTGCGCGGCTACTCCTACTTCTCCGGCCGGCTGGTCCCCGGCACGACCGCCGCCGCCTTCGAGGCCCGGCTGACCTACCGCACCGGCTCCGCCCTGCTGCCCCGCCTGATGCAGACCTGCACCCGGCTCGGCTTCCGCATCGTGCAGGTCAAGGTCGAACGGCTGCCCGGTCGCACGGACGACGCGGCCCGCGTCCTGCTCGAACTGGAGGGCACCCAGGACCCGGCCCGGCTGACCTCGGAGCTGTTCCAGGACGAGGGCGTGCTCGACATAGAGCTGACCCCGGCGGCCGACGAGGAATGACGGCCGACGGGGAATGACGGCCGACGGGGAACGACGCCTGGCCCTCCGGTCGTCGGCCGCGTGATGACGCTCAGTCCTCCGCGGTCTGCTGCGTCCACGTCCACGCGTACTGAAGCCAGTCCGCCACGGTCAGCGCGCCGAAGCCGCCGCAGGCCAGCCGGGTGAGCCGGGGCGCGGCGGCGTACGAGCACACCAGCGTCCCGGCGGCCCAGGCGGAGACGCAGAACGGGCAGGACAGCAGGTCGCCGACGGCCCGCCGCACACCCCGGCCGCGCGGCTCGTCCATGACCTCGTTCGCCTCGCCCTCGCCGGTCCGCCGGGTGAACGGCGCCCGCACGAAACTGGTGACCTTGTCCCTGGCCACCAGCCGGGACGCCTTGTAGGCCGCGGTGCCGAGCAGCACGACGTCCCACGGCGGCATCCGCTCGGGCAGCCGTACGCCCCGCCGCCGGGCCAGCAGCGAGAAGGCGCCGGTGCCCGCCGCGAACACGGAGGCGAGGGTCGCGTAGCCGGCGAGCGGCACCTCGCCCCGCTCGTCGTAGCCTGCTGCGACCTGCGTCGTCATGGGACCTCCATAGCCGTTCGGTTCCGCCGGGAGCAGGGACCGGGTTCCCGGAGGAGGCGGGGCGACACGGCACGGACCCGCGGCGCGCCGACCCGGTCTCCCGTACCCGCCCGGACCCTGAGTCCCCGTCCCGCCCCCGGCGCCCGTCCCGCGCGGTCCGGATGGCGCAAGGGCACCCGTCGGCGGGGGTGAAACCCCGTGGCGGTCCTTCGCGGGGCGGGGCGCCGGGGTGAGCATGCCGCGTCATGGACATCCTGCTCGTGGCCAGCGCGTTCAACAGCCTCTCCCAGCGCCTGTACGCCGAACTCTCCGACCGGGGACACCGCGTGGACGTCGTCCTGGCGGCGCAGGGCGAGGAGCCGGTGCGGGCCGCCGTACGGGAGTCGCGCCCGGACCTCGTCATCGCCCCGATGCTCACCACCGCCCTGCCGGAGGACGTATGGCGGGAGCACACCTGTCTGATCGTCCATCCCGGACCGCCCGGCGACCGGGGCCCCGCCGCGCTGGACTGGGCCGTCGCCGGGCAGTCCGGGGAGTGGGGCGTGACCGTGCTCCAGGCCGAGGCCGGCATGGACGCGGGGCCCGTCTGGGCGGCCGAGCCGTTCCGCGTGGCGCCCGTCGGCAAGAGCGACCTGTACCGCAACGAGGTCGCCGACGCCGCCGTCACCGCCGTCCTCACGGCCGTACACCGGCACGCGGAGGGCGCGTTCAAGCCCCGTCCGCAGAGCGACCCCTCGATCGACGTCGTCTGGCGAGGCCCCTTCCGCCAGGAGCGGCGGCGCATCGACTGGGCGCACGACGACACCGACACGGTGCTGCGCAAGCTGCGCGGCGCCGACTCCCGGCCCGGAGTCCTCGACGAACTCCTCGGCCGGGAACTGTTCCTGCACGGCGGCCACCCGGAGGACGAGCTGCGCGGCCGGCCCGGCGAGCTGCTGGCCCGGCGGGCGGGAGCGGTCTGCCGGGCCACGCGGGACGGCGCGGTCTGGATCCCGGAACTGCGCCCGCGCAGGAACTCCGGCGACCCGGCACCCTTCCGCCGCCCGGCGACCGATGTCCTCGAAGCCCGCGAAGC
Organism: Streptomyces sp. NPDC043952; assembly: GCF_056435325.1. Classification (NCBI taxonomy): domain Bacteria; kingdom Bacillati; phylum Actinomycetota; class Actinomycetes; order Kitasatosporales; family Streptomycetaceae; genus Streptomyces; species Streptomyces sp. NPDC043952. The sequence continues at coordinate 22,644 of NZ_JBWKES010000038.1, forward strand.
CCTCGGACTCCCGGAGATCCCCGCCCCGTTGGAGCTGCCCGAGACCCGGCGCACCTACACCGACATCCGCTACCGGCAGCACGGCGACATCGGCCTGCTGAGCTTCGCCTTCCCCGGCGGCGCGATGAGCACCGGCCAGTGCCGCCGGCTGCTCGCCGCCTACGAGCACGCGCTCACCCGCCCCACCCGCGTCCTGGTGCTCGGCGGGCCGCGCGACTTCTTCTCCAACGGCATCCACCTGAACGTCATCGAGGCCGCCCCGGACCCCGGCCGGGAGTCCTGGATCAACCTCCACGCCATGGACGACCTGGTGGAGGCGGTGCTGCGGACCACCGACCGGCTGGTGGTGGCCGCGCTCGCCGGCAACGCGGCCGCGGGCGGCGCCATGCTCGCCCTCGCCGCCGACCAGGTGTGGTGCCGCACCGGCACGGTCCTCAACCCGCACTACCGGCGCATGGGCCTGTACGGCTCCGAGTTCTGGACGTACACCCTGCCCCGCCGGGTCGGCCCGGACGAGGCCCGGCGGCTGACCGAGGAGGCGCTGCCGGTGAGCGCCGCGCGCGCCGAACGGCTCGGCCTGGTGGACCGGCTCGTACCGGCCGCGCCCGGCGAGTTCACCCCGGCGGTGCTGCGGCTCGCGGCCACCCTCGCCGCCGACCCCGGCCTGGACCGCCGTATCGCCGCGAAGGCGTCCGCCCGCGCCGCCGACGAACGGCACCGGCCCCTCGCGGAGTACCGGCGGGCCGAACTGACCCGGATGCACGCCCTGTTCTTCGACCCGCAGGCGCCGTACCACGCCCTGCGGTCGGCCTTCGTCCGCAAGTCCCCGGCGGGCTCATCCCGGCCACTGACCGCACCACCCGACCCGACCCGCCCGCTCACCGGCCGATCTGGCGGCACCGGCCGATCTGGCGGCATCGGTCGAACCGGCGGCGCCGAAGCGGGAGCCGCCCGATGACCGCCCCCCTCCTCGTCGCCGGTGTCGGCAACATCTTCCTCGCCGACGACGCCTTCGGACCCGAGGTGATCCGCGCCCTCGAACAGCGACCCCTGCCCGCCGGGGCGCGGGTGCGGGACTACGGCATCCGCGGCCTGGACCTCGCCTACGACCTGCTCGGCGGGTGCCGGACCGCCGTCCTCGTGGACGCCGCCCGGCGCGGGCAGCGGCCCGGCACGCTGTCCCTGATCGAGGCCGAACCCCCCGACGGCACCGTCCCGCCGGAGGCACACGGCATGGACCCCGCGAAGGTCCTGGCCCTGGCCACCCACCTGGGCGAGGAGCCGCTGCCCCGCGTGCTGGTGCTGGCCTGTGAGCCCGAGGTGCTGCCCGCAGGGGACGAGGACATCCTGCCGGGGCTCAGCGCGGCCGTGCGCGCCGCCGTCGAACCCGCCGTCACCGCGCTGCACCGGCTCGTCGCGCTGCTGCTGGCCGACCCGGACGCACCGGCCGCCGCATTGGGCCGCTCGATGGAAAACGGCCCGGCGCACCCGGCTGCGCTGCCCGCCCACGCGCCCGCGACGGCCGAAGATCGGTGACACCTGGGGGCCGCGCGGAACGCGGCCTTTGGGGCCCAGCCGCCCGACCCGAGGAGCAGCGCCCATGTGCCGGTCCGACGTCCGACAGGCCGTCCTGGCGAAGAACGACGACCTCGCCGCGCGCCTGCGCGAGGAACTGGCGGGGCGGGGGGTGGCCGTGGTCAACCTGCTCTCCAGTCCGGGGAGCGGCAAGACCGAACTCCTCGGGCGGATGCTCGCCGACGCGGTCGCGCGGGGCGTGCCCGTGGCCGCGCTCACCGCCGATCTGGCCACCGAGAACGACGCCGTCCGGCTCGCCCGCTCCGGCGCGCCCGTCCAGCAGGTCCTCACCGACGGGCTCTGCCACCTGGAGGCCCGCCAGGTACGCGAACGGCTCACCGGCTGGCTGCCCGAGGACACCTCGGTGCTGTTCGTGGAGAACGTCGGCAACCTCGTCTGCCCGGCCTCCTACGACCTCGGCGAGACCCTGCGGATCGTGCTGATGGCGGTCACCGAGGGCGAGGACAAGCCGCTGAAGTACCCGACCGCGTTCGGCTCCGCCCATGTCGTCGTCATCACCAAGACCGACCTCGCCGAGGCCGCAGGGTTCGACGAGAGCGCCTTCCGGGCGAATGTGCGGCGGGTCAATCCGGGCGTGGAGATCGTACGGTCCTGCGCCCGCACCGGGGACGGCGTCGGCACCCTCCTCGACCACGCGCTTGCCGCCCGCGACGGCGCCCCCGCGCACCGGCCGCCCCTCGCCCCGCATCCGCACGGACACCACCACCCCCACACCGAGTCCGCGCCCATCGCATGACCGCTCCCGCGACCGGCCCGGTCCGCCGCCGGCTCACCGTGCACGGCACCGTGCAGGGGGTGGGCTTCCGGCCGTACGTGCACCGCCTGGCCGCCGAGACGGGTCTGGCCGGGTTCGTCGGCAACACCGCCGACGGCGTGCTGATCGAGGTCGAGGGTCCGGCGGCGGAGGTGGACCGGTTCTGCGCACTGCTGGCCCACCGGCCGCCGCCGCTGGCCACGGTGACCCGCGTCGCCCACGAGGACCTGCCCGCCACGGGCGCCGCCGGACCCTTCGCGATCCGCTCCACCGAGCGGGCGGCCGGCCGCGCCCAGCTCCCGCCCGACACCGCGACCTGCGCCGACTGCCTGCGCGAACTCGCCGACCCGGCCGACCGCAGACACCGGCACCCCTTCGTCACCTGCACCCACTGCGGGCCCCGCTTCACCATCGCCACCGGCATGCCGTACGACCGGGCGGCGACCACCATGAGCGGCTTCCCGATGTGCCCCGACTGCGCCCGCGAGTACGGCGACCCCGCCGACCGGCGCTTCCACGCCCAGCCCGTCGCCTGCCCCCGCTGCGGGCCCCGGCTCACCCTGACCCGCCCCGGCGTGCGCCCGGCGCGGGACGCGGACGCCCTCGCGGCGGCGCGGGACCTGCTCGCCGCAGGACGGATCGTCGCCGTCAAGGGGCTCGGCGGCTACCACCTGGCCTGCGACGCCACCGACCCGGAGGCCGTCGCCAGGCTGCGCGAGCGCAAGGAGCGCGGCGGCAAGGCGTTCGCCGTGATGTGCGCCGACCTCGCGGCCGCCGAGGGCCTCGCGGACCTGACCCCCGCCGAGCGCGCCGCGCTGACCGGGCCCCGCCGCCCCATCGTGCTGGTCCGCCGCCGCACCCCCGCAGGGGACCTGGCCGCGCAGGTCTGTCCGGGCAGCCCGCACCTCGGGATCATGCTGCCCTACACCCCCGTGCACACCCTGCTGTTCGGGCTGCCCGGCGACCCGCCAGGGCCCCGCGTGCTGGTCATGACCAGCGGCAACCGCTCCGGCGAACCCATCGTCACCGACGACACCGAGGCCCTCACCCGGCTCGCGGGGCTCGCCGACGCCTGGCTCGCCCACGACCGGCCCATCGCCGGGCCCTGCGACGACTCCCTGCTGCGGGTCCGCCCCGACGGCACCGAACAGGTGCTGCGCCGCTCGCGCGGCTACGTCCCGCGCCCCCTGCGGCTGCCGGTCCCAGTACGGCCCGCGCTCGCGATCGGCGGCGACCTGAAGAACGTGCCCTGCCTCGGCGAGGGCGACCTCGCCTGGTTCGGTCCGCACATCGGCGACATGGGCGACCTGGCCACCCTGGACGCCGCCCGGCGGGCCGAGCGGCACCTGACCCGGCTGACCCACGTCACCCCCCGGCTGATCGCCGCCGACCGGCACCCCGGCTACCACTCCACCGGCTGGGCCCGCAGACGCGCGGGCGCCCGGCTCCCGCTGCGGCTGGTCCAGCACCACCACGCGCACATCGCCTCCGCCATGGCCGAACACGGCCTCGACGGCACCACCCCGGTCATCGGCGTCGCCTTCGACGGCACCGGATACGGCGACGACGGCACCGTGTGGGGCGGCGAGATCCTGCTCGCCGACTACACCGGCTACCGCCGCTTCGCCCACCTGACCCCCGCCCCGCTGCCCGGCGGCGACGCGGGCGTGGCCAACCCCTGCCGGCTGGCCCTGGCCCGGCTGTGGGCCGCGGGCCTGCCCTGGGCGGCGGACCTGCCCAGCGTCACGGCCTGCTCCCCGTCCGAACTCGCCCTGCTGCGCCAGCAGTTGGACCGTCAGGTGGCCTGCGTGCCCACCTCCAGCATGGGCCGCCTCTTCGACGCCGTGGCCTCCCTCGCGGGCGTGTGCCACCGCGCCGGGTACGAGGCGCAGGCCGCGCTGGAGCTGGAGGCCGCGGCCCTCGGCGCACGGGACGCGGACGCGGTGGCGTACCCCTTCGGGCTCACCGGCGGTGCCACCCTCGCCTGCGACCCCGCGCCGATGCTGCGCGCGCTGCTCGCCGACCGGCGCCGCCGCACCCCGGCCCCGGTCCTCGCCGCCCGCTTCCACCGGGGCGTGGCCCGCGCCGTCACCGAGATCTGCCGCCGGGCCCGCGGCGCGACCGGTCTCGGCACGGTCGCCCTCACCGGCGGGGTGTTCGCCAACGCCCTGCTGGAGGAGAAGTGCGCCGCGCTGCTGCGCGCCGAGGGCTTCACGGTCCTGCGGCACGGCGAAGTCCCCCCGAACGACGGCGGGTTGGCGCTCGGCCAGCTGATGGTCGCGGCCACCGCACCCCACCACGAGACGGAGTGAGCCATGTGTCTGGCAGTGCCCGGCAAGGTCGTGTCCATCGACCACCAGGCCGACCCCCTCACCGGCCTGATCGACTTCGGCGGCGTCCGTAAACAGGCCTGCCTGGAGTACCTGCCCGATGTGCGGGTCGGCGAGTACGTGATCGTGCACGTCGGCTTCGCGCTCCAGCGCCTCGACGAGGAGTCGGCCCGTGCCTCCCTGGAGCTGTTCGACCAACTCGGGCTCCTTGAAGAGGAGTTCGGCGACGCGTGGGAACAGGCGGCCCGCCAGGAGAACGCCTGTCTGGAGAACGAGAGCGAGGTCCGGTGAAGTACATCGAGGAGTTCAACGACCCCGAGCGGGCGCGCCGGCTGCTGGACGAGATCCGCGCCACCGTCACCCGCCCCTGGGCGCTGATGGAGGTCTGCGGCGGCCAGACCCACTCCATCATCCGGCACGGCATCGACCAACTCCTCCCGGAGGAGGTCGAGTTGATCCACGGCCCCGGCTGCCCGGTGTGCGTCACCCCGCTGGAGGTCATCGACAAGGCCCTGGAGATCGCCGCCCGCCCCGAGGTGATCTTCTGCTCCTTCGGGGACATGCTGCGGGTGCCCGGCACCGACCGGGACCTGTTCCGGGTCAAGGGCGAGGGCGGCGACGTACGCGTGGTGTACTCCCCGCTGGACGCGCTCGAACTCGCCCGCAAGAACCCCGACCGGCAGGTCGTGTTCTTCGCCATCGGCTTCGAGACCACCGCCCCCGCCAACGCCATGGCCGTCCACCAGGCCCGCCGCCTGGGCGTGGCCAACTTCAGCCTGCTGGTCTCCCACGTCCGGGTCCCCCCGGCCATCGAGGCGATCATGACCGCCCCCAGCTGCCGGGTGCAGGGCTTCCTCGCCGCCGGGCACGTGTGCAGCGTGATGGGCACCGCCGAGTACCCGGACCTCGCCGACAAGCACCGCGTCCCCGTCGTCGTCACCGGCTTCGAACCCCTGGACATCCTGGAGGGCATCCGGCGCGCCGTGCACCAACTGGAGCGCGGCGAGCACCGGGTGGAGAACGCCTACCCGCGGGCCGTGCGCGAGCAGGGCAACCCGGCCGCCCTGCGCATGCTGGAGGAGGTCTTCGAGGTCACCGACCGCAACTGGCGCGGCATCGGCCGCATCCCGGCCAGCGGCTGGCGGCTGACCGACGCCTTCCGCGCCTACGACGCCGAGCACCGCTTCGACGTCTCGGGCATCCGCACCGAGGAACCGGCCGTGTGCCGGGCCGGCGAGGTCCTCCAGGGCCTGATCAAGCCGACCGAGTGCGAGGCGTTCGGCACCGCCTGCACCCCGCGCACCCCGCTCGGCGCCACCATGGTCTCCAGCGAGGGCGCCTGCGCCGCCTACTACCTCTACCGCCGCATGAACACCCCGGCACCGCAGGGATCGCGCATCCCGCGGGAGGAGATGAACCCCGTTGGCTGACCTCGCCACCCCCGCCGCCGCGAACGCCACCCCCGGCACGGCCGTCGACCCGGCGAACTGGGCCTGCCCCGCCCCGCTGCGCGACCAGCCGGTCGTCGTCATGGGCCACGGCGGCGGCGGTGCCCTCTCCGCCGAGCTGATCGAGCAGGTCTTCGCCCCGGCCTACGGCAACCCCGCCCTCGCCGCCCTCACCGACTCCGCCGTGTTCGAGCTCGGCGGCGCCCGGCTCGCCTTCTCCACCGACTCCTACGTCGTACGGCCCCTGTTCTTCCCCGGCGGCAGCCTCGGCGACCTCGCCGTCAACGGCACCGTCAACGACCTCGCCATGAGCGGCGCCCGGCCCGCCCACCTGTCCACCGCCTTCGTCCTGGAGGAGGGCGTGGAACTGGCCGTGGTCGGGCGGATCGCCCGCGCCATCGGCGCCGCCGCGCGGGCCGCGGACGTCACCGTGATCACCGGCGACACCAAGGTGGTCGAGTCCGGGCACGGCGACGGCGTCTACGTCACCACGGCGGGCGTCGGCCTGGTCCCGGACGGCGTCGACATCCGCCCCCAGCGCGCCCGGCCCGGCGACGCGGTGATCGTCAGCGGCCCGATCGGGCAGCACGGCGTGGCCGTGATGAGCGTGCGCGAGGGCCTGGAGTTCGGCGTGGAGATCACTTCCGACACCGCCCCGCTGGCCGGTCTGGTCGCGGCCATGCTGGCGGTCACCAAGGACCTGCACGTCCTGCGCGACCCCACCCGCGGCGGGCTCGGCGCCTCCCTGAACGAGATCGCCCGCGCCTCCGGCACCGGGGTGCTGCTGCGCGACCGGGCCATCCCGGTCCCGGAGGAGGTCGCCAACGCCTGCGGCTTCCTGGGCCTGGACCCGCTGTACGTCGCCAACGAGGGCCGGCTCGTCGCCTTCGTACCGCCCGAGCACGCCGAGGCGGTGCTCGCCGCGATGCACGCCCACCCGCAGGGCACCGGCGCGGCGCTGATCGGCCAGTGCGTGGCGGACCATCCGGGCATGGTCGTCGTCGCCACCGGGCTCGGCGGCACCCGCGTCGTGGACCTGCCGCTGGGCGAGCAGTTGCCCCGGATCTGCTGACCGGCAGCCACTCGGAAAGGTCCGGCCCCCGCCGTCCCCGGCGGGGGCCGGACCGCTTCCGAACGAAAGCCCCTAAGTGTCGACTCCCGTGATCTCCAGCTCCCGTCCGCTGCGCAGCTCCTGGGAGGGGCGGTCGCAGCGCGGGCACCAGAAGAACGGCGGTATGCCCACCGCGAACTCCTCGGCGCACCCGCCGCACCACGCCAGCGCGGGCACCGGCTCCACCACGAGCCGGGCGCCCGCGAGCGCCGTACCGTCGCGGGCCACCTCGAAGGCGAAGTCCAGCGCGTCGGGCACCACCCCGGACAGTTCGCCGACCCGGACGGTCACCGCGGACACCCGGTCCGCACCGTCCGCGCGGGCGATCTCCTCGGCCTCTTCCACGATCGCCGTCGCGATCGACAGTTCGTGCACGGCCGCCTCAGGGGTAGCGCCGGTTCGCGCCCGGCCCGCCGGTCATCCGGAAGATCCGCAACTCCCGAACGATGCCCGGGAATTCCTTGATCACAAGGGCGGTGAGCACGCCGCCCACCAGCGCGGCCTGGAGCAGCAGCACCTGCCGTCCTGACATCCCCGCCCGCGTGCGCCTTCTGCTTCTGCAATCGGTCATGGCGGTCAATTTCCGTTCTCTCATCCGGGCGAGATGTTCGGCATGCTCTCGCTTAGAGCGTCATGCCGCTTCCAGTGGATACCGGTGGAGCGGCGCGCGTCGGAGCTGCCGTCCCGGTGGTGTCCGGTCTGCTCCTGGTACGGGCCCTTGTTGCCCTGGTGCAGTCCGGGCACATGGCTCGGGGTGTCGGGCTTCGCCTGGGCTCGGCCCACTCGGATGGTGCCCATGTCCGCTCTCCTTCCAGGCCGTACGACTACGACCGTTCGGTGAGGTCCCTGAAGAACTGTTCTACGGCCGGCCAGACCCGCCCGCCACCGGAGAGCCCCCGCCACTCGCGGCGGACCAGCGCCGTCATCCGGAAACAGTCGTCGACCGGCACGATCCAGTGCTCCGAAAGGCCCCGCACGGTGTTCACCAGCAGCGCCTCCACGTCCGGTGCGATGGACGCCACCTGCGGGACCCCGGCGGCCAGCCGCCGCCAGGCGTCCGCGTCCACCTCCCAGCGCATCGCCCCGGCCGGGCTCGGCCCCTGCGCGGTGACCGTGCCGTCGGAGCGCGGCACGAAGAACACCAGCCCCACCGGGACGCCCAGCACCCCGGTGTCCACGGGCGCGAGCCGCACCCTGCGCCGGGGCACCAGCCGGTAGCGGCCCTCGCCCGCCGCGCCGTCCGCGAACAGCACCGAGCAGGGACCGCACACACAGCGCACCTCGGCGGCCCCGGTGTCGTACAGATGCGGATGCTCCGGCGCCACCGGGGCCGCGCACAGCTCGCAGCTCTCCGCGTCGGCCGTGGCCGCGCGTTCCGCGGCGGAGCGGATCACCCGCGCCAGCGCCCCGTCCGCGCTCACCCGGCCTCCTGGGGCACGGACCGGCGCTTGATCGTGCTCAGCGGCACGAAGGCGGGGGCCGCCCTGCGCTCCTTGCCGGCCGGCACGATCTCGACGCCGGTCAGCTCGGGCGCCACGGCCAGCACGGTCTCCCGCACCGCCGCCGCGATGTCCCCGGAGCCACCGCCGCATCCGCCACCGCAGCCGCCCCCGGAACCGGAGCCGGAGTCGAGGCGCACCCGCGCGACCTCGCCCTCGACCCCGGCCCACGCCAGGTCGCCGCCGCGCTCGCGGACCGCGGGCGCGAGCCGTTCGACCGCGCGCTGGGCCCGCTCGGCCAGGGGCTGCGGGTGCACGCCGTGCAGCACCATGAGGTGGCCGACCAGCTCGTCACCGGCCAGCCGCGCGCCCAGCCGCTCGTCCGCGCCGTCCAGGACCCGGCCGAGGGCTTCGCCATAGACCTCGGTGAGCAGCCGCACCGCTTCCAGGGCCGGGCCGGGCGTGTGCTCCAGTCCGGCCAGCACCTCGTCCAGCCGCGCGAGCCGGGCCTCCACCTCCCGGTCCGTGAGGCGTCCGGCCGGGTCAGCCATGGTCGGCCCCGTACGTCGGCGAGTGCACGGTGGTCAGGGTCTTGCCCTTGCCCATGTACATGTGCACCCCGCACGGCAGACAGGGGTCGAAGCTGCGCACGGTGCGCATGATGTCGACGCCCTTGAAGTCGTCCGGCCCGTTCTCCTCGAAGATCGGCTGGCCCTGCACCGCGTCCTCGTAGGGGCCCGGCGTGCCGTAGATGTCGCGGGGGCTGGCGTTCCACGGCGTCGGCGGGTACGGGTGGTAGTTGGCGATCTTCTTGTCCCGGATCACCAGGTGGTGCGAGAGGACCCCGCGCACCGCCTCGTGGAAACCGCAGCCGATCGACTCGTCCGGCACCTCGAAGTTCTCGAAGACCTTGGTGTCGCCGCTCTGCAGCATTCCCATGGCCTCCTCCAGGAACTGGAGCGCCATGGCGGCGGCGTAGGCGATGAAGTACGGCCGGGCGCGGTCGCGTTCGAGGGTGTTGCTCCACTTCGGGATGCGCCACTCCAGCGTGGTCTCCGGCAGCTTCTCGCCCCTGGGCAGGGTGATGCGGATGCCGCCGCCGGTCGCCTTCACGTACGGGGTGTCCACCAGGCCGCTCAGCGCGGTCGACCAGAGCCGGGCGAGCGGGCCGCCGCCGGTGTCCAGGGCAAGGTGCTCGCCGGTGGCCGGGTGGTACCAGCGCGGGCTCATCACCCAGCTGTAGTTGCCCTCGAAGTCCCGCTTCTGCGGCACCGGCACCGTGGTCTGGTTCCACGGGTGGCGCATGTCGACGGGGTTGCCCAGCGGGTCGTGGGTGACGAACGGATCCTCGTTCACCCAGTCCTCGTAGAAGGAGCTGCCCAGCATGATGCGCAGGCCGAGGTTGATGTCGACGAGGTTGTTGGTGACCAGCTTGCCGTCCACCACGATGCCCGGCGTGACGTACATCGCCTTGCCCCACTCGTTCATGGTGGCGTAGCGGTAGTCGACCACGTCCGGGTTCTGGAAGGCGCCCCAGCAGCCCAGCAGGATACGGCGTCTGCCGACCTCCTCGTAGCCCGGCAGCGCCTCGTAGAAGAAGTCGAAAACGTCGTCGTTCATCGCCACCGCCTTCTTGATGAAGTCGATGACGCGCATCAGCCGGCTGAGGTAGTCGGTGAAGGTGCTGGGCTGCGGCATCGTGCCGACGCCGCCGGGGTAGAGCGTGGAGGGGTGCACATGGCGCCCCTCCATCAGGCAGAACATCTCCCGCGTGATCCGGCTGACCTTCAGCGCCTCCTTGTAGACCTCGCCCTCGAAGGGGTTGAAGGCCTTCATGATCTCGGCGATGGTGCGGTAGCCGTGCACATGGCCGCGGGGCGCGTCGGTGCGCTCGGCGCGGGCCAGCACACCGGGGTTGGTGGCCTTGACCATCGCCTCGCAGAAGTCCACGAAGACCAGGTTGTCCTGGAAGATCGTGTGGTCGAAGATGTACTCCGCCGCCTCGCCCAGGTTGGTGATGTGCTCGGCCAGCTTCGGCGGCTTGACGCCGTAGGCCATCTGCTGGGCGTAGTTGGAGCAGGTGGTGTGGTTGTCGCCGCAGATGCCGCAGATCCGTGAGGTGATGAACCCGGCGTCGCGCGGGTCCTTGCCCTTCATGAACACCGAGTAGCCGCGGAACAGCGACGAGGTGCTGTGGCACTCCACGACCTCACGGTTGGCGAAGTCGATCTTCGTGTAGATACCCAGGTTGCCGATGATCCGGGTGATCGGATCCCAGGACATGTCCACGAGCTGGGCGGGTTTGCGTCCTGAGGTCCGCGCGTCGGTGGTGGTCATCTGCGGTACTGTCCCTCGCTGTTCGGGTCGGGCGGGGCGGATGGCGGGGTGCGGCGGTCGGGTGGCGGGTTGGGGCGCGGCCGGGGGGAGTACGGCGTCACGCGCGCCAGTGCGGGTCGTAACCGCTGGTCAGCTTCTGCTTGTTGTGCCGCCAGCGGGGCTCGTGGTTCACCATGTCGTTGGTCAGCCCGCGCAGCCGGCGGATGACCGCCCCGTACGGCTTGATGACCATCGAGGAGAGCGTGCCGCCCGGCGGCTCGTCCATGAACGGCATGAAGGCGTCGGGGAAGCTGGGCATGGTGCAGCCGATGCAGATGCCGCCGACGTTCGGGCAGCCGCCGATGCCGGACATCCAGCCCCGCTTGGGCACGTTGCAGTTGACGACCGGACCCCAGCAGCCCACCTTCACCTGGCACTTGGGGGAGTTGTAGTCCTTGGCGAAGTCGGCCTGCTCGTAGTACGCGGCCCGGTCGCAGCCCTCGTGCACGGTCTTGCCGAACAGCCACTGCGGGCGCAGCATGTGGTCCAGCGGCGGCGGGGGAGCGGTGCCGGCGGCGTGCTGGAGCACCCAGACCAGGGTCTCCATGAAGTTCTCCGGCTGGATCGGGCAGCCGGGCACGTTGACCACGGGGAGGCCGGAGCGCGCCTTGAACTCCCAGCCCAGGTAGTCCGCGAGGCCCATGCAGCCGGTCGGGTTGCCGGCCATGGCGTGGATGCCGCCGAAGGTGGCGCAGGTGCCGGCCGCGACCACTGCCCAGGCCCTGGGCGCCAGTTGGTCGATCCACCAGTTGAGGGTCTGCGGCTCGCCGGTCGCCGGGTCGTTGCCGAACGACGTCCAGTAGCCGTCGCCCTCGATGATGTTCTGGTTGGGGATCGAACCCTCGATCACCAGGATGAAGGGCTCCAGTTCACCGCGGGCCGCCTTGCGGTACGGGACGAGGAAGTCCTCGCCGCCCAGGCTCGGGGAGAGGACCTTGTTGACGAGGTTGACCCTCGGCAGGCCGGGGATGAGGCCGAGCACCACGTCCTCGATGGACGGCTGCCCGGCGGCGGTCAGCGACACGGTGTCGCCGTCGCAGCTCATGCCCTCGGAGATCCACAGGATGGTGATCTCGTCGAAGCCCCGCGGGGCGTCGGCGCGGGCCTCGGTGGTACCGCTCTGTGTGGTCATCTCTGCGGCCTCCGTCGCAGTCGGTCGTGGTCCCGGCCGGGGGCGGCCGGGGTGCCCGTGGTTGCGAGGGGTTCGACCTCGTCGGGCCGGAAGTAGTGGAAACGGCCGTACCAGCCGTGCAGTTCGGCGGCCGGATCGTCGTCCACGGTCACGGCGAGCCGGACGCCGCCGTCCACGTCGTGGAAGACCCCGGCCACGGTGGCGGACCGCCCGTCCAGGAACATGTCCTGGGCGTCGGCCCCGCGTGTGCGCGGCCGCAGCAGCACCGGACTGCCGGCCCCGACGGGCACCCCGGCCACGAGCACCGTGTCGGTCGTCGGCGAGAGCCCCGCGTCCCCGCCTTCCTGCCACCAGGCGGGGCGTTCGGGGAGGGCGGAGTCGGGGGATGCCGCGCTGTCCGGGGTTTCGGGGCGGGCTGCCGGGGCCGGGGCGGGAGTGGAGGCGGCACGGCCGGCCGTCCGGGGCCCGGCCGGAGCCGCCGGGGTCAGGGAGCGGATCGCGCCGTGCAGGCGTTCGAAGACCTCGCGGGGCATGCTGTCGACCCGGTCCAGGATCCGCGCGGCCCGTGGATCGGTCGCCCGCGCCTCCGCCTTCTCCTCGTCGGTCAGCAGCATCGTCCGCAGCGTGAGGATCTCGTCGATCTCCGCCGCGTCGTGCAGATCGCCCGGACTCTCCGGCGCCACCTGCGGATGGTCCGAGAGGATGATCGGCGCCGAGAGCATCGCCGGACCGGTCTCGCCCGCGCCGTCGTCCGACTCCGGCGGCGCGCCCCCGAGCACGGGGAACGTGAACGCGTTGCGGCACTCCCGTGCCTGTCCGGCCAGCGCCTCGGGCGGATCGATCAGCGAGACGAACTCCAGGCCCTCGCCGCCGATGACCGTGTGCGTGGCGATCAGCGCGTCGCGCAGCGCCTCGTTCCGGCAGGCCCCCACGTCCGCCGGCTCGCCCGTGTTCTCGGTGCGCACCCGCAGCCGGTACAGGCCCGGCGCGAGCGGCTCGGCGGCCACCGTCGTCGCGGCCCGCACCTCCCGGTGCCGCCGTACGATCCGGCCCGCGCCCGAGGGCAGCGGCTCGTACTCCTCGCCTGCGGGCGCGCCGACCGCGACGGTACGACCGCCGTCCAGCAGTTCGGCGAGCGGCACCGTCAGCCCCGTCTCGCGCGCGATCGCCTCGTCGAAGGAGAGATGCGTGGTGCCGTCGTCCGTGCGCAGGGACTCCACCGGGGACCCGTTCGCGTCCTCGACCTGCTTGTGCTGCATCTGGAGGTACCGCACCCGCAGCCGTACGACCGCCTCGTCCGCCGGTGTGCGCACCAGGCACTCGGTCTGCTGGTACCAGGAGTCCGCGGAGCCGGAGACGCCGGGCGCCACCGGGCCGAAGCGCTCCACCCAGTCGCGGGGGAGCAGCACCCCGAACTGCCAGCGGACGCGGTTCTTGGCCGAGGACCGGCGGTACGGGTAGAGCAGATAGCCCTCGTACAGCACGGCGTCCGCGACGGCGCCCAGCTGCTCGAAGGCGCACGCGTGCTCGGCGTCGGCACCGTCCGTGAGCAGGGGTTCGCACACGCCGACCTGGTCCGGCATCCCGCCTCCTCATCACTGGGGCAGCCGGGCGGTCCCTTGCACACCCGGACATTTCTCCCATAACGGTCACATTGGTCGCGGCTTCCCGCCCCTCCGACGCACCCGCATTGGGCCGGTCAGGCGATGCGCCCGTCTCCGGGTGGCGGACCGGTACGGCCGGGTGCGGCAGCTGTGGGCGGAGGGCGGAGGAGGGCCCCAAGTGCCATGAAGTGAACCGGTGTTGGGGCTCCGCCGGGTGCGCCGACCGCTAGAATCGAAGGCCACGCACGGTGGGGGTCGTCGGAGTCGGGGGGGAGTCGTCATGTCCGGTGGTTTCGGGGGTCCGGAGGGCCCGAGAGGCGCGGCGGGAGCGGGGGGAGACCGGGGGCCGGGAGGCGCCGGTGCCACCGGGGGCTCCGGGGGGTCGGGAGGGTTCGGAAGCCCTGGCGGGCCGGCGGCCCCCGGAGGATTCGGAAGCCCGGCAAGCGGTACCGGAGGTCCCGGCGTTTTCGGAGGCCCCGGAGGCGCTGGAGTCCCCGCGGGACCGTGGTCGTACGGTCCGGGTGGTCCGGTCGGGCCGGGTGGTCCCGGCGCTCCCGGTCACGGCTTCGGCGTGCCGCCCATGCCCACGAGCCCGCCGCCCGCGCCCCCGGACACCGGCCGGGCCGTCGCGGTCGCCCTGCTCAACCTCAGCGGACTCGGCCTCGGCTACGCGTTCACCCGCCGCCGGCTCCTCATGGCCGCCTGCTGGGTGGCGACCGCGATCCTGCTGGTCGTCGCCCTGCCCGCCGACGCCGACGGCGTCCCCGGCGCCCTGCTGGCCCTCTACGCCCTGCTTCTGCTGCTGGCGGCCGCCCACGGCGCGTACCTCGGGCTGCGCACCCGCCTCGTCTGGCCCGGCCGCGCGCCCCTCGCGCTGCTGCTCGGGCTGGTGCTGCTCGCAGTGCCGGCCGGTGGCGCGCTCTGGTACCAGGACGCCCGCGAGGAGGCCGTACAGCAGGCCCTCCTCGACCGCCTGACCAGTGCCGACCATCTGGTCGCGGCGGACGCGGGCAAGCCCTTCGGCACCGCCGAACCCGACTACCGCGAGGTCCTCGGCGCCTACCGCGAACTCGTCGGCGATCACCCCGGCTCCCGCGCCGCCCGCAAGGTCCCCGCCAGCCTGCGCACCTACTACGCCAAGGTCGCCGCCCCCTACGACAGCCAGGACTACTGCACCGCCGTGGCCCCGCTGACGTATCTGCGCACGGTGCCCGGCGAACTGCCCGAGGCCACCGTCGGATCGCTCGCCGGCTGGCCCGACGACCGGCTCGCGACCTCGCTGTACGAGTGCGGAGCGCAGGGCCTGTCCGCGGGCGACCAGGACTGGGTCACCCGCTTCGGCGACCTGATGAAGACGTTCCCGCGCTCCGCGCAGACGGCCAAGGTGGCTCCCGCCGTCGACGCGGCCGTCAAGAAGGCGCAGAACGGCGTGGGCGGCTCCGGATCCTGCGCGGCCGTCGAGGAGTTGCGGCAGCTCGACACCAGGATCGGCGACCTGAAGACGGCCGCGGGCGATCCCGGCGGCAAGCTCGCGTCCGCCGCGTCCCGAGCCGGGCGCAGCGGCGACGACGGGGCCTACGACTGCGGCGTCCAGCAGTACAAGAGCGGCGACTTCAGCAGCGCCCAGCAGACCATGGACACGTTCGTCGCCGGGCACCCGCACCACCGGAACCGGGCGCTCGCCCAGAAGATCGCCATCGCCGCCGAGGTCGCCCAGACCATCCCGGCGGCCGGCAAGAAGCTGCCCACCACCGCCACCGGCGGCAGCATCTCCGTCACGGTGAAGAACGACAGCCCGGACGACGTCACCGTCCTCTACACCGGCCCGGTCACCGGCAGCTTCACCCTGAAGGCCTGCGGGAGCTGCCGGTCGTACCTGCTCGCCGACACGCTGATGTCCACCTTCAAGCCCTGCGCCGGCGGCAAGGACTATCCGCAGCGCACCCTGCAACTCCCGGTCGGCACCACGTACTTCGTGCACAAGCCGAATGGCGGCCGGGTGACGACCGCGGGTTCCGACACCGCGAAGCTGCGCCCCGGATACCTCTACACCGAGTGCGCCTACACGACCCAGGGCTTCGGCGGCTCGGGGACCTGACCGGCGTCGCCGCCGGTCAGGCGGGGGATCAGTCCTCGCGGCCGCCCCGGCGGCGGGCGGCCACCACGACGCCCGCGCCGAGGACCACGGCCGCGCCCGCGGCGCCCGCGAGGGGCAGCGCCGGACCGGCGCCGGTGCTCGCGAGGCTGCCGCCGGTGCCGCCGGTGCCGCCGGTGGTGAGGTCACCGGTGGTGCCGGCGCCGGTCGTGCTGCCGGTGGTGCCGCCCGTGGTGGTGGTACCGCCGTCGGTGCCCTTGCCGGTGCCGCCCGTGGACGTCGAGCCGGTGCCGCCGGTCGAGTCGCCGCCGCCCGGCGAGCCGCCGTCCCCGGTGGAGCCGCCGCCCGAGGTGTCCGTGGAGCCGGTGACGGCGAGCGCGATGCGGGCGGTGTCATTCTTCTTCACATGGTCGAACGGCCGGGGCTCCGAGCCGAGTTCCACGTAGCCGCGGGCGCCGGGCACCGCCTTGTCGATCTTCACCTTGAAGGCGTACGACGTGCTCTCGTGCTCGTTCACCCAGGGCGCGCCGGTGCCGCACGCGTAGGACTCGGCCCCGGTGTTCGTGCACCGCGCGTCGGTCCGCGCCGCCGAGGTGCCCTCGGGCAGCGTCACCAGGACATGGGCCGCGCGCTGACCGGGCTGCGGCAGCACCCAGGCGGGCCCCGCGTTGCGGAACGTGACCCGCAGCGTGACCGTCTGTCCGACCTTGCCCTTCAACTGGGCGCCGCCCACCTGGAAGTCGGCCGAATTGGCGGCATTCACCGCGACGTCCGCGCTCGGCGCGGCGCCGGCCGGCGGGGCCTTCTCACCGGTCCGCTCGACCAGCTTCAGCGCGGCGGCCGTGCCCTGCACCGGGGCGGAGGCGCCGTCCTCCGGGGCCGGGGCCGCGGAGTCGACCGCCACCTGGATGTGGTCGTACAGGGCGCGGTCCAGGGCCTTCAGGGTCAGCGGCCGCTCCGGGGCGTACACGGCACCCGGCTGCACCGGCTGGTCGAACTCGCACACCACCTGCGCCCGGCCCGGCTGCTCGTCGGTCGAAGGGACCGGGTAGCTCAGGCAGTTGGACGGAACCGCGGTCTGGCTCAGACCGCGGGTGACGGAGTACGACAGCCAGACCTTGTCGAGCGCCGCGCTGCCCGTGTTGGTGAAGACGGGCGACAGCGGGAGCTCGCTGCCCGGCTTCACCTTGTCGAACGGCGCGATGGTGCCCAGCGCCAGGCCGGCCGCGGGGCCGTCGGCGGCCACGGCCGGCGCGGCGCACAGCGCGATCAGGGCGACGGCGCCGAACGCGCCCGCGGTCTGGCGCACCGCACGGGGGCCGGGAGAGCTGAAAGGCATGGAATCCTCTGACTGGAGCGACGGTGGCGGACGAACGGTCAGTGGGGGAACGGGAGTTCCCCTTTCTGTGAGACGCCTGTGCCGCCGGAACGGTTGTACGAAAGATCGTCCCGGCTTCGCGGCCACTCGTCGCCCGTCGCCGTTGCCCGTCACCTCGCCCCCGCCGTGCTCCCGCCCGTGTTCCCGTCCGGGCTCCCCGCGGGCGGTTCAGCCGGCCGTGTTGTCCGTGCGCAGGCGCACCTGTTCCTCCAGCCGGCGCAGGCTGTCCTCCAGAGCCTTTGCGGCGGCGCGTTCGCCCGGATCGTGGCGGGTGTCGAAGAAGGAGAGATGGACGGTCACCTCGCTGGCGCCGCTGCCGATGCCCGCCACCTGGAGCCAGCCCGCGTACTCGCCCTGCTCGCGGGTGCCCCACTCCAGGCGCATCTGGTCGGGCTGGGCCCGCAGCAGGGCGGGCGTGTCCTCGCCGGAACCGGCCTCGTGCACGCTGACGGCGGGCGGGTCCTCGGGGGCCACGTGCAGGGCGTCCGGGAGCCAGGAGTCCAGCTGGTCGAGATTGGCCGCCTGGTCGAAGACGTGCTCGGGCTGGGCGGGCATCGTGCGGGAACGTTCGTACTCGCTCATGGTGGCATCGCCCCTCGGGTCGGAAGTCGTACCCCGCCCGCGTGCCCCTTCCGCGGCGGCCGAAAAGCGCCCCCGCCCGGCGGTCAGGCCACCGCGGCGCGGGCGGTGCGCTCCACCAGCGAGACGCCGTCGCTCATGGAGGCGCTGCCGTCGGAGAGGACGGCGACGAGACACCGATGGCCGCCGAGGGTGACCTCGCCGATGCTGTTGACGTCCCACAGGCCCGTGGTGGTGCGCTGGAGCCAGCCGTTCTTCAGCTCGGTGCCGGCCGCGTTCACCGCCGAGACGCCCCAGGACTGCTCGGGCAGGACCTCGGCCATCAGGGTGCGGATGTAGCCGCGGGAGTCGTCGGTGAGGGGGGTCGGGGCGCCGTCGTCGAAGACCGCGCGCAGCAGCCGTATCTGGTCGCTCGCGGTCGTCCGGGTCAGCCCCCATGTGCCGCCGGGACCGGCCGTGGTCGAGGTGAGCCCCAGGCGTTCGTTGGCGGCCGTGAGGCCGGGGCCCTGGCCGATCTCCTTCCACAGGGCGTTCGCCGCGTCGTTGTCGCTGCGCCGGATCATCGGCTCGGCGTGCCCGCGCTCCTCGTCGGTGAGCGTCCGGTGCTCGTCCTGCGCCTTGAGCAGCAGCGCGGCCAGGATGTCGACCTTGACGATGCTGGCGGTGTCGTAGGCGCGGTCCTCGCCCTGGATCACGGGGGTGGCGCCGCCCGCGTCGAGGTCGAGGACGGCGACGGTGGCGCGCGGGTCGGGAACCGGGGCGGGGGCTTTCGGAGCCGGGTCCGAGGTCGTCGGCTTCGGCTGCGGGGTGGGCGTGGCGGCGGCAGCCGCCGGGATGCCGGCGGTGAGCAGGGCGGTCACCGAGGCCAGGAGGACGCCGGCCGTGCGGCGCGGGTGCGAGGACATGGCACCCGAACGTAGACACATCCGGCCCCATGCGAAGTGGCTGCCGTCACTCCGGCCTCGTTTCGCCCCCTTTTGTGAGAAGAGACACCGGGGGAGGCCAAGCGGTGCACGGGCGCCGCCGCGGCGGCGTGTATGCGCGGCCCGGCCCCGGTCCTCGCTTATCGTCGGCCGGACACCGACATCCGGAGTGATCATGGAAAAAACGGATGAACTGGTTGCCGCGGGGGAGGGTGTGGCGGTCGTCCCCGTCCCGCCGCCTCCGTCCGTGCGCCGCCCCGGGCCCTGGCCGCTCGGCGCGGCCGCCCTGCTCGCGGCGAGCGCGACGGCCGTACTCCTCCTCGGCGGCGCACGGTGGCTGGACCAGCCCGCCGTGGGGGCCTGGCGCACCGTCTGCCTGGCCATCACCGTCCAGGCGCTCCCGTTCCTCGTGCTCGGCACCGTGCTGTCCGGGGCCATCAACGCCTTCGTGCCCGCCGACCTGTTCACCCGCGTGCTGCCGAAGCGGGCCGCGCTCGCCGTGCCGGTCGCGGGCGTCGCCGGCGCGGTGCTGCCGGGCTGCGAATGCGCGTCCGTCCCGGTCGCCAACAGCCTGATCCGCCGGGGCGTCACCCCGGCCGCCGCCTTCGCCTTCCTGCTGTCCGCGCCCGCCATCAACCCCGTCGTGCTCACCGCCACCGCCGTCGCCTTCCCCGGCGACCCCGCGATGATCGCCGCCCGCCTGCTCGCCTCCCTCGGCACGGCCGCCGTGATGGGCTGGCTGTGGCTCTGGCGGGGCGACGAGAAGTGGCTGCGCCCGGCCCTGCGCCACCGGCACACCGGGCACGCCCACGGCCACAGCCGCTGGCGGGAGTTCCGGGCCGGCTTCCAGCACGACTTCCTCCAGGCCGGCGGCTTCCTGGTGCTCGGCGCCATGGCCGCCGCCACCTTCAACGTCGCCGTGCCGCGTGCCGTCCTCGACGCCTTCTCCGGCACCCCCTGGCTCTCGGTGATCTTCCTGGCCGGTCTCGCCGTCCTGCTGGCGGTCTGCTCGGAGGCCGACGCGTTCGTCGCCGCCTCGCTGACCGGGTTCTCACCGACCGCCCGGCTCGCGTTCATGGTGGTCGGCCCGATGGTCGACCTGAAGCTGATCGCCCTCCAGGCGGGTACCTTCGGCCGCGCCTTCGCCTGGCGGTTCTGCACGGCGACCACGGTCGTGGCCGTCGCCGCCAGCGCCCTGACCGGAGGGGCCCTGCTGTGAGACGCCTCGTACCGAGCCTGCTGCTGAAGCTGACCGGCCTCGGCCTGCTGCGCATCACCCTGTTCGGCGACACCTACCTGCGCTACGTCAAGCCCGGACTGCGCCCCGTACTGATCGCCTCCGGCGTCGTCCTGCTCCTGCTGGGGATCGCGGCGGCCTTCACCCGGACCGCGAGCACAGGGCACGGCCAGGAGAGCCGGGGCTGCCACGACGGGCACGGCCAGGAGAGCCGGGGCTGCCACGACGGCCACGACCACTCCGGCACGCCCAGGGTCGCCTGGCTTCTCTTCCTGCCCGCGCTGAGCCTGCTCCTCTTCGCCCCGCCGGCCCTCGGCGCCTACACCGCCGCACGCTCCGGCGCCAAGCCGGTCGCCGTGCAGAAGAAGGGCTTCGGGCCGCTGCCCGCGACCTCCCCGCTGCCGCTGACCCTCACGGACTTCACCAAGCGCGTCCAGCAGGACCGCAGCCGCGCCATCCGGGGCCGTACCGTCCGCCTGACCGGTTTCGTCACCCCGGACGCGGCGGGCGACGGCTGGTACCTGACCCGGATCATCTTCACCTGCTGCGCCGCCGACTCCCAGACCGTCAAGATCCACGTCTACGGCTCCGCGGCGCCCCCGGCCAACACCTGGCTCGCCGTCACCGGCACCTGGCACCCCGCGGGCACCCTCGGCACCCGGTCCGCGCCGGCCGCGCTCGACGTCCGCCGGACCACCCCGATCGCCCAGCCGATCAACGCCTTCACCGACGATCTGCCGATCACTCCGGGCTAGCCGATCACCTCCGACCGGGAAAAGGGCGTCCGCTCAGCCGAACAGGGCGCGCACCCGGATCGTCTCGACCCGGCGCCAGGTGCCGCCGGGCAGCAGCAGCCACTGATTGCCGGGGCCGTGGCCACGCCAGTGGCCCGCGCCGGGGGTGGCGTTGCCGGTGCGGGGATGCGCGCCCCGGCGTGTGGGCAGCGGGGCCCCGCAGTCGCGGCCGGTACGCCGCCCCGCGGCCTTCGCCTTGCCGTTCTTCCTGCTCTGTTTGCCCATCCGTGCCTCACCTCCCGTACCCTCCCGGTTCCCCTTACGGCAGGATGCACCGCCCCGGCGCCCGGCGGCAGGGCCGAACGGACGCTCTTTTCTGGCGCGGCGGCGGCACCTCGCGCAGCGTGGAGCGCAGGAGGCTACAGCCGTGGCCGGCGCCGCCGCAGAGAGGTGGGACAGATGGACCAGGACGTCTCCAGGCCCCGGATCGTGGTGGGGGTCGACGGCTCGCAGTCCTCCTTCGAGGCGGTGCGCTGGGCGGTGCGCTACGCCGCGCTCGTCGGCGGGGTGGTGGAGGCCGTCGCGGCCTGGGAGGTGCCGCTGTACGGCTGGTCCGCGCCGGCGGTGGACATGTACATGGACGAGGAGGCCACCCGCGAGCAGATGACGCGGGAGCTCACCGAGGTGCTCGGCGCGGACGCGGCCGCCGAAGTGCGCACCCGCATGGCCCACGGCAACCCCGCCGACATCCTGCTCCGGGCCGCCGAGGGCGCCGAGGTCCTGGTCGTCGGCAGCCGGGGCCGGGGCGGCTTCGCCCGCGCCCTGCTCGGCTCCGTCAGCCAGCGGGTGGCCGCGCATGCCCCTTGCCCGGTGGTGATCGTCCGCTCCGAGGAGACCTGAGCACGGGGGCCGACGGGGGCTACAGGGGCTACGGCGGCCCAGGTGGCTCCCGCAGCACGCTCCAGGCCACCGGCCCCAGCAGGTCCGCGAGCCGCCGGAACACGTCCAGCAGCAGATCGTCCAGGGTGAGCACGCCCACCGGGCGGCCGTCGGCCAGGACGGGCAGCCGGCGCACGCCGGTGCGCCGGAAGGTGCGGTAGGCCTCGTGGATCTCGTCGCCCGCGTCCAGCGTGACCACCCGCGGCGACATCACCGCGTCGATCCGGCTGTCCGGCGGCAGCCCCTCGCCCAGCCCGCGCAGCGCCAGATCGCGGTCGGTGACGATGCCGCGCAGCATGCCGTCCTCGACGACCAGCAGGGAGCCGACGGCGGTCTCGGCCATCAGCCGGGTGGCCCCGGCCAGGGTGACGTCCGGTGCGACGGTCACCGGCGGCGCGGTCATCAGCCCGCCGACGGTGACCTGCCCCGCCGCGGACAGCGTGCCGGGCGGCGGTCCGGCGTGGGGGAGATGGGTCATCAGGACCTCTTTCGGGGGGCGCCGGCAAGGACACCGGCACCGGGGCGGTGCCGTCTCCACCCTGCGCCGGGCGGGCCGCCGGGGGGCAGGGGCCGCCCGGCCCTCGCCGGGGTAGTCCGATTCCCGGCGAAAGGGACAATGTACCCATCGGCTCACCCGTTCGGCCGTGCGAGCGTGAAAGCCGGACGGGCCGCCGCGCCGGCGCGCAGCCCGAGGAAGGCGGTGAGGACGATGCCCCTGCCCCTGGTCGTGGGTCTCGACGGCTCCGAATGCAGCCTGCTGGCGGTGGACTGGGCGGTGGACGAGGCGGTCCGGCTCGGGGTGCCGCTGCGGCTCGTGCACGCCTCGCTCTGGGAGCGCTACGAGGGGCGGCTGCCCTCGCTCGGCAGGGAGCCGTCCGCCGCCCACCTGATGGCCCAGCACATCGTGGCCTCGGCGACCGAGCGGGTACACCGGCGCGCCCCCGACCTGAAGGTGGACTCCGCCGTGCCGGCCGAGGACCCGGTCTCCGCGCTGCTCGCCGAGGGCGACCACGCCACCGCCGTGGTGACCGGCAGCCGGGGCCGGGGCGAGCTGCAGGAGCTGCTGCTCGGTTCGGTGGGACTCGCCGTCGCCGGACGGGCGTCCGGGCCGGTGATCGTGGTCCGCGGGGACGCGGCCGGACTCGGGGGCACCCATGAACGGGTGCTGCTCGGCGTCGGCGAGCCCGGCACCGGCGACACGGCCGCCCGCTTCGCGCTGCGCGAGGCCGCCGCCCGCCGGTGCGTCCTCGACGCGGTGCGCACCTGGTGCCGCTCCCCCGCGGAGGGCACCGCCGCCCCGGACCACGAGGACCAGGCCGCCGGACTGATCGACAAGGTGCTCCAGGCCCCGCTGAGCGAGTACCCGGACGTACGGGTGTCCCGGACCGTCGTCGAAGGTCCGCCCGGCACCGTGCTCCTGCACCGCTCGGCCGCCGCGGACCTGCTGGTCGTCGGGGTACGGCGGGAGCGCGGACACGCCGGGCTCCAACTGGGCCGCGTGGCGCACCGGTTGCTGCACCACGCCCTGTGCCCGGTGGCCGTCGTACCCCAACCGCTGTAAGAAAGGCGGGCCTTGGGCGGCTCAGCGCGCGGAGTGTTCCTTCGTGCCCTGCGGCTCCAGGTGGGAGGCGAGCACGGCGGCCTGGACCCGGCGCTGCACCCCGAGCTTGGCCAGCAGCCGCGAGATGTGGTTCTTGACCGTCTTCTCCGACAGGTACAGCCGCCTGCCGATCTCACGGTTGGTCAGGCCCTCCCCGATCAGCGCCAGGATGTCCCGCTCGCGCGGCGACAGGCTCGCCAGCTCCGGCGGCAGCGACGGCGCCTCCTCGGGGTCGGCGCGCAGCGAGCGCATCAGCCGGGCCGTGGTCGCCGGGTCCAGCATCGACTGGCCGGAGGCGACCGTGCGCACCGCGGACACCAGGTCCGAGCCCTTGATCTGCTTGAGCACATAGCCGGACGCGCCGGCCATGATCGCGTCCAGCAGAGCGTCCTCGTCGTCGAACGAGGTGAGCATCAGACACGCCAGCTCCGGCATCCGGTCGCGCAGTTCCCGGCAGACCGAGATGCCGTCCCCGTCGGGCAGCCGGACGTCCAGCACGGCGACGTGCGGGCGCAGGGCGGGACCCCGGACCAGCGCGTGCGCGGCGGTGTCGGCGTCACCGACCACGCAGATGTCCGGTTCGGCGTCCAGGAGGTCCGCCAGACCGCGCCGGACGACCTCGTGGTCGTCCAGGAGGAACACCCGGATCGGGTCCTGTGCCGTGAAGGTGCGTGTCTCGGTCATCCCGACCTCTCGTTCCCGGAAAAAGCAGACAGACTGCGGCCTGTCACCCGGCCGATCATCGCCGGACGGCGCCGCGCCCACTAGGGCCGACCGGCCCCACTTCCCGAGCCCCGGCCCCTTCCACCAGGGTGTCATGCCCGGCCGGGCGCCAGGTCGAAGCGCACGTCCACGACGCCCTCGACCGCGCGCACCAGCCGGGCCGCCACCGGGACCAGGGAGGTGTCCCGGATCCGGCCGAGCACCGTCACCACGCCGTCCTCCACCCGCAGTTCCACGGCCGAGTCCGGCGGCGGGAAGAGCCGCGCCACGATCTCCCGCCGCACCTCCTCCCCGATCTCCCGGTCCGCGCGCAGGAAGACCTTGAGCAGATCGGCGCGGCTGACGACGCCCTCCAGCATCCCGGTCCCGTCCACCACCGGCAGCCGCTTGACGCCGGCGCGGGCCATGGTCCGCGCGGCCTCGGCGAGGGTGGCGCCGGCGCGCACGGTGACCGCGGGGGAGGTCATCAGGTCCCCGGCGGTGATCGCCTCGCCCTTCGCCAGGTCGGCGGGCGGCCGCAGCCGCCGGTACTCCCCGGCCGGGTCGTCCCGCAGCTCCTCCTTGGGCAGCATGTCGGCCTCCGAGACCACGCCCACCACCAGACCCTCCCCCTCGATCACCGGCACGGCGCTGACCTGCCAGTCCTGCATCATCTCCACCAGCTCCTTGAAGGGAGCACGCCGGCCGACGGCGGCGACGGTGGTCGTCATGACGTCACTGACGGTGTGCGGGCTGCCGTACATGGTGACTCCGTGGCTTCTCGTGGCTTTTCGACGCGGGCTGCTCGCCGGGAGTCCCGCTGTCCCCAGCGTGCGCCGGACGCGCCCGGTCGGCACCGGGGCCGCCCGGCCCCCGCGCGGCCCCGGTGACCGGGCCGGTCGGTCCCGGTCCGGGACCAGCGGCCCCTGATCGTCTCGCCGGCCCTGCCCGAGGCTGGAATCGTCGCCCCTTTCCCCCCGAGGCGACGCCCCAGAGAGGTGGAACCATGACCCGAACCGTCACCGCGGGCCTCGACGGCTCGCCCGAGAGCCGGGCCGCCGTCGAATGGGCGGCGCGCGAGGCGGTGCTGCGCGGCCTGCCGCTGCGGATCCTGCATGTGCGGGAGCCCGAGCCGGAAGCCGGCGCCGACCGCGCCGCCGCCGGGGAATGGGCCCGCACGGTGCGCGAGTCCGCGGCCGGTCTGCGGCGGCGCCACCCCGCCGTCGAGGTCGTCACCGACCAGATCACCGGCGAAGCGGCACAGGCCCTCACCGAGGCGGCCGACGGCGCGGAACTGCTGGCACTCGGCTCCCGCGGCCTCGGCCGGCTCGGCGGGTTCCTGGTCGGCTCGGCCGGGCTGTTCGTCATCGCCCGCACGACGCGTCCGGTGGTACTGGTCCGTGCGGGTGAAACGGCCGCCGACGAACACCGGCCCGACCCCTCGGGCGTCCCGTCCGCCGCGACCCCGTTCCGGCCCGTCGTCCTCGGCCTCGACATCGACGACCCCGAGGGCCCGAGCCAGGCCCTGCTGGAGTTCGCCTTCGACGCCGCCGCGCGCCGCGGCGCCGCGCTGCGGGTCGTGCACGCATGGACGCCGCCGCCGTACGCCGCGTACGGCATCCCCGCCGACCCGCCGGTCGTGCCCGCCTTCGGACGCCGGGCGTCCGCCCTGCTCACCGGGGCGCTGCGGCCCTGGCGGCAGAAGTACCCGGACGTCGAGGTGAGCGAGGCGAGCCGGGCCGGCAACGCCGCGCCGGTCCTGATCGACGCCGCTTCGGACGCCTCCCTGGTGGTCGTCGGGCGCCGCGTCCGCACCAGCCCGTACGGCATCCACATCGGCCATGTCACCCACGCCGTCCTGCACCACGTCGCCGCGCCCGTGGCCGTCGTCGCGCACAGCTGAGGCGGCCCACATGCCCGGACAAGCGGCCGTATGCGGCGAGGCCCGCGGCCGAAACGGCCGAAACGGGGCGGTACGGCTCGCGCGCGCCGGTGAATCCGTCAACGATGGGGTGCGGGCCCGCCTCGTCGTCGACCCCTACCAGGGAGAGTGAACACGATGGACCTGCCCGTGCTCGTCGGCGTCGACGGCTCCGAGGAGAGCCTGCGCGCCGTGGACTGGGCCGCCGGGGAGGCCGCCCTGCGCGGGGCGCCGCTCCGCCTGGTCCACGCCTCGCTCTGGGAGCGCTACGAGGGTTCCCTCATCGCCCAGGAGGTCGGGAAACCGGCCGAGGAGGTGATGGGCGAGGACATCATGAACGCCGCCGAACGCCGGGCCCGGCGGCACCATCCCGAGCTGCGGCTCACCACCTCCGTGCTGGCCGACGAACCGTCGTTCGGGCTGGTGAACGAGAGCAGCACCGCCCGCCTCGTCGTCCTCGGCTGCCGGGGCCGCAACGCCGTCGCCGAGCTGCTCCTCGGCTCCGTGAGCCTGTCCGTCGCCGCCCGTGCCCACTGCCCGGTGATCGTGCTGCGCGGCGGGCCCGAGGACCGGCCGGGCCGCGTCGTGCTCGGCGTCGCCGGGAAGGCCGCGGGGCCGGCCGCCGTACGGTTCGCCGCCGAGGAGACGGCGCTGCGCGGGGTGCCGCTGGAGGCCGTACGGGCATGGCGGCGGCCCGCGCACGGCACCACCGGGCATCCGCTGCTCGCCGGCGGCCCCGCCCGCGCGGAGGAACAGGAGGCCGCCGAGACGCTGGAAGAGGCCCTGCGGGACGTCCCCGAGGGGCTGGAGCAGCACCGGCGTACCGCCGAGGGACACGCCCGTGACGTCCTCGTCGACGCCTCCCGCGACGCCGGACTGCTCGTCGTCGGCGCCCGGCGCCGCGCCGGCCGCTTCGGCCCCCAGCTCGGCCGCGTCGCCCACGGGGTACTCCACCACGCGGCCTGCCCGGTGGCCGTCGTACCGGAAACCGACTGACCGCGCCCGCCGGACGATTCCGCGCCCCCCGACTCCCCACGCACCCCACCGACTTCGCACGCCCACCACTGACGCCGTACGAACCTGACGCCGATCGGAGTCCTCATGACCGAGGCCGCCTCACGGGAAGCCGCCCTCACCGAGGAGGAGCTGCGCTCCCTGGACGCGCACTGGCGCGCCGCCAACTACCTGGCCGCCGGCCAGATCTACCTCATGGCCAACCCGCTGCTGACCGAGCCGCTGCGCCCCGAGCACATCAAGCCGCGGCTGCTCGGCCACTGGGGCACCTCGCCCGGACTCAACCTCGTCTACACCCACCTCAACCGCGTCATCAAGGCCCGCGACCTGGACGCGCTGTGCGTGTGGGGGCCGGGGCACGGCGGCCCGGCCGTCCTCGCGGGCTCCTGGCTGGAGGGCAGCTACAGCGAGACCTACCCGGACATCAGCCGGGACGGGGCCGGCATGGAGCTGCTGTTCCGGCAGTTCTCCTTCCCCGGCGGCGTGCCCAGCCATGTGGCCCCCGAGACGCCCGGCTCCATCCACGAGGGCGGCGAACTCGGCTACTCCCTCGCGCACGCCTACGGCGCCGCCTTCGACAACCCCGATCTGCTGGTGACCTGCGTGATCGGCGACGGCGAGGCGGAGACCGGGCCGCTCGCCGCCTCCTGGCACTCCGACAAGTTCCTCGACCCGGTGCACGACGGTGCCGTCCTGCCCATCCTGCACCTCAACGGCTACAAGATCGCCAACCCGACCGTGCTCTCCCGGCTCCCCGAGAGCGAACTCGACGCCCTGCTGCGGGGATACGGCCACGAACCGCTGTACGTCGGCGGCGACGAGCCCGCCGAGGTGCACCGCGCCCTCGCCGCCGCCCTGGACGACGCGCTGGACCGGATCGCGCGGATGCAGCGCGGCGCCCGCGAGGACGGGGTCACCGAGCGGGCGCACTGGCCGATGATCGTGCTGCGCACCCCCAAGGGCTGGACCGGCCCCGCCGAGGTGGACGGTGTACCGGTCGAGGGCACCTGGCGGGCCCACCAGGTGCCGCTGCCGGGCGTGCGCGAAAACCCCGAGCACCTGCGGCAGTTGGAGCGTTGGCTGCGCTCGTACCGGCCCGAGGAACTCTTCGACGCGGACGGCCGGCCGCGCGCCGACGTGCTCGCCTGCGTCCCCGAGGGCGCCCGGCGCCTCGGGTCCAACCCGCACGCCAACGGCGGCGTCCTGCTGCGCGACCTGCCGCTGCCGCCCCTGGACACCTTCGCGGTGGCCGTCGACAAGCCGGGCACCGCCCTGCACGAACCCACCCGGATCCTCGGCGACCTCCTCGAACAGGTCATGGCGGACACCCGCGAGCGCCGGGACTTCCGCCTCGTCGGCCCGGACGAGACCGCCTCCAACCGGCTCCAGGCCGTCTTCGACGCCAGCGGCAAGGCATGGCAGGCCGGCGTCCTGCTGGTGGACGAGCACCTGGACCGGCACGGACGGGTGCTGGAGATCCTCTCCGAACACCTCTGCCAGGGCTGGCTGGAGGGGTATCTGCTCACCGGCCGGCACGGACTGTTCTCCTGCTACGAGGCGTTCGTGCACATCGTCGACTCGATGGTCAACCAGCACATCAAGTGGCTCAAGACGTCACGCGAGTTGACCTGGCGGGCCCCCATCGCCTCGCTCAACTACCTGCTCACCTCGCACGTCTGGCGCCAGGACCACAACGGCTTCTCGCACCAGGACCCCGGCTTCGTGGACCACGTCCTCAACAAGAGCCCCGAGGTGGTCCGCGTCTATCTGCCGCCGGACGCCAACACCCTGCTGTCGGTGGCCGACCATGTGCTGCGCAGCCGCGACTACGTCAATGTCGTCGTCGCCGGAAAGCAGCCCTGCTTCGACTGGCTGACCATGGACCAGGCCCGCGCCCACTGCGCGCGCGGCGCCGGGATCTGGGAGTGGGCGGGCACGGAGAACGGCGGCGAACCCGATGTCGTCCTCGCCTGCGCGGGCGACGTCCCCACCCAAGAGGTGCTGGCCGCCGCCCAGTTGCTGCGCCGGCACCTGCCCGACCTGGCGGTGCGGGTGGTCAACGTGGTCGACATGACCCGGCTGCTGCCGCACGACGAACACCCGCACGGGATGACCGACTTCGAGTACGACGGCCTGTTCACCACCGACAAGCCCGTCATCTTCGCCTACCACGGCTATCCCTGGCTGATCCACCGGCTCGCGTACCGCCGCACCGGCCACCGAAACCTGCATGTGCGCGGCTACAAGGAGTCGGGCACCACGACCACGCCCTTCGACATGGTCGTCCGCAACGACCTCGACCGCTACCGCCTCGTCATGGACGTCATCGACCGCGTCCCCGGCCTCGCGGTCCGTGCCGCCGCCGTCCGCCAGAGCATGGCCGACGCCCGCAGCCGCCACCACGACTGGATCCGCGCCCACGGCACGGACCTGCCGGAGGTCGCGGAGTGGACCTGGGGCGGCTGAGGTCCGGCACCACCCGCGTGTCGCGCCCCGTCCGGCGGGGCGTGCGGGCCGGCCCATGCCCTGCGGCGACGACCACCCCGCCGGGCGGGCGGGGCCAACGCCGCGAGGGAGCGGCACCGGGGCGGGGTCAACGCCGCGCAGGAGCGGCACCGCGGGGGATCGGTGCCGCTCCTGAGGACACCCTCGCCCGGCTCGTACGCGTCTCGCCAGTGCCGCTCGGACCCGCACCGGGGGCCGTACGGCCCAGCCCGCCGCCGCGGCACATGCCCCCGGCATGCCGAGGATCACAGGTCGATGAGGGGACGGCCGCGTATCCCTGCCCTGCCCCGAGCGGCTACCGTGTCCCTCGGAACCCGTCGGTTCGCGGCATGGGCCGATGGGAAGTGGAGGGCGTGGTGACCGGAACGGAGGAGCCCCGCGTGCGGCTGCCGCAGCTGAAGCTGGACGAGCTGCTGGAGGAGCTGCAAGCCAGGATCGACGCGGCCCGCGGCACCCGCGACCGGGTGCACAGCCTGCTGGAGGCGGTCCTCTCCGTCGGCCGCGAACTCGACCTGGAACAGGTCCTGCACTCCATCGTGGAGGCCGCGGCGGCGCTGGTGGACGCCAAGTACGCGGCCCTCGGCGTCATCGGCCCGGACGGCACGACCCTCGCCGCGTTCCACACCGTGGGCCTGTCCGAGGAGCGGATCGCCGAGATCGGCCCCTACCCGGAGGGTCACGGCATCCTGGGCGAGCTGATCCGCCACCCGGAGCCCCTGCGCCTGTCCAAGCTGTCCGCCCACCCGTCGTCGTACGGCTTCCCGCCCGGCCACCCGCCGATGAACACCTTCCTCGGCGTCCCGATCCGCGTCCGCGACCAGGTCTTCGGCAACCTGTACCTCACCGAGAAGCGCGGCGGGGCCGACTTCGACGAGGAGGACGAGTCGGTCCTCGCCACCCTCGCCGTCGCCGCCGGCGTCGCCATCGACAACGCCCGGCTCTACGAGGACTCCCGGCTGCGCGAACGCTGGCTGATGGCGAACGCCGAGATCAGCCGCAGCCTGATGTCCGGCAGCGAACGCGCCGAGGCCCTGGACCTGATCGCCGAACACGCCCGCGAGATCACCGGCTCGGCCCTCGCCGCCGTCGCGATGCCGATGCCGGACATCGAGGCGCTCGGCGTGGAGATCGCCGTGGGCGCCCAGGCCGACGCCCACCGCGGTCTCGTGCTGCCCCTGGACCGGACCCTGATGGGCCTGGCCTTCACCGCCGCCGCCCCGGTCACCAGCGACGACGTCGCCCACGACGCCCGTATCCGCCAGGAACCGCCGCGCTTCGACGGCCTCGGCCCCGCCGTCGCCGTCCCGATCGGCACCGGCGAGGGCGGTGCCCGCGGTGTGGTCCTGCTGGCCCGCGAGAGCGACCGGCCCGCGTTCTCGGAGAGGGAGACCGAGATGCTGCGGGGCTTCGCCGCGCAGGCCGCGATCGCCATGGAGCTCGCCCAGCGCCGGCAGGCCGCCCAGCAGATCGCGCTCCTGGAGGACCGCGACCGCATCGCCCGCGACCTGCACGACCTCGCCATCCAGCGCCTCTTCGCCACCGGCATGACCCTGCAGAGCGCGGGCCGCTTCATCGAGCACCCGCAGGCCTCCGAGCGGGTCCTGCGCGCCGTGGACGACCTGGACGAGACGATAAAGATCATCCGGTCCACCATCTTCGGGCTGCGCGCCCGCGAGGGCGCCGCGGCCGGCGGGCTGCGCGCCCGCGTGGTCCGGGTGGCCGGCGAGGCCGCCCCGGTGCTCGGCTTCGCGCCCAGCGTGCGCATGGAGGGCCTGGTCGACACCGACGTCCCCGGCGAGATCGCCGACCACGTGGTCGCCGTACTCTCCGAGGCCCTCACCAACATCGCCCGGCACGCCCACGCCGACCGCGCCGAGGTGCTGCTCGCCGCCGACGGCCGCGAGGTGCGCCTGCGGGTCCGCGACAACGGCGTCGGCATCCCGGCCGGGGGCCGCCGCAGCGGGCTGCGCAACATGGCGGAGCGCGCCCAGCGGCTCGGCGGCCGGCTCGACGTGACGAGAAGCGAGGGCGGCGGCGCCACACTGGAGTGGCGGGTCCCGCTGACCCCGGCCTGACCCGGCGCCGGGACCGGTGGGCACCCGGTCGGGGCCGCCCGGCCCATGACACCGGGCGGGCGGCGGCCACAGGCTGAACGTGCGCACGGCACCAGAGCCCCTGGAGGAAGCCATGGACGGCACTCCGACCACCGTGGACGACGTGATGACCCGCAGGGTGCTCGCCCTGCGCACCGGCGCGGGCTTCAAGGACATCGTGCAGGCCATGCGCGAGTGGCGGGTCGGCGCCGTGCCCGTACTGGACGACGCCGGACACGTGGTCGGTGTCGTCTCCGAGGCGGATCTGCTGCCCAAGGAGGAGTACCGCGACCGCGATCTCGACCGGTACGGCAGGACGCGCCACCTCGCGGGCCTGGCAAAGGCCGGGGCGGCGAGCGCGCGGGAGCTGATGACCACCCCGCCGGTCACCGTCGCCCCGGACGCCACCCTCGGCCACGCCGCGCGCGTCATGGCCCGCGCCCGCGTCAAGCAGCTCCCGGTGGTGGACCCGGAGGGCACCCTGCTGGGCATCGTGAGCCGCTCCGACCTGCTGAAGGTGTTCCTGCGCGGCGACCCGGAGATCGCCGGGGAGGTCGGCCGCGAGGTCGTGGCCCGTCTCTTCGGCCCCGAAGCGGCCGGGATCCGGGTGGAGGTGCACGATGGTGTGGTGACGCTCAGCGGCCGGGTCCGGGACACCGCGCTCGTACCGCTCGCCGCGCGCCTCGCGCGGGCCGTGCCCGGCGTGGTGGACGTGCGGTGCGCGCTGGCCGGGCCGCCGCGCCACCCGGATCTGGACCCGGACCTGCCGGACGCCGAGTCGGCCGGCACCCGCTGAGGGGCCGCCGGCGCGAGAGGAGGCGGTGACGATGACACGGACACCTGCCACGGCGGTCAGGCCGGTACGGCTGTGGCGGTGGCGGCGCAATCCGCTGCGCCGGCACAGCGATGTCGTCGAGGCCTGGATCGTCCTCGCCGGCTGGCTGCTCGTCCTGGTCTGCGGGGTCCTCGCGGGGCTGCTCGCGGCCCGGGCGTCCGCCGCGTCGTACGCCGCCCGGCTCGCGCGGGTGCACCCCGTCACGGCGGTGCTCACCGACCCGGCCGCCACCTCGCCCTCCGGCAGCGGCTACGACGACGGGCGGGTGTGGGCCACCGTGCGCTGGACCGACGCGGACGGCTCGGTGCACACCGACCGGGCGAAGGTCGCCCCCGGCGCCCCCGCCGGAAGCAGCGTCACGGTCTGGGCGAACCGCGCCGACCACATCGTCACCCCGCCGGTCACCGGCGCCTCGGCCGGCCTCCAGGCGGCCCTGACCGGCGTCCTCGTCGGCCCGGCGGCCGGCACCGCCGTGTGGTGCGCGGGCCGGCTGGTCCGGGGCCGGCTCATCCGGCGCAGGATGGCCGAGTGGGACGAGGAGTGGAAGCAGATAGGGCCGCGCTGGGGCAATCTCAGCGGCGGCCGCGGGTGAGCTGGGGCAATCTCAGCGGCGGCCGCGGGTGAACGGCGACGCGGGAAAGCTCAGCCCTCCGTCAGATGGCAGTCCACCCCCACGACGCCCTCCACACCCCGCACCATGCGCACCGCGAGCGGGATGCGCGTACCGTCCGTGACCCTCCCGGTGAGCGTCGCGACCCCGTCGACCACCACGACGTGCAGCGGCTCGACCGGCGCAGGGAACAGCACGTCCAGCACGTCGCGCCGGATCTCGTCGGCCAGTTCACGGTCCTCGCGCAGGAACACCTTGAGCAGGTCGCCCCGGCTGACCACGCCCTCCAGCACCCCCTCCGACGTCACCACCGGCAGCCGCTTGACGCGCTTGAGCGCCATGATGCGTGCCGCCTCGGCGAGCGTGGCGTCCGCGTGCACGGTGACCGCGGGCGTGCTCATCAGCTCCTCCGCGCTCACCCCTCCGGCCTTGGCCAGGTCGCCCAGCCGGCGCCGCTGGGTCATCCGGTCGGGATCACTGTCCCGGAACTCCTCCTTGGGCAGCAGATCCGCCTCGGAGACCACGCCGACCACCCGGCCGTCGCCCTCCAGCACCGGCAGGGCGCTGACGTGCCACTGCTCCATCCGGGCCACGATGTCCTTGAACAGGGCGGTACGCCCCACCGCCACCGCGGCGCGCGTCATCACGTCGCCGACCCGGCTCGGGCCCCCGGTGGTGCGGGCCTCCCGTGCGGGCGGCCGGGCGGTCACTCGGGGCTCCCGCTGCCGTAGGGCGCGTAGAGGTCGAGCAGCCGGATCCGGGAGGCGTGCAGCCGCTGGGCGACCACGCGGCCGACCCAGCGGGCGATCGCCCGCCCGAACTCCGGGTCCTCGTCGCAGCGGCCGAGCACCGGGCCGGCGTCGAACTCCCAGGCCCGGACCGGGCTCGTCGCCTCGGCGCCCAGCTGCCAGATGTGCGGCGGGAAGTGCCAGGACCAGCCGATCAGTTCGCCGTGGCCGAGCGTCTCGATGACGGCGGGCCGGCGGCCGGGCACCCGCAGGTCGAGGGCGACGGAGCCGGTGCGCACGATCCAGAAGCGGTCGGCGCGCCGCCCTTCCTCGAACAGCCGGGTGCCGGCCTCGAAGGAGACCTCGCGGGCGAGGGCCATCAGCCGATCGCGCTGTACGGGGTCGAGTGCCGTGGTCATGGTGGTGGCGGAGGTCATCGCACCGGCTCCCTTCCTGGGGTCGTGATCCCAGCGTGGGCGTCTGTGTCCGGCGCCGCCACAGGTCGCCCGGACCCGGCGCGGGGGCCGTTCGGCCCACGGACGGGCGCGGGTACCGGACGGACCGGGGCATCGCCGAGGCGGGACGCGACCGGGGCGGAGCGGGGAAAGCCACCCGCTTCTCGCGGATCCGGATTGCGCGGTGCGCGGCTCCCGGCCGCTTCTCCGCGTCTCGACGGCTCTCCCCGCCACCACCAGCACACCACGGGATCCGCCGGCGCACCAGTGCCGCCCGGTGGCGGGCCGCCCTGGCAAGGGGGGCCGTACGGCCCCAGCCGGACGCCGCCCCGATGGCGCACCATGGAGGACAAGCGCAGGGGGATATAAACACGCAAACCCGTCAAGGGGGCGCGGAGCGGAGAAGAGAGGCTGAAAGCATGGTCTTCGCATCTTGGACCACCCCCGGAGTCTTCACCGGCCGGGGCGGTGCCCGCACCGTGGAGGCGGGCGTCCTCACCGGCGACCTGACCGTCCACACCACCTGGGACGGCCGCGAGGCCGATGTGTCGGTGCAGTACAGCGGCACCTCCGAGTGGTTCACGCTCAGCGGCAGCCCGGTGCCCTGCCGCTCCGAACGCGCCAGCCGGGACCTGCACCAGGAGGTCGTCGAGTCGATCAGGAAGGGCGCCGAGGCCACCGTCCCCCCGTTCCACCAGACCGCCACCTCATAGCGGCGCACGGGTACGACAGGTTCAGCGACGGCGCGTCAGGCGTCCAGCGCCTCCCGTACGCCCGGATAGCAGCGGATCAGGTCGGTGAGCCCGACCAGCTCCAGGGTGCGCAGCACGGGTCTGCGCACCCCGGCCAGGCGCAGCCAGCCGTCCGGCTCATGGGCCTGGTGGGCGGCGATCAGGACGTTGATGCCGCTGGAGTCCATGAACCCCACCCCGGCGAGGTCGGCGACCGTGTGCGGCGCCTGCCCGGCGGCCACGGGCATCAGCGCGCGCCGCAGGGCGCCCGCGGTCCGGTGGTCGACCTCGCCGGCCACCGTGACCACGACGGCCCCGTCGTGCGCCGCCCGGCCGACCGCCAGGCCGTCCGGCTCCAGTGATTCCTCGGTGCTCGCCCTGTCTGTCACCCTTACCCCGGCCCTGTTCGAAGGTCCCTGAAGGTCCCTGCCCGACCCCCGCTCACCGGCCGCCTGCCCCGTTTTCCCCGGACGATGCCGTCCCGGTGCCCGGCAACGGTTCCCGGCGCTCCAGCCAGGCGCGCGGTACGGCCGCCACCCCGGTGCGCGCGGCCACGATGCCCCCGGCGATGGCACACGTGGTGTCCACGTCGCCGAACCCCTCCGCGGTGCTCCACAGGGCCGCCACGAGGTCACCGGGGTGGCGGGCGGCGCACCAGACGGCGAAGGGCACCGTGTCGTCGGCGCGGATCCGCCGCCCGCTGCCGAGCAGGTCCGAGGCGCGCGCGGGCTCGGTGCCGAAGGGCACCTCGGCGGCGCGGGCCAGCCCGTCCCGGACCGCGCCGTCCGGGGTCAGGGCGGCCACGTCGGCGACGCTCAGCGCGCCGCGCGCGGACAGCGCGGCCGCGACCGCCACGGCGACCGCTCCGGCGATGCCCTCGGGGTGGGCGTGGGTGACCTCGGCGGAGCGCGCCGCCTCCGCGACGACTCGGGTCAGGCTGCCGTGGAAGAACGCGCCGAGCGGCGCCACCCGCATCGCCGCGCCGTTGCCGAGGCTGCCCTGCCCGCCGAACAGCTCGCGCGTGAACTCCCGCCACCTGTCTGGGAGTTCGAGCAGGCGCGGCAGCAACTGGTGCATGCCGTGGCCGTATCCCCGGCCGGGATCGGCGTCGTAGCCGAGGGCGAAGGCCAGGGCCAGTTCGCGCGGGCGGGTCTCGCCGTGTTCGTCCAGCACCCGCAGTACGGCGAGGGCCATCGCCGTGTCGTCGGTCCAGCGCCAGG
Source organism: Streptomyces sp. NPDC043952 (assembly GCF_056435325.1). NCBI lineage: Bacteria > Bacillati > Actinomycetota > Actinomycetes > Kitasatosporales > Streptomycetaceae > Streptomyces > Streptomyces sp. NPDC043952. The sequence continues at coordinate 58,733 of NZ_JBWKES010000038.1, forward strand.
GCGATTCCTCGGGGGCCTGCCGGGCGCGGATCTCCCGCAGGGCGCGGCCGGGTTCGCGAAAGAGCGGGAACCAGCGTTCGCCGAAGGCGTCGCCGAGCGCCAGGCCCTCCAGGCTGCGGCGGGCGGCGGCGCGGTCCGTGGTCGCGGTGACGGTCATGGCCTTGATTCTGCCCGGCGGCTCACAGCGGTGTGGCGGCGTGCAGCACGACGGCCAGGGTGAGCGCGGAGTTGGCCGAGAACATCGCGGACAGCGCGGCCCCGGTGGCCGCGGTCCACACCGCGAGACCCGCCGTCGTGAACAGGGACGGCCAGGCACGGGTGGCGGGTGCGGGACCGAGGAGCGCGGCGACCCGGCGGGGGAGCGGCCCCGGCGCGGCGAGCGCGGGCAGCGTCGGGGCGGGCGCCGGACCGGTGGCGGCCAGCGCCGCCCTGCCGATCGCGCGGGCCACCACCCGGCGGCTGCCCACGGCCCGCGCGGCCTCCTCGTCCGCCCACCGCTCCGCCGTGTACGCCACCGCGGTGCGCAGCGGCAGCAGGAACGGGTTGGCGCGGGCGGCCAGCCGGACCAGCAGCAGATGGCGGTGGTGCCGGGCGGCGAGATGGGCCCGCTCGTGCGCGAACAGCGCGCGGCGCTCCCGCGCGGCCAGCGAGCCGAGCATCCCCGTGGACACCACGATCCGGTCCCGCCCGCCGCCGGGCAGCGCGTAGGCGTACGGCGCCGGGTCCGCCAGCACGGCCACCTCGGTGCGCGGCAGCCCGGCCAGCGCCCGGTGGGCCCGCCGCCGTACCCGTACATGGCGGGCCAGGGTGCGGGCGCACGCGGCGAGGACCGCGAGCAGTGCGGGGATGGCGGCCTTGCCCGCGATCTCGTGCCGGGGCACGCTCGCGCGCACCTCGGGGTCCGACCAGCCGTCCGGCAGCGGATTGCCGGGCAGCTGGGCGGTGCCGACCACCATCAGCAGGGCCAGGCACACCGTGCTGCACAGCGCCATCACGGTGGACACCGAGGTCAGCAGCACGGTCGCGGTGCGCGGGTGCAGCCGCTGCTCGGCCAGCCGGGCGATCGGCCACGCGGTCAGCGGCAGGACCAGGGGGAGGAAGACGAAGATTCCCATGTGCGCTCAGTCTTCGCCGTCGCCGGAGTCCAGCAGTTCGCGCAGCAGCCGTTCGTCGCCCTCGGGCAGCGCGGTGATGAAGCTCGCCAGCACCGCGTGCCGGTCCTGCTCGCCGTCGAGGACCCGGCGCATCTTCAGCGCGGCCAGGCCCGCCTCGTCCGCGGCCGGGAGCCACACGAAGGAGCGTCCCTCGCGCCTGCGGGTGACGGCGTTCTTCGCCAGCAGCCGGCCCAGGACCGTCATCACGGTCGTATAGGCGAGCCCCGCGGCCAGATGGTCCCGCACCCAGCCCGCGGTCACCGGACCGCCGGCCTCGTGCAGCGCCCCGAGCACCCGCGTCTCCAGTGCCCCCTGCGCCCTGCGCCGACGGTGCGCGTCCGGCTCCGCCACCCGCGTTCTCCCTTCCTGCCTGCCGCCCGTGTGCCGCAACCCCTCGTGCCGAAGGGGCGTCACATCGTACAGAGCGGACCTGCGCCGGCTTTCTTCTACAGTGTTGTAGATTCGCACCGGCGAACCGGTGAGGGCGACAAGAGCAAGGGAGCGGACCCGTGTCGGTCAACCTGAGCAAGGGTCAGCGGATCAGCCTCGACAAGGCGGACGGCGGCGCGCTGGACGCCGTACGGATGGGCCTGGGCTGGCGGGCCGCGCCACGCAAGGGGTTCCTGGCCAAGCTGGCCGGCACCCGCGAGATCGACCTGGACGCCTCCGCCCTGCTGTTCGCGGGCGGGCAGCTCGCGGACGTCGTCTTCTTCCGTCATCTGGCCAGCGACGACGGCTCCGTACGCCACCTCGGGGACAACCTCGTCGGCGGCGCGGGCGCCGGGAGCGACGACGAGGTCATCCTGGTGGACCTGGCGCGGGTGCCCGGCCATGTCGACCAGATCGTGTTCACCGTCAACTCCTTCACCGGGCAGACCTTCGGCGAGGTGCGGGACGCCTTCTGCCGCCTGGTCGACGAGCGGACCGGCGCGGAACTCGCCCGCTACACCCTCAGCGGCGGCGGCGCGTACACGGCGCAGATCATGGCGAAGCTCCACCGCACCGGCGGCGGCTGGCAGTTGCAGGCCATCGGCGCACCGGCCTCGGGGCGCACCTTCCAGGACCTGCTGCCCGCGATCAGCGCGCACTTGTGACCTTCTTGGCCGAATCATTGCGTGCGTCATCGCGTGCGCGTGGAACCGGCGGCGGGCGGAACTCGTTGATCATCATGGACGCGGATTCCCGCGGTGGCTGTGGAGGACATGCATGAGCACGACCCTGACCAAGGGCGGCAATGTGTCGCTGAGCAGGCAGGCCCCCGGCCTGACCGCCGTGACGGTCGGGCTGGGCTGGCAGGCCGACCCCGGTTACGAGCCGGACGGCAGCGCGCTGCTGTGCGACGCGACCGGCCGGGTCCTGTCCGACGAGCACTTCGTCTTCTTCAACAACCCGAGCAGCCCGGACGGTTCGGTCCGGCACGACGGCCAGGGCCGCCTCGCCGGCGAGGACGACCAGCGGATCCGGATCGACCTCACGCGTCTCCCGGACGCCGTGGAGAAGATCGTCTTCCCGGTCTCCCTGTACGACGCGGCGCGTCGCGGCCACACCTTCGGACAGGTGCGGCGCGCTCATATCCGCGTCCTCGACCAGGACGGCGGCACCGAACTGGTCCGCTACGAGGTGACCGGCGGCGCCCTCTCCCAGGAGACGGCGCTGGTCCTCGGCGAGCTGTACCGGCATGGCGCGGAGTGGAAGTTCCGCGCCGTGGGCCAGGGTTACGCCTCCGGCCTCGCGGGCATCGCGGGCGACTACGGGGTGACGGTGCTGGGGGAGGCAGCGGAGCCGGAGCCGGTACAGGAGCCGAAGCCAGTACAGGAGCCGGTGCCGGTGTCGCAGAAGGCTCCGGCGGCGCCCGAACCGGCGCCTCGGCAGGCCCCGGCACCGCCCGTCCCCCCGCCTCCGCCCGCCCCGCCGGGGGCATCCGTGTCCGCCGTTTCCCCGCATCCCACCGGGAGTTCCACCATGACCTGTTTCTTCGACCCCAACCACGGCCCCGGTGTCACGACCGTGACCTGGTCCCCGCAGTGGGGCGTGCCCCGGCCCGTCCAGACGTGCGGCGCCTGCGCCCAGCGCGTGCAGACCACGGTGCCGCCCTTCTACACCCCGCCCCAGCAGGGCTACCCCCAGCCGGCGGCACCGGGCTACCCGCAGCAGGGCTATCCCCAACAGGGTTACCCGCAGCAGGGATACGCCCAGCCCTACGACGACCGCCCGCACGACTACCGCCACCACGACTACGAGGAGCACGGCGGCGGCCGCCGGTTCGGCACCGGCGCGCTCATCGGCGCCGGCGCGGCCGGACTCATCGGCGGCGCGCTGCTGAACGAGGCGTTCGACGACGACGAACCGGAAGTCGTCAACAACTTCTACGAGGACTGACACCCCACCCGAGCAGCTCGCGCCGCCGTCGCGCGGCGCGCCACCCTCCCCGCGGCGGTCCGGCCTCGGCCCCGGACCGCCGGGCGGTCCCGGACGCCTACACTGGGGCGGCGCAGCTGCGCCGGCTGTGCTGAGGGCGGGGACGGGAGAGGATCGTGACGGAGAACGCCGGGGGGTACGACGATCCGCCCGCCGAGGTGCTGGCCGAGGCCGCCGCCGCGTTCGGACTGCTCGCCTCCTCCGCCCGGCTCCATCTGATGTGGGCGTTGTCACAAGGTGAGAGCGATGTCACGCACCTCGCCGACCGGGTGGGCGGCGCCCTGCCCGCGGTCAGCCAGCATCTGGCCAAGCTGAAGCTCGCCGGACTCGTCCGCTCCCGGCGCGAGGGCAGACGGCAGGTCTACTACATCGACGACCCCGATGTGGTGACCCTCGTCCGTGCGATGGTCGGCCAGCTGACCGCCCGCGCCCGGCACACCGCCGCCCCCGCTCGCCGGCTGCACGGGATCGGCGGCTGAGCGTCACCGGCCCTTCCGCTCACCGGGCTCCAGGCTTGGGTAAGAGCGCCCGCCTGTACGCTCCGCTCACAGACGGGGCGCGTAGACTCCGGCTGCCGTACCACCCCGCCCAGGGCTCGCCGGTGCGATGAGGTGCCTCACCTGTGAATCTCGTGTGCATCCCTGCCGTTCCGGAACCTTTGTTTGTTAGATTGCGCAACTACGCAATCAAGGTGGGGCGGCACGTCACCGCCTCGTACACCACCGCGCATGCCAGGCCGCAGCGTCGACGGCCCGGCCCTACCGTTCAGGGGAGTGGGAGATGAGCGACCCGTGGGACGGGCCGGCCGGCCAGGCCACGCGCCGCCGTGACCGACGGGTGCCCGGCCAGCGGGCCCCCGAGCCGGACGCCGCACGTGCCGAGGCGGCACCCGCCGAGGACCGCCCCCAGGGCGGCCGGGCCGCGGCCCGCGCGGCCGCCCGCTCCCGCGGCGCGAAGCGCGCCCGCAGGGCCCGCCCGGTGCCGCGCGCCAAGCGCGTGCTGAAGATCGCCGCGATATCCGTGTCGACGCTCATCGTGGTCACCGCCGGTGCCGGCTGGTGGTTCTACGACCACCTGAACGGCAACATCCAGAGCTTCTCCCTCGACGGCAAGGGCGGCACCGAGAAGCCCGACGCGTTCGGCCGCACCCCGATCAACATCCTGGTGATGGGCTCGGACGGGCGTACCAGCGCGGCGGACTGCAAGCTGGGCGGCGG
>NZ_JBWKES010000039.1:0-62769 GCF_056435325.1 Streptomyces sp. NPDC043952
ACCTCTTCCCCCCCCTCTCCCCCCTCCCCCCCCCCCCCGCCCCCCCCCCCCCCCCCCCCCCCCCCCCCCCCCCCCCCCCCCCCCCCCCCGCCGGTCACGAGGGGATCTGGTCGTAGAGCGCCGTCACCTGGTCGGAGTCGAGCGCGTAGTTCCAGGCTTGGACGTCGCTGAGGCTGCCGGGGAAGTAGTCGGAGGTGGCATCGCCGTTGTACTTGGCGCTGCCGAGGGTGAAGGGCCCGGTCGAGGCCCATGGCGTGACGCCCGTGACGGTCGCGGCGAGGGTGCCGTTGACGTAGAGGCGGCCCGTGCCGGTGGTGGCGTCGAAGACGCCCACCAGGTGGGTCCAGGTGCCCGCGGTGGCTCCGGGGGCGTAGGCGATCTTGTTGGTCGGGTCGGCGGTGTCGGTCTGGGCGAAGTGCAGGGACCAGCCGGGTGTGCCCGTGTGGACGGTGTCGTACTTGAGGTAGAAGGGGCTGTTCTGGTCGCCCGGCTGGGAGGCGACGGTCGCGTTGTGGGTGGGCAGCGAGGAGAGGTCCACCCAGGCGGAGACGGAATAGCTGCCGGTGGTGTCGAGGACCTGGCCCGGTGCGGTGGCGTTGCCGGTGCTGCCGTCGAGAGTGAGGGCCTCACCTCGGGTGGGGTCGTCGGTCCAGGTGGTGGTTCCGTTGAGGGCGAGGGGGCTGCTGCCCGCGCTGTAGTCGTTGACGGTGGACGGGGTGTCGGTGCGGGCGGTGTCGGCGGCCTGGACGGAGTCGGGGCCGTCGTCGAGGGCCCAGGTGTCGTGCGGCGAGAGGATCGAGTCCACCTCGGCCGCGTACCCGGCACTGGTCAGGTTGACGTGGTCCCCGGTGTCGGCCTTCGCGCTGAGCTTCTCTTCGCCCGTGGTCGCGTCGGTGACCGCTACGGCGCCGTCGAAGTCGGCGTAGTAGACGATGGGAAGGCCGGGGTCCCAGGGGTTGTACTGGCTGTCGAGCCAGGCGTTGACGTTCTGGCGGCCGGCGTCGATGTCGGCCGTGCAGGGGTCGCTGGGGGTGGCGCCGTCTCCGGCGTAGCCCTCACACGGAGTGAGGGACGCGAGGGTGGAGGTGACGCCCCAGCCCTGGAGCTGCTGGACGAGGGCCGTGTATCCGTTGGCTTCCAGGTCGTCGCCGCTGGTGCCCGCGAGGAGGTCTTCGAGGCCCTCGGTGACGATGACGTTGTCGACGCCGGGCTGGTCGAGGATGTCGCGGTCGATGCGGGAGAGGACCGACGGGCCGCCGATGGCCTTGCCCTGGTAGGTCTGGGGGTTGTCGGTCATGAGGCTGTTGGACTCGATGCCTTCGGCGATGGTGCCGTAGGGGCTCGGGGTGGTGGGCTCGGCGGCGGCCAGGGCGTCGGAGACGCGGCTCCCGTTGGTGACGGGATGGGTGTTGGGCTGGAACGCGTCGACGAGACCGTCACCGAGCACGGCCCGGGTGGGGGTACCGGAAGAGGTGATGTCGAGGTTGGTGACCAGGTCCGTGTACCAGCCCTGCCATTGCTGCGCGAAGGGGGTGCCGGTGGTGTCGGTGGTCTTGTCCCCGGCCCCGGTGGCCGTCAGGTACTCGTAGGCGTTGTTGGCGAAGGAGTGCTGGACGAGGTAGGGGACGTCGTTGCTGAGCTGGTAGGAGACCAGCAGGTACTGGCCTGCGGTGACGGGAAAGGTGAGGGGGTCGCTGTAGACGGAGCCGCCCGCGGGGATGGTCACGCTCTGGCCGCCGCCGAATTTCAGCGTGGTGGGGGTGCCGGTGGGCAGCGGGGAAGGCGTGCCCGACCCGGAGTCGGTGGCGACGGTGGCGTGGCCGATGGAGAGTTTGCTGGTGCCGAGCGCGTTGTCCAGCTTGACCCGCAGGGTGCTGCCGGACAGCGAGGGCTTCAGGGCGATGCGGAAGGTCTGGTTGGAGAAGTCGCCGCCCTGGAAGTTGTACTGGCCCTCGGTGGGGCTGGCCCAGGCGCCGGTCCAGGACTGGCCGGAGGGGGCGGCGGCGGTTCCGTTGGCCTCCGGGGTGGTGTGTGCGGTGTCGCGGGTGGCCATGGAGAAGATGTGCAGGGTCGGGATGTGGTTGCCGGCCTGCTCGCTCACGTCCGGCAGGGTCACCGAGGCCACGGTCTTCGACGGGTCGAGGGGGACCGAGAAGGCGTAGAGGTTTCGGGCGCCGGTCTTGGTGGTGGTGGCGGTGTTCACATGGGGCAGGGTGACCGCGGCGATGCTGGTGTCGGCATTGGTCCAGTCGGGCACGGCCAGGTAGTACGCCTTGGTGGAGCCGTCGGTGTACGTGATGGTGCCCTGGGCCGGGCAGGGGCCTTGCGGGTCGGTGCCGTCGAAGCAGTAGGTGCCGCTGACCCGCATGCCCGCGGGCGTGTAGGGCGCGGTCTGGTCGCCGTTGATGGCACCGGGGGTGGCGATGCTGGTATAGCCGGAGGTGGCCAGGAACTCCAAGGCGTTGCCGGAGGCGGTGAAGGGGATGGTCTGGTTCGCGGCGAGGATGTTGTCGGGCTTGCCGGTACCGTAGGCGGGCAGCTGGAAGGTGGCGCCGTCGACGGTGACCTTGCCGCCGCTGGTCCAGCCGGTGTTGGTCAGGTCGGTGGCCGAGAAGCTGTTGCCGTCGCCGTCGAGATTGCCCTGCGCGGGGGCGGAGTCGGAGCTGATGCCGACATTGTCGTAGCAGTCGGCCAGGCTGGTGCAGTCGGCGTGCGGGTAGTCGCCCTCGTCGCCGGTGGCCAGGAACGAGTAGCCCGTCGTGCCGGAGTCGTCGCCGGCGGCATCGGCCGCGTAGACCCACAGGGTATGGGGGCCGGGGGAGGGGGGAGTGGCCGTCACCGTGGCGGAGGTGCCGGAGGTGATCTTCTTGACCTCGGCGGCCGGGGGGTTGCTGGTGGCCGGCGGCACGTCGAGTGAATAGACGAATTCGGTGGGGGTGCTGCCCCCGCTGGCCGTCAGGGTGAAGTTGCCCGCTGTTCCCGCGGCGGATACGGCGGTGCCGCCGTTGTCCGTGTCCGGGTACTTGCCGTCCGCGGAGGCCACGGTCGGGGCGTCCGGCGACGCGACCACCCCGGCGCTGTGGGGGCGCTGATGCCGGGAAAAGAATTCCGGCAAGCCTCCTCAAGGATTACGATGTTGGGAAGAATGCGGCTCCTGGGACGACCGCCCCGTTGTGCTCGTATTGCCGGACGAATCCAGCCACGGCGATTGACCACGTCGAGCCCAGGATCGGTGGCGGTGACCTCACCGATGCGAATACCACGCCGGCTTGCACATTCTGCAATAGCTCGAAGAGGGATCGATTGGCTCCATTGAACTCCCCACCCAATTACACTGGTTCCTGGCCGCCGCCGTGGTGGCCTTCGAGAATGACACCGCCCTAGGAACGTGTAGGTGGGAGATGACCTACGACGACTGGGACGAAGATCAGCCGTCGCGGGCCATCTCGCTGGGCGGGGAGAGCCGTGGCCGCTTCGCCCGACCGCCTAGACTGCGTGGGACTGCGGTCACCCTCCATCCGGCTTTGACCTGGAGCCTCACATGAAGTTCATTGTCCACGAGAGCCCAGTTCGCCGTGGCGACAGCAACTACATCGCACGGGCTGATCTCACGCCGTTCGGCTTGGAGGGGGAGGTGGAACAGCTTTGGCTCAAGAGGCTTGAAGATGGTTCGCTTGAGCTATGCTGCATCCCTTTTCGGGTTTACGGTATTTCTCTCGGCGATATTGTCACTCTTTCCCCGGACGGCACCACAGTCGCCCGACTGGTCCGTAAGTCAGGGCGGAGAGCCTTGCGGGTTTTCCTGTTGGAAACGCCGGGCGCTTCAAGCGTGGCGAGGGGGGTTGATGTTGAGATTTCGCGGCTAGGCCTGTTGAGTGAGTGGAGTGGTGATAGGCATGCTGCAATCGACGTTCCAATTGGCGTTGATGTCGCTAGTCTTATCGACCTCCTCGAACGAGAGGCTGCATCTCGGGCTTTTTGGGAATGGGCTGACAGTGTTTCGTTCTCGTCAGGTGAGGCGTAGATTTATATTTGCATGCGAAACTATTTCTGCCCCACTGAATGTTTCCGGTGGGGCCGTAGTGGTGTCTGACGGCAGTAGTTGACGGCAACGTCAGCGGACGGGGGTTGAGCAGAGGGGTGGTTCGTCGCCGTCGTCGGGCGTGCCCCAGCAGCTCCTTGATCACGACGAGTTCCACTCCTTGTTCGAGGAGGAGGGCCGTGGTCGAGTGGCGGAGGTCGTGGAACCGGATGCGGCGGAGCCTGGCCCGGCGGAGCAGGGTGTTGAAGTGCCGGGTGAGGGTGGATCCTTCGATCGGGGCGCCGTCGGGACGGGTGAAACGTAGCCGCTGTCCTTCCAGCCCGTACCCGCCGCCTCGCGTTCCTGGAGTTGCCGGTTGCGGTGCTGTTCGAGGGAGCGCAGGCATGGCGTAGGCAGGGCGATGCGCCGTTCGGAGCTCTCGGTCTTGGTCGGGAGGGCGGTCAGGCCGCTGGAGCTGGTGCGTTGGAGGGTGCGGCGGATGCTGGCGGTTCGCCGGCGAGGTCGAGGTCTTCCCAGCGCAGCCCGAGGAGTTCGCCCTTGCGGAGCCCGGTGTACAGGGCGAGTTCGAACAGCGTCTGCAACCGGTGACCGCTGGTGGCGGTCGGGAAGTTGCGCGCTTCGTCGGCGCTGAGGGGTTCGAAGCGGCGGGGCCGGGGTGTGACGGTGCGGACATTGGGGGCGACGTTGCGCGGGATCTCCTCCTCGCGCACGGCGTGCTCCAGGGCGGACTTGAGGACGGAGTGAACGTAAGCCAGGGTCAGGGGCGAGAGCCGCTTGGAGCAGCACTTTCCGGCGGTGCAACAGAGGGGTCGGTCACGGGCGGCGTCGAGGCCGCGGGCGCAGCACTGGCAGGTGGTGCGGAGCTGGTTGAGCCAGGTGCGGACGTCCTGGCGGTGAGCTTGGCGAGCTTCTTCCGTCCGAGGCCGGGGATCAGGTAGAGCCGGGCGACGGCGGTGTAGCGGGTGTGGGTGTTCTCGCGGGGCTGGTGGACGGCGACAGCGTCGAGCCAGTACGTCAGGTACGCGGCCACGCTGCCCTGCGCGGACGGAATGGGGACTCCGCGATTGCTGTTGGCGATCTTCTCGGTGAGCTTGGCCAGGGCCTCCTTGCGGGTGCTGCCGTAGACGCGGACGCGGCGATGGGTGTTGCCGGGGGCGAGGACGTAGCCGGCGGTCTCCCAGCGGCCGTCCTTGCTCTGGTAGACGGTTCCGTCGCCGTTGGGCCGGGTGCGGCGGGAGGTGGGGGTGTCGCGGGACGTGGTCATCAGGCGGCGGCTTCCTGGTCGAGTCGGGTGCGGATGAAATCGGCCAGCGCGTGGGCGGGAATGCGGCGGGCGCGGCCGAGGGTGATCGAGGCGAGTTGGCCGGTGCGGAGCAGGTCGTAGACGGCAGAGCGGCCGAGCTAGAGGCGGTTCATGACCTGGGGCACCGTCAGTAGTTCCTGCGCCGGGCTCATCGCCGGGTGTGGGGCGGAGGGCGTCGTGGTCATCAGCAGCCGCCTTCGGCCGTGAACTGGCGTTGGACGAGCTGACCCGCTGGATAGCCGGACACTGCGCCGTCACCGGTCACGAGCTGTACGAGCAGACCACCCGCACCCTCCTCCGCGCCGAGCCCGGCGCATGGCAGTAAAGTCCCCTGCGCCAGCACCACTTCAGGGACGGCGCCACCGCGCGGCCCGCACCGCCTGACGGCAGTAGCGACGGCAACACCCACGGATTCCCCCGCATAACCACGGACACCAGCGGAGCCCGAAACCGCAGCTGATCTGCGAATACGCAGATAGAGAGGGGCCGCGTAGCACACGTACTACGTGCTGGCGGGGCAGACTCCGGTCCTCGTTCACAACTGTGGGGGATTCCCGGATGACCGCGCTGGACTTGATTTCACAGATCGAGGGCGGCAGGAAGTATATGACGAAAACCTGGCGAGGAATGGTGGCATCCTCAAGTGTGACTACTGCGGTAGAAACGTGGAACGTCGAGCTTCGCGAGGGCCCGACGGTAAAGCGATCAAGGGGCAACCGGATGACGCCCAGATTGATCACGAGATCCCTAAGGCGCAGGGTGGCTGTGGAGCCGGTCAGAATGGCTGTGTTGCATGTAGAGCCTGCAATAGGGATAAGTCAGCCAAGACTGTTGAAGAGTGGGATGACGAACTTCGGGATTACCTGGAATAGGGGTGGGTTGCGTGACTCAGCCTAGCGGCCGCCCCATCTCATCGAATGGCGCCAAGATGTTCAAGGTTGCTTTCGATCTTGACTCGGAGCGTGCCGACTGGCCTCCGGTCTCGGTAGAGCGCCTCTGGGGCGAGAAGACGAAGGTCAAGTACGAGATTCGTGTCGTCAATACGCCGCTCTTCGCTCGGGGTATCGCTTTTGGTGACCTGATTAGGGTTCGTCCAGATCATGAGCGCCGAGAGCTTGTGTTCGAGAGTTTCACCTCCGAGTCTGGGCATTCGACCATCAGAGTCATTTTCCTGGAGAAGGATGAGAGGGAGTCGATAGAGGAGAAATTTCGAGCGTCTGGGTGCAACTTGTCATCGTCGCACGGCTTTGCAAGTCTGATCGCGGTCGATATTCCTCCTTCGGTGAACTATGAAGAGTTGCGGCAGTGGCTCCTTCGGAAAGTTGAATCCGAAGTGATAGAACTCCAGGAGAGCGCAATTTCAGCGATCCATCGACGGCAACTGCCAAACTTTCCGTAGTCTGCATGTTCGCTGGCTCGGAATGCCCCGCCTCTCGCGGTGATCGCTTTATGGGCACGCGAAGTGAGATGTCAGCCTGAAACAGTTGAAGCGCCCTCCGTATTCCAGTTACAGAGGGGGCTTCTGCGGTGCTTGACGGCAACGCTTACGGCAACGTCAGTGGACGACGGCTGCAGTGGGTGGGTCGTCGGGGGCATCGTCGCCCTGGCCAAGGGCGTTGCCGAGGAGTTCCTTGATGACGACGAGTTCGACGCCCTGTTCCAGAGGAGGGGCGCGGTGGAGTGGCGGAGGTCGTGGAATCGGATCGGCCGTAGGCGGGCGTCGCGAGCAGGGCGTTGAAATGGCGGGTGAGAGTGGCGGGTTCGATCGGGTGACCGTCGGGCCGGGTGAAGACGTGGCTGCTGCCCTGCCAGACCGAGCCCGCCGCCTCCTTCTCCTCTGCCTGATGCTCGCGGTGCGCACGAAGCGAGGTGACGCAGGAGACCGGCGGACCAAGACCATCAGCTCCGAACGGCGCATCGCACCCAGTGCAGGCCGAGGAGTTCGCCCTTGCGCAGGCGGGTGTGCAGGGCGAGTTCGAACAGGGCGGCGTGACGGCGTTCCGGGGGATCTCCTCCTCTCACACGGCGTGCTCCAAGGCGGACTTGAGCACGGAGTGGACGTAGGCGAGCGTTACCGGGGAGAGTTGTTTGCGTCAGCACCGGCCGATCGCGCAGCATTGGCAGACGGTCCGCAGTTCGTTGAGCCAGTCCTCGTCCTGGAGGGCCGGGTCAAGAGGGTCCACCAGACGAACGGGGCGCAGTCGGCGGACGAGGCGGCTGAGACGTGAGCCGTCCCGGCCCAGGGAGTTCCCGCCGTCGGCCGGGGTGGCAGATCTGGCCTGCAAGCTGGAACGAGCCTTGGAGCGGATCGGGGAACTCGAAGAACGCGTTGAACGCCTCGAAGGCCGCGAAGCCGACTTATCGGGCCCGCGAACAACGGCGTCCGGCGAAGGCCGCCGGCGTTCAGGATGCTTCCCGTTGATCGGTCAGGGCTGGTACTCGTAGCCGATGGCGAACCGAGGTGGCAGACACCACTCTCCGTACTCGATGATCCCTTCCGCGTCCGACCAGCACTGAACGCCGGCCAGGATCGGGGAGCCGACCGGCAGGTCGAGGGCGCTGGCCTCGCGGGCGTCTGCGGGGCGGGCGTGCATGTCGTCGCGGGTGTGGGTGATCGTGCGTCCGGTGCTATGTGCGGCCCGCTATGGCTCCCTGCCCTAGGAGGGGGGAGGGCCGCCCCCGATGGGGTCGGCGGGTCGGCGAGACATGGTCGATTGCTGTCCAATCCTGTACTCGGGTCCGCGAAACCTGGTGACACCTTTGAAACCGTGTCGATGTCCGCCGCCGATCCCCGGTCCCCTCGATCCCAGACTGTTCGAGGCGTCGGTGGGAACGCGCGGCTATAGTGCCAAGACCAGCGCAAACACCAGGGTGAGGCCCCCGCACTTGTTGACCCAGACCAGCTCACGGGTGCTCGAACCGAGCGACCTCGATGCCGCGCTCGCGGTCCTGGACCGCGAGCCGGTCGCGAATGCCTTCGTGACCGCGCGCGTCCGGATCGCCGGGCTCGACCCCTGGCGGCTCGGCGGCGAGATGTGGGGCTGGTACGAGGACGGCACGCTCACGTCCCTGTGCTACGCGGGCGCCAACCTGGTCCCGATCTGCGCCACCCCCCGCGCCGTACGCGGCTTCGCCGACCGTGCCCGGCGGGCCGGGCGGCGCTGCTCCTCCATCGTCGGCCCCGCCGAGGCCACCTCCGCGCTGTGGCGGCTCCTGGAACCCCACTGGGGCCCGGCCCGCGACGTGCGGCCCCACCAGCCGCTGATGGTCACCGACCGCATGCCCGACGACATCGCCCCGGACCCCTACGTCCGCCGCGTCCGCAAGGACGAGATGGAGACGATCATGCCGGCGTGCGTGGCCATGTTCACCGAGGAGGTCGGCGTCTCCCCGCTGGCGGGCGACGGCGGGCTGCTCTACCAGGCTCGGGTCGCCGAACTCGTCGGCGCCGGGCGGGCCTTCGCCCGGCTCGACCAGGACGGCAAGGTCGTCTTCAAGGCCGAGATCGGCGCGGCCACCTCCCAGGCATGCCAGATCCAGGGCGTCTGGGTGGCCCCCGAGCACCGGGGCAAGGGCATCGCCGCCCCGGCCATGGCGGCGGTCCTGCGCTACGCCCTCGCGGACGTCGCCCCCGTGGTCAGCCTGTACGTCAACGACTTCAACACCGCCGCGCGCCGCACCTACCGCCGGGTGGGCTTCCAGGAGATCGGCGCCTTCATGAGTGTGCTGTTCTGAACCCGGATACGCTCCCGGCATGGATCTAGCGATCGGCCCCCTGGACCTGGCGGCCCGCGTGGACGAGGCCCTGGCGGTCCAAGCGCTGGCGTTCGGCCTCGGCCCGGACGAAGTCGCCGTACGACGCCAGATCGTCCAGCGGCACATGCAGTTCCCGGGCGCGCGGGCCCTCGGCGCGAGCGTCGGCGGACTCCTCGTCGGCTTCGTCTACGGCATGCCGAACTCCCGCACCCACTGGTGGTCCACGGTCGTCGAGCCGTACCTGCGCGCGGCGGGCAACGACTCCTGGCTGGACGACTCCTTCGTGATCACCGAGCTGCACGTCCACCCGGACCACCAGAACCGGGGCATCGGCCGCCGCCTGATCACCCGGATCACCGACTCGGCCGCCGAACCCCGCTCGATCCTCTCCGCGATCGACACCGACAGCCCCGCCCGCGGCCTCTACCACTCCCTGGGCTACGTCGACCTCGCCCGCCGCGTCCACTTCCCGAGCGCCCCGCGCCCGTACGCCGTCATGGGGGCCCCGCTGCCGCTGCGCAGGCGATAGGGCGTTAACCGATTTCCGCCCGCCCGGCAAGCCCGGCTAACCTCCTATGCCATCACCGGTTATCTGTAGGAGTACGAGAACCATGGCCAACGCACAGGTCCAGCGCATGTCCCAGTTGATGGCGAAGACGCTGCGCGACGACCCGGCGGACGCCGAGGTCCTCAGCCACAAGCTCCTCGTCCGCGCCGGGTACGTCCGCCGCACCGCCGCCGGCATCTGGTCCTGGCTGCCCCTGGGCAAGAAGGTCCTCGCCAATGTGGAGCGCGTCGTACGCGAGGAGATGGACGCCATCGGCGCCCAGGAAGTGCTGCTGCCCGCGCTGCTGCCCCGCGAGCCCTACGACGCCACCGGCCGCTGGGACGAGTACGGCCAGGAGCTGTTCCGGCTCAAGGACCGCAAGGGCGGCGACTACCTCCTCGGCCCCACCCACGAGGAGATCTTCACCCTGCTGGTCAAGGACCAGTGCACGTCCTACAAGGACCTGCCGGTGATCCTCTACCAGATCCAGTCCAAGTTCCGCGACGAAGCCCGCCCCCGCGCCGGCATCCTGCGCGGCCGCGAGTTCCTGATGAAGGACTCGTACTCCTTCGACACCGCGGACGAGGGCCTCGCCGAGGCGTACGCCCTGCACCGCGAGGCCTACCAGCGGATCTTCGCGCGCCTCGGCCTGGACTACCGCATCGTCGCGGCCACCGCCGGTGCGATGGGCGGCTCCAAGTCGGAGGAGTTCCTGGCCCCCGCCGGGGCCGGCGAGGACACCTTCGCGGACTGCCCGAACTGCGACTTCGCCGCGAACACCGAGGCGGTCCACTACGCGCTCCAGCCCGTCGACGGCTCCGCCGTGCCCGCGCTGGAGGAGATCCCCACGCCCGGCACCCCGACCATCGAGACGCTGGCCGCCTCGCTCGGCGTGCGGGCATCCGACACGCTGAAGAACCTGCTGGTCAAGGTGGACGGCGAGATCGTCGCGGTGGGCGTGCCCGGCGACCGCGAGGTGGACATGGGCAAGGTGGAGGAGCACTTCGCGCCCGCCGCCGTCGAGATGGTCACCGAGGCGGACTTCGCGGACCGCCCCGACCTGGTGCGCGGCTACGTCGGTCCGCAGGGCCTGGGCGAGAAGGTCAAGTACATCGCCGACCCGCGCGTGGCCCCCGGCACCGCCTGGATCACCGGCGCGAACAAGGCGGACACCCACGCGAAGAACGTCGTCGCCGGGCGCGACTTCGAGGTCGACGAGTACGTGGACGTCGTGGTGGTCCAGGAGGGCGACCCCTGCCCCGCGTGCGGCACCGGCCTGAAGCTGGACCGCGCGATCGAGATCGGCCACATCTTCCAGCTGGGCCGCAAGTACGCCGACGCCCTCAAGCTCGACGTCCTCGGCCAGAACGGCAAGCCCGTCCGGGTCACCATGGGCTCCTACGGCATCGGCGTCTCCCGCGCCGTCGCCGCGCTCGCCGAGCAGACCGCGGACGAGCAGGGCCTGTGCTGGCCCAAGGAGATCGCCCCGGCCGACGTGCACGTGGTCGCCGCCGGCAAGGCCCTCCAGACCGAGCTGGCCCTCGACGTCGCCGGCAAGCTGGCCGCCGCGGGCGTCCGCGTCCTGGTCGACGACCGCGCGGGCGTCTCTCCGGGCGTCAAGTTCACCGACGCCGAACTGATCGGCGTCCCCCAGATCCTCGTCGCCGGCCGCCGCGCGGCCGAGGGCGTCCTGGAACTGAAGGACCGCAAGACGGGCGAGCGCGAGGAAGTCTCGGTCGAGGACGCGATCGCGCGTCTGACCGCGTAATCCCGGCTCAGTGCCCCCGCGCCCGAAGGGGCGCGGGGGCACTGTTAATTGTGTTGACCGTACCCGGCGGGCGGTGCTGGAGTCGGCGCGTGGACAGCATCCCCGCCAACCGGCGGTTCTGGAATCGGTTCAGCAGCGCCTACCAGCGGGCGCACGACCCGCAGATCGGCGCCGCCCCCCGGCTGTGGGGCACGTACGCCATCCCCGACGCGCACCTGGGCGCCCTGGGCGACGTCACCGGCAAGCGCGTCCTCGAACTCGGCTGCGGCGCCGGCCAGTGGTCCAGGGCGCTCGCCGCCGAGGGGGCCCGCGTGGTCGGGCTCGACCTGTCCGAGGCCCAGCTCGCCGCGGCGGCCCGCGCGAGGGGAGCGGCACGCTACCCGCTGGTGCAAGGCGCCGCCGAACACCTCCCGTTCGCCGCCGACACCTTCGACCTGGTGTTCTGCGACTACGGCGGGCTCAGCTGGGCACCCCCGCACCTGGCCGTCCCGCAGGCCGCACGCGTCCTGCGCCGCGGCGGCCGTCTGGTGTTCAACGTCGCCAGCCCCTGGCTCGAAGCCTGCTACGAGGAAGCCGCCGACCGCGTGACCACGACGCTGCACCAGGACTACTTCGGGCTGGACACCATCGCCGAAGCCGACGGCGCGACCAGCTACCAGCTCACCTACGGCGACTGGATCAGGGTCCTGCGCGGCGCCGGCCTCGTCATCGACGACCTCATCGAACCGCGGCCCGAACCCGCCACGCCCAACGGCTACTACGAGACCGACCCGCCCGACTGGGGACACCGCTGGCCGGCGGAAATGATCTGGGTGACCCACAAACCGTGAACACCGCCGCCGCCTAAAGCCACCCGGCGAACTCCAGCAGCAACTCCCCGTCCCGCGGTCTGCCGACCCGCACCGCACGCACCCCGGATTCCACCGCCCGGAACAGCGTCCACCCCCGCAGCCGCTCCTGGTCCACCTCCAGGGACTCCGCGAGGCGCTTGATCCGGCGCCGGGTGATGGACGCGCCGGCGGGCGAGGCGATCAGGTCCTCCACCCGGTCCCGGACCAGCCGCGCCAGGTCGAACGCGTGCTCCCCGACCACCGGGTCCGGGCCCACCGCCAGCCACGGCAGCCGATCCCCGGCGAGCACCTTGCTCTGCCGGAACGTTCCGTGCAGCAGCCGCTGCTCCGGCGGCGCCGCGAGCAACTCCTCCCGTGCCGCCAGCGCCGCCTCCACCAGCGGCGCCGCCTCCGGCTCCCGCTCCACGCCCGCCCGCATCGCCACCGCCTGCCGCCCGGTGCGCTCGGCGACGGTCTCGAACGCGTGGTCCGCCGGCGGCTCCACCCACAGCCGCCGCAGCGTGCCCGCCGCCTCCAGCAGCGCCTTCGCCTCCGGCAGCGACCGCACCGAGACATCGGGGTGCAGCCGTTCCAGCAGCAGCGCCCCCTCCGCGCTGTCCTGCGCGTCCGACCCCAGCAGCTGTACGGCACCCCGCCCGCCCCAGTGCGCCAGCGCCGCCCGCTCGCTCTCCGGCCGGGCCCTGGGCGGGGCCAGCTTCAGCACCGCCGGGCCGCCGTCCGCCCGCCGCACCAGCACCACCAGGCTGCTGCGGCCCCCCGGCACCTGCACCCGCTCGACGGTCAACTCCCGCCGCGCCACGGCTCGTTCGGCCAGCTCGGGCAGTCCGGCCAGCCAGTCGTCCCCGGCCGGGGCGCTCTCCCCGAGCGCCCGCACCAGGCGCCGCGGCGGTTCGAAAGCCATGCGCGAGCCGTTCCCTTCCTCAGTCCTGTAAGCGGCAGTCCCGTAAGCAGCGGTTCACGGTTCCCGTAAGCGGTCCCGCAGACCTCAGCTGGCCGGGGACACGGACCCCGACGGCCCCGCGCCCACGGCCCCCGTACCGGTCCCCGTGTCCGTACCGGTCCCCGTCCCCTCGCCCGCCCGCTCGGCGAGCCCAGGGAAGGCTACGCTCCGTCCGCTCCAGGCCACCGCCCGCACCGCCGCCTCCCGCAGCGCCGCCGCCGCCGAGGCGCGCCGCGCGCCGGACGCCGAGCGCACCAGGTCGGCGTAGACCCCGGCCACCCGCTCCTCGAGCCGCGCGGCGAGCCGTACCGCGTCGGCCGCGTCGCGCACCGCGAACGGCAGGGCGTAGGCCGCGCTCGCCGCCACCGGCCGGCCGCCCAGGTCCCGCACCTCGCGGGTCAGCGCGTCCCGCCGGGCCCGGTGGGCGTCGTACGCCGCCTTCGCCTCGCCCCGGCGCCCGTCGTCCACCCGGCCGCCGACGACGCCGTACCCGTACACCGCCGCGTGCTCCGCCGCCAACGCGGCCTGGAGGGCGGTCAGTTCGGCCTTCTCGCCGTCGTCGCTCACTTCGCCGCCCCCGTCGTCAGCAGGTACGCGTGCGCGGCACCGGCCGCCGCCGTCGAGGCCAGCAGCCGGGCCGGCTCGCCCGGCACGTCCAGCAGCGCCCTGGTCCGCCGGTCGGCGAGCGCCCGCTCGGCGGCGGCCAGCGAGGCGAGGGCGTCCTTCCCGGTCGCCGGCACGGGGGCGGGCGAGGGGGTGGGGGAGGCGGAGCCCGAGGGGGTCGCCGTGGGGGTCGTACCCTCCGTGAACGCGGCGACATGGGCCGCGACCTCCGCGCGCAGCGGGCGCAACCGCCCCGCGAGGTCCGGGAACGCGGTGAGCACGGCGTCGTAGCGGGCCAGCAGCGCGGTGCTGTCCGCGGCGGCCACCGCACGGGCCCGCGCGGTGGCCGAGGCGTCGTCGCCGGAATCCGCGCCGGACGTGCAGCCCGCCAGGAGGGCGGTACCGGCGGCCGAGGCCAGCAGGGTTCTTCTGCGGACGCGCGGCCCCGAGGGGAAACGCGGTGGCGAGGGGTACGGCACGGCAGACGTCCTCGGGGAACTCGTACGACAAGAAGTGCGGCGAGCGAGCGCGCGTGATCACCGTACCCGCGCACCTGTCCGATACCAGTCACCGGCACCGCCCGGCCTCACCCGTCCCGCGCGGGGTTGTCCACAGGTGGACGGCAACACTCCCCGCGACCGGATACCCTTTGACCAGACACGCGACCCATCCCACAACAGCACACGCGGCCGAGGAGTCACCCGGATGAGCACCACCCAGAGCGAGAGGCTGCGAGAGCTGCTCGAACCGCTCGTCACCTCCCAGGGGCTGGATCTCGAAGAGATCGCGATCGACTCCGTCGGACGCAAGCGGGTGCTGCGCGTGGTCGTCGACTCGGACTCCGGGGCGGACCTGGACGCGATCGCCGATGTGAGCCGTGCGCTCTCGGCGAAGCTGGACGAGACCGACGCGATGGGTGACACCGCGTACGACCTGGAGGTCGGCACCCCCGGCGCGGAGCGCTCCCTCACCGAACACCGGCACTTCGTGCGCGCCGTCGACCGGCTCGTGAAGTTCCAGCTGACCGAGGGCGGCGAGGTGGTCGCGCGCATCCTGGCCGTGGACGAGGAGGGCCTCGACGTCGAGGTCCCCGGCGTCAAGGGCCGCAAGGCCACCACCCGCCGGATCGCCTTCCCGGAGATCGCCAAGGCGCGCGTGCAGGTCGAGTTCAACCGCAAGGACAAGAAGGACAAGGAAGAGGAGGAGGCGTAGCCGTGGACATCGACATGAGCGCCCTGCGGGGCTTGGTCAGGGAGAAGGAGATCTCCTTCGACCTGCTGGTCGAAGCGATCGAGTCGGCCCTCCTCATCGCCTACCACCGCACCGAGGGAAGCCGCCGACACGCGCGCGTGGAGCTCGACCGGGGGACCGGTCATGTGACCGTGTGGGCGAAGGAGGACCCCGAGGACCTGGCGGAGGGGCAGGAGCCGCGGGAGTTCGACGACACCCCCTCGGGCTTCGGCCGCATCGCTGCCACCACCGCCAAGCAGGTGATCCTCCAGCGCCTGCGCGACGCCGAGGACGACGCGACGCTCGGCGAGTACGCGGGGCGTGAGGGCGACATCGTCACCGGCGTGGTCCAGCAGGGCCGCGACCCGAAGAACGTGCTGGTGGACATCGGCAAGCTGGAGGCCATCCTGCCGGTGCAGGAGCAGGTGCCCGGCGAGACCTACCCGCACGGCCAGCGCCTGCGGTCGTACGTGGTCCGGGTCGCCAAGGGCGTGCGCGGACCCTCCGTGACGCTCTCGCGCACCCACCCGAACCTGGTGAAGAAGCTGTTCGCCCTGGAGGTGCCGGAGATCGCCGACGGTTCGGTGGAGATCGCCGCCATCGCCCGCGAGGCCGGCCACCGCACCAAGATCGCCGTCCGCTCCACCCGCTCGGGTCTGAACGCCAAGGGCGCCTGCATCGGCCCCATGGGCGGCCGGGTCCGCAATGTGATGGGCGAGCTGAACGGCGAGAAGATCGACATCGTCGACTGGTCGGACGACCCGGCGGAGATGGTGGCGAACGCCCTGTCACCCGCTCGGGTGAGCAAGGTGGAGGTCGTGGACCTCGCCTCCCGCTCCGCGCGGGTGACCGTGCCGGACTACCAGCTCTCGCTGGCGATCGGCAAGGAGGGGCAGAACGCCCGCCTCGCCGCCCGGCTCACCGGCTGGCGCATCGACATCCGGCCCGACACCGAGCAGCCCGCGGAATAGGCGCGCCGCCACCAGGGAATGATCCAGGCCGGGGATGGCTTGGAATACGACAACAGCCGTTCGATCTTTCCCCCACAGGGGTGAGGTCGGTGCGGGGAGGTAGACTGAGCCGTGTCTGGCCGGACGCATGCCGGAGCATGCCCTGAACGCACCTGTGTGGGGTGCCGGGAGCGGGCGGCCAAGAACGATCTCCTGCGGATCGTGCGGAGAGAGGGCGAATGCGTCCCCGATCCGCGCGGTACGCTGCCCGGCCGGGGTGCTTATGTGCACCCCGCCCTGGTCTGTGTCGACCAGGCGGTACGCCGCCGGGCGTTGCCGAGGGCACTGCGCGCCCCGGCCGCGCTCGACACAAAGGCGTTGCGCCGATACGTCGAGCAGGCGACAGTTGCCGAGCAGGCAACGCCGTAAGACATGCCGTACGGAACCCCGTGCGGCTTGGTACCTCGCGAGTCGAAAGCAGGTCGAGATTGCGATGAGCACTCGATGAGTACGCGATGAGTACGCCCATGAACTAGCGACGGTCCGGCTTCACCCGGACCTCAAAGGAGCGAAGTGGCTAAGGTCCGGGTCTACGAACTCGCCAAGGAGTTCGGTGTCGAGAGCAAGGTCGTCATGGCCAAGCTCCAGGAACTCGGTGAATTCGTCCGTTCGGCGTCTTCGACCATCGAAGCGCCGGTTGTACGCAAGCTGACCGACGCCTTCCAGGGTGGTGGCAGCGGCAAGTCCGCCAAGCCCGCCCCGCGCAAGGCTTCCCCCAAGCCCGCCGCGCCCTCTCCGGCGCAGGCGGCACGTCCGGCTGCCCCGAGGCCGCCGGCGCCCAAGCCCCCGACGCCCGCCGCGCAGCAGCCGGCGGCCCCGGTGGCTCCCGCGGCCTCCGCGCCGGCTCCGGGTCCGCGTCCGGTTCCGGGCCCCAAGCCCGCGCCGCGTCCGGCTCCGGCCGCCCCGGAGTTCACCGCTCCGCCGGCCGCCCCCGCCGCCCAGACCCCGCAGGCCCCGGCCGCGCAGGGTCCGCGTCCCGGCGGCGCCCGTCCCGGTGCCCCCAAGCCCGGTGGCCGTCCGGCCTCCGGCCAGGGTCAGGCCCGTCCGGGCCAGGGTGCGCCGCGTCCCGGTGGTCAGGCCCCGCGTCCGGGTGCCCGTCCCTCCGGCCCGCGTCCCGGTAACAACCCCTTCACCTCCGGCGGCTCCACCGGCATGGCGCGCCCGCAGGCGCCCCGTCCGCAGGGTGGCCCGCGTCCCGGCGGCGCCCCCGGCGCCGGTCCCCGTCCGCAGGCGCCC
Organism: Streptomyces sp. NPDC043952; assembly: GCF_056435325.1. Classification (NCBI taxonomy): domain Bacteria; kingdom Bacillati; phylum Actinomycetota; class Actinomycetes; order Kitasatosporales; family Streptomycetaceae; genus Streptomyces; species Streptomyces sp. NPDC043952. The sequence goes on from NZ_JBWKES010000039.1 coordinate 17,287, forward strand.
GGCGCCCAGGGCGGCGGTCCGCGTCCGCAGGCTCCCGGCGGTCCCCGTCCGACTCCGGGCTCGATGCCCCGTCCGCAGGGCGGCGCCCCGCGTCCGGGCGGCCCGCGTCCGAACCCCGGCATGATGCCGCAGCGTCCCGCTGCCGGCCCGCGTCCCGGCCCCGGCGGCCGCGGTCCGGCCGGTGCCGGTCGTCCCGGCGGCGGTGGCGGCGGCGGTCGTCCCGGCTTCGCGGGTCGTCCCGGCGGCGGTGGCGGCGGTGCCCGTCCGGGTGGCGGCGGCGGTTTCGCCGGTCGTCCCGGTGGCGGTGGCGGCGGCTTCGGCGGCGGTCCCGGTGGCGGCGGTCGTCCCGGCTTCGGTGGCCGTCCCGGCGGTCCCGGTGGCCGTGGTGGCACGCAGGGCGCCTTCGGCCGTCCCGGTGGTCCCGCGCGTCGTGGCCGCAAGTCGAAGCGGCAGCGTCGCCAGGAGTACGAGGCCATGCAGGCCCCGAGCGTCGGCGGCGTGATGCTGCCGCGCGGCAACGGCGAGACCATCCGTCTCTCCCGCGGCGCGTCGCTCACCGACTTCGCGGAGAAGATCAACGCCAACCCGGCGTCCCTCGTCGCGGTCATGATGAACCTCGGCGAGATGGTCACGGCCACGCAGTCCGTCTCCGACGAGACGCTGCAGCTCCTGGCCGACGAGATGAACTACAACGTCCAGATCGTCAGCCCCGAGGAGGAGGACCGCGAGCTGCTCGAGTCCTTCGACCTGGAGTTCGGCGAGGACGAGGGCACCGAGGAGGACCTGGTCGTCCGTCCGCCGGTCGTGACCGTCATGGGTCACGTCGACCACGGTAAGACCCGGCTGCTCGACGCCATCCGCAAGACGAACGTCATCGCGGGCGAGGCCGGCGGCATCACCCAGCACATCGGTGCCTACCAGGTCGCGACCCAGGTCAACGGCGAGGACCGCGCGATCACCTTCATCGACACGCCGGGTCACGAGGCGTTCACCGCCATGCGTGCCCGCGGTGCGAAGTCGACGGACATCGCGATCCTGGTCGTCGCGGCCAACGACGGCGTCATGCCGCAGACGGTCGAGGCGCTCAACCACGCCAAGGCGGCCGACGTGCCGATCGTGGTCGCGGTCAACAAGATCGACGTCGAGGGCGCGGACCCGACCAAGGTGCGCGGTCAGCTGACCGAGTACGGCCTGGTGGCCGAGGAGTACGGCGGCGACACGATGTTCGTCGACATCTCCGCCAAGCAGGGTCTGCACATCGACTCGCTGCTGGAGGCCGTGATCCTCACGGCCGACGCCTCGCTCGACCTGCGGGCCAACCCGAACCAGGACGCGCAGGGCATCTCGATCGAGTCCCGCCTGGACCGCGGCCGCGGTGCGGTCGCCACGGTCCTGGTGCAGCGAGGCACGCTGCGGGTCGGCGACACCATGGTGGTCGGCGATGCGTACGGCCGTGTCCGCGCGATGCTGGACGACAGCGGCAACAACGTGTCCGAGGCGGGCCCGTCGACGCCGGTCCAGGTCCTGGGCCTGACCAACGTTCCGGGTGCCGGCGACAACTTCATCGTGGTGGACGAGGACCGTACGGCCCGTCAGATCGCGGAGAAGCGCGCCGCCCGCGAGCGCAACGCGGCCTTCGCGAAGCGCACGCGCCGTGTCTCCCTTGAGGACCTGGACAAGGTGCTCAAGGCCGGCGAGGTCCAGCAGCTGAACCTGATCATCAAGGGTGACGCTTCCGGTTCGGTCGAGGCTCTTGAGTCCTCGCTGCTCCAGCTGGACGTCGGCGAAGAGGTCGACATCCGCGTCCTGCACCGCGGTGTCGGTGCGGTCACGGAGTCCGACATCGACCTGGCGATGGGCTCCGACGCCATCGTCATCGGCTTCAACGTCCGTGCGGCCGGCCGTGCCGCGCAGATGGCGGAGCGCGAGGGCGTCGACGTCCGGTACTACTCGGTCATCTACCAGGCGATCGAGGAGATCGAGGCGGCCCTCAAGGGCATGCTCAAGCCGGAGTACGAAGAGGTCGAGCTGGGTACGGCAGAGATCCGCGAGGTCTTCCGCTCGTCCAAGCTGGGCAACCTCGCCGGTGTGCTCGTCAGGTCCGGCGAGGTCCGCCGCAACACCAAGGCGCGCCTGCTGCGCGACGGCAAGGTGGTCGCGGAGAACCTCACCATCGAGGGCCTGCGTCGCTTCAAGGACGACGTCACCGAGATCCGCGAAGGCTTCGAGGGCGGTATCAACCTCGGGAACTTCAACGACATCAAGGTCGACGACATCATCGCGACGTACGAGATGCGGGAGAAGCCGCGGGCGTGACGGAGTGACGGTGCGCGCTGGCCGACGGGGGTTCCCGTCGGCCGGCGGTGCCGTTTCCTTCCGCCCATCCTTCGCCCACCCACCCACCCGACTCGGTCGGCTGGACAGGTGCCGGACGGCTCGGAGCGGTGCTCCGGGGTGTCCGGCTTGTGGTCTGTCGGCGGGGTGAGGCGGTACGGCGGCGCGAGGCGGTTCGGAGGGTCTCCGGCCGCCCTCGACCAACCCCGGCAGGGGCAGGTCGTGAGCCATCCCGGCAGGACTCGACCCGCCGGCCGTTCAACGGGCCTTCGGCCGTCGGCCGGCGCCGGGGCTTCCGGCCGTTGGTCGGGTGGCGGGGCCGGGACTGCGGTCCGGGGTTGGGCGACACGGCTCGGGCCGCCGGCCGATCCGCGGGCCTTCGGTTCTGGGTCGGCGCCGCGGGTCTTTGACCTTCGGCTGCTGGCGGGACTGTAGTCCGCGGCCGGCCGAGCGGTCTTCGGGCACGGGCCGGCGGCTCGGGGCGGTTGCCCTGGGTGGCTGGGCCGGGCTGGGAGCCTCAGATTTCGAGTGGGTCCGTGTGGCACGGTCGGGCAGCGGTTTCGGTTCCCTGGTTCAGTCGTCCGCAGCCGGTCCGGCGGGTTTGCATCCGCTGGGTCGGCCGATGGCCCTGTCGATCGGAACGGCGCGGGCTGTGGGGCTTCATGCTCGGCCTTCGCTTCACTGCTGGCCTGCGGCCATCCGCTCGTTTCCCGGCCTCGCAGCCGACCGAGTCGGGTGGGCGGCGGAAACCCTGTCGAGGCACCGGCCCGCACGCGGTACCGTTTCTTGATGTCCCCCGGCCACCCGGCAGGGGCCATCGATCCCGTACCGGCGGGTGAACCGGCAATATACATGTACGTGGGGACCCTGTCCTTCGACCTCCTCCTCGGCGACGTCCACTCGCTGAAGGAGAAGCGTTCCGTCGTCCGCCCGATCGTCGCCGAACTCCAGCGGAAGTACGCCGTGAGCGCGGCCGAGGTGGACCACATGGACCTCCACCGACGGGCGATCATCGGCCTCGCCGTGGTCTCCGGAGACGCGGCGCACCTCACGGACGTACTGGACCGGTGCGAGCGGCTGGTCGCCGCCCGCCCCGAGGTGGAGCTGCTGTCCGTACGCCGCCGCTTCCACGGCGACGACGACTGACGCGGACCGCGGACGAAGACCACGGATCAAAGACCAAGGAATCAGGAAAGAACGGGAGCTGGACCAGTGGCCGACAACGCGCGGGCGAAAAGGCTGGCGGACCTCATCCGAGAGGTGGTTGCCCAGAAGCTGCAGCGCGGGATCAAGGACCCGCGGCTCGGCTCGCACGTCACCATCACGGACACCCGCGTGACGGGTGACCTGCGGGAGGCGACCGTCTTCTACACGGTGTACGGGGACGAAGAGGAGCGGCAGGCCGCCGCCGCGGGCCTGGAGAGCGCCAAGGGCATCCTGCGCTCCGAGGTCGGCCGCGCGGCCGGGGTGAAGTTCACCCCGACCCTCACCTTCGTCGCGGACGCCCTGCCGGACACCGCCCGGACCATCGAGGACCTCCTCGACAAGGCCCGGCAGTCCGACGCCAAGGTGCGGGAGACCTCCGCGGGCGCCACCTACGCCGGCGGCGCGGACCCCTACCGCAAGCCCGCCGACGACGAGACGGACGGCGACGCCGCGGAATGACGCAGAAGCACACCACGCCCGACGGCCTTGTCATCGTCGACAAGCCGTCGGGCTTCACTTCGCACGACGTGGTCGCCAAGATGCGCGGGATCGCCCGGACCCGCCGCGTCGGCCACGCCGGCACCCTCGACCCGATGGCCACCGGCGTGCTGGTCCTCGGCGTCGAGCGCGCCACCAAGCTCCTCGGCCACCTCGCGCTGACCGAGAAGGAGTACCTGGGCACCGTACGGCTCGGCCAGGACACCCTCACCGACGACGCGGAGGGCGAGATCATCTCGTCCACCGACGCCTCCAAGGTGACCCGCGAGGCCATCGACGCCGGCATCGCCAAGCTGTCCGGCGACATCATGCAGGTGCCGTCCAAGGTCAGCGCCATCAAGATCGACGGCGTACGGTCGTACAAGCGGGCCCGCGAGGGCGAGGACTTCGAGATCCCGGCCCGTCCGGTGACCGTTTCGTCCTTCACGGTGTACGACGTCAGGGACGCCGTCGCCGAGGACGGCACCCCCGTCCTCGACCTGGTCGTCTCCGTCGTCTGCTCCTCCGGCACCTACATCCGCGCGCTCGCCCGCGACCTGGGCGCCGACCTGGGTGTCGGCGGACACCTCACCGCGCTGCGCCGCACGCGCGTCGGGCCGTACAAGCTCGACTCGGCGAGGACGCTGGACCAGCTCCAGCAGGAGCTGACCGTGATGCCGATCGCCGAGGCCGCCGGGGCCGCCTTCCCGCGCTGGGAGGTGGACGCCAGGCGCGCCAAACTGCTGCTGAACGGGGTCCGCCTGGAGATGCCCGACGAGTACGCGGACGCCGGTCCCGTCGCCGTGTTCGGCCCCGAGGGCCGCTTCCTGGCACTCGTCGAACTGCACAAGGGCAAGGCCAAGAGCCTGGCCGTCTTCGCCTGAGCGCTGGCTTTCGCCTGAGCGAGGGCCTTCGCCTGAGCGGTGGTCTTCGTCTGCGCGAGGGCCTTTGCCGTGGGGGGGGGGGGGGGAGGGGGGGGGGGCCCCCCCCCCCCCCCCCCCCCCCCGGTCCCCCACTTCCCCCACCCCTAGGGTTATCCAGCCGCACCCGCCGATTCACCCGTCCGGGCAGGCGCTCGGAGTGAATCGGGGGAGCGGAAGGGGGCGCGTTCCCCGAGCGGGCCGCCCCGCCGATCTTCACCCGCCTACCGTCGCCACAGGCACGGGCAAGGCGGGAAGGCAGGACGATGACGGCAGGAGACCCGCGAACCGGCAGCGCCCGCGGGGCCACGGCGCACGGCACGGGTGACATGACGGACGCGACGGGACCGTTCGCCGCCCACACGGAGGCCGTCCACACGGAGGCCGTCCACGTGGAGACCGGCCACGTGGAGACCGTCCGCACCGAGGCCGCTCGCGCGGACAGCGCCGGCTCGGGCGGGGCGCGCGGCGCGCGGGTGATCAGCACGTCCCACCCGCACCCGGCAGGCGCCCTGGTGGGCATCCGCCGTACGGACCCCGCGCCCTTCGCGGACGCCCGCACCGCCGACCCGCTGGTCCACATCCAGGACCCCGCCGGCCGCACCCGCGGCACCGGCTTCCTCGCCGACCACCACGGCACCCTCCTCACCAGCCACGAAGCCGTCGACGGCCTCGACCGGCTGGTACTGCGCGCCGGGGACCGCACCCGCGTGGTCGGCGCCGAGGACGTGACCGGGCTGCCCGCCCGGAACCTGGCCCTGGTGCGCACCGAGGGCCTGGACGTGCCGCCGCTGCCGCTGAGCGGCCGGGCGAGCGTCGCGGCCGGCACCTACGTGCGGCTCGCCGCCGGGATCTGGCGCGAGGCGCGGGTGCTGGCCGCCGCCGAGGTGTCGTACGGCCGTCATCTGATCGGCGACGCGCTGGAGCTGGCCATCGGGACGGCGGGCCGGGACGCGCTGCGCCCCGGCGGCGGGGCGGCCGGCGGCCCTGTGGTGGACGCGCGTACGGGCGCGGTCCTCGGCGTCCTCGGCACCGTCCTGCACGCCCCCCACCGCGACGCCGGCTTCGCGGTGCCGCCGCGCGCCGCCGACGGCCCCCTCGCCGAGCTGCTCGCACGTAACGCGGCCACCGTGCCCGCGTACGGCGCCGACCTCAACCTCGCCGGCGTCCTGGAGCTGACCGCCACCTCGGTGGGCCAGGACGGACCGCCCAGGGCCCTGGTGCAGCCGGTCGAACGCGCGTCGGTGGCAGAGGAGTTGGCCGCCTTCGCGGACGAGGGCGACCGGTGCGTGCTCGGTCTGGTCGGCGCACCGGGCAGCGGTCGTACGACGGAACTCGCGGCGCTGGCCGCCCGCCGCGCCCGCGCCGCCGCGCCGACGCTGTGGCTGCGCGGCGCCGATCTGGAGGAGCGCGACGGCTCGCTGGCCGACGCCGCCCACCGCGCCCTGCGCCGGGCCGCCCGCATCATCGCCGCCGCCCGCCACCTCGACCCCGACCTCGGCGACCTCACCCCCGAACACCTCGCCGCCCGCGCCGGCCGGCCCCTCCTGCTCCTCCTCGACGGCCCCGAGGAGATGCCCCCGGCCCTGGCCCGGCGCCTTTCCGAATGGACCGAGGGCACCCTCGGCTGGCTACGGCGGACCGGCGCCCGTCTGGTGGTGGCCTGCCGGGAGGAGTACTGGGAGCAGGCCGGGTTCGCCTCAACTCCCGCACGGGCGGTCGTACTTGGCGACCTGGACGCGCGGGAGGCCGAGCAGGCGCGGGTGCGGTACGGGCTTCCCGAGGGCCTGCTCGCCGCGCGGGACGCCCGGCATCCGCTCACCCTGCGGCTGCTGTCGGAGGTGTGGGCCGTACTGCGGACGGCGCCGTTCGCCGGTCCCGTCGACCGGCACGAGGTGTTCGCGGCCCACCTCGACCTGGTGTGCCTGCGCATCGCGGTGCGGCTCGCCGCCGAGCGGGGGCTGCGCGGCACGGCCGTACGACGGCTCGCCGCGCGGGTCGCCGGGCAGGTGCACGAGGCTGCCCGGCTCAGCCTCGGGGCGGCGCAGGGGGAACTGGACCGGGCGTCCTTCGAGGCGGTGTTCCCGTGGGGGCAGGCCCCCGAGCGGCTCGGCGGCGGCACCGGCTGGGCCTCGGCCGTGCTCGCCGAGGGCCTGCTCGTGCCGGCCGGGCGGGGCTACCGCTTCGCCCACGAGGAACTGGCCGACTGGCTCCAGGGCCTGCACCTCGACCTGGACGAGGCCGTGCAGACCCTGGTGCACCGCGCCCGTGACTCCGGAGCGGAGCTGGTGGATGCGGATGCGGACGCGGCGCCGGTGGCGCGCCATCGTGCCGGGCCCGTCGTCCAGGCCCTGCTGCACCTCGGCCGCCGCCACGGCTCCCGCCAACTCGCCTTTCAGCTGCGAGAGTTGGTGGATGCGCTGGATCTGGACACCGAGTCCTGGTGGGCCGCCCGGCTGCTCGCCGGGACCCTGGGGCAGGCGCCGGACGCGACGCCGTACACCGAGGTGCTGCGGCTGCTCGCCGAGCGCGTGGTGGCCTGGCGGCGCGAACTGCGGCCGGTGCCGGTGGAGTTCGGGCCCGCCTTCTGGACCGGGCTGCCGCTGCCGATGGCCGGGCGCCTGGACCTGCTGCGCCGGCTCGTCCTCGCCGACCCGGCGGCGGGCGCGTCGAGGGCGCGTGCGCGGCCGTCCGGTGGGGGCGCGTCGGCGTCGGGCGCGGGCGCGTCGGGTGCGGGTGGGGATGCGTCGGGTGCGGGTGCGTCGGGTGCGAGTGCTCTGCCTGCGGGTGCGGAGGCGCTGACTGCAGGTGCGGCGCGTGCGGGCGGTGGGCCGGTCGCGGGGGTGCCGGGGGAGCGGTACCTCGACGCCGTCGCCCGGTTGCTGGCGGCCGCGCCCGATGCCGTACAGCCGTGTCTGACACGGTGGTTCGAGGACGAGCGGCCGTTGCCCGCCGCCCCGCACGCCACCGTGGCGACCGCCGCGCAGGCCCTGCTGCACACCCATCGGCACGGTGCGCTGGACTCTCTTACGGAGGCGCTGGCCGAGAGTGGCCACCGGCACGCGGAGGAACTGCTCCTCGTGCTCGCCGAGGAGGAGCCGTCGGCGCTGTGCCGGGCCGTGCACCGCTGGGCGCGGGACGAGCGGTCCGCCCGGCATCCGGCCGCCGTGACGCTCGCGCTGCGCGCCGCCCCGTATGTGCGCGGGGCCGGGGACCGCGAGCTGCTGTGCCGTGCCGCGCGCGCCGTGCTCGACCGCCCCGCCGACCACGCCCTGCACGGCGGCGCCCACGCCCTCCTGGCCGGCGACCCCCGGTTCCGCGACCGGCATCTGGCCGACGCGCTGCGCCACTTCGCGGACGGCGACCCGCTCGTCCCCGCGACCGCCCTGCTCCCGGCCCTCCCCACCCACCCGGAACCCGTCCTGGACGCCTTCCGTACCCGGCTGCGCGGCCCGCACCGGGAGGCGGCCGACTGCCTGCGCCGCCTCCTCGCCGATGTCACCACCCCAGCCCTCGCCCGCGCCGCCGCGAGCCTGCTGCGGGAGGCGGCGCGCCCGCACCCGGAGACCGCCGGCCGGATCGCCACCGCCGTCGAGCACCGGCTGGAACCCGGCCCCGGCGCCCGCCCTGTGCTGTTCCCGCTGGTCACCGGCCTGCTCAGGGACGGCCCCGAACCGCTGCGGGCCGCCCTCGCCACCGTCCTCGCCGCCCCCGGCACCCGCGTCCCCGGCTCGCCGCGCGCCGAACTCCTGGACTTCCTGCTCGCCCGCGAGGAGGAGCCGTCGGTGCTGGTCGCCGTGGTGCACGCGGCGGTCGCGGAAACCGGCCCGGCGGTCGCGGAAACCGGTCCGGCGGTCGCGGAAACCGGGTCGGCCGTCCCGGAATCCGGTCCGGCGGCCTCCGGAGCCGGTCAGGGGGTCGTGGAAGCCGGTCGGGGAGCGGTGGAATCGGGATCCCGTTCCGTAAACGAGGTCCGCGCCCTCGTCCACCGCACCGGGCTGCTCCTGGGCCGCACCCCCGAGGGCGCCACCCGTTTCGACCGCGCCCTGGCCGACCTCGGCCGGCACGTCCCCGGCTTCGCCGCCCGGATGACCCGCTGGCTCGCCGAGGCCCCGGACGAGTGGGCGGCCGTGGTGGGCCCCAGCACCCGCCGCACCCTGGAAATCCTCGGGGGCGCGCGGGTACCGGCCTGACACCGCCCCCGAGCTGCCCCGGCGACGTGCGCCGGGTCACAGCGCCCCCACCGATGCGGGCCCCGGCCACCCGGCATGGCACCCTTAGACCTGCACAATCGTCAAGGTAGACACGGACACGGGTTCGAGGAGCGGTCACAGTGCAGCGCTGGCGTGGCTTGGAGGACATCCCCGAGGACTGGGGGCGCAGCGTCGTCACCATCGGTTCCTACGACGGTGTCCACCGCGGCCACCAGCTGATCATCAAGCACGCCGTCGACCGCGCCCGTGAGCTGGGCGTCCCGGCCGTCGTCGTCACCTTCGACCCGCACCCCAGCGAGGTCGTGCGCCCCGGCAGCCACCCGCCGCTGCTCGCCCCGCACCACCGCCGCTGCGAGCTGATGGCCGAACTGGGCGTCGACGCGGTGCTGATCCTCCCCTTCACCAGCGAGTTCTCCAAGCTGTCGCCCGCCGACTTCGTGGTGAAGGTCCTGGTGGACAAGCTGCACGCCAAGGCGGTCGTGGAGGGCCCGAACTTCCGCTTCGGCCACAAGGCGGCCGGCAACGTCGAGTTCCTCGCCGAACAGGGCAAGGTCTACGACTTCGAGGTCGAGGTCATCGACCTGTACGTGTCCGGCGCGGCGGGCGGCGGCCGGCCGTTCTCCTCGACCCTGACCCGGCGGCTGGTCGCCGAGGGCGATGTCGAGGGCGCCCGCGAGATCCTGGGCCGCCCGCACCGGGTGGAGGGTGTCGTGGTGCGCGGTGCCCAGCGCGGCCGTGAGCTGGGCTTCCCCACGGCCAACGTCGAGACCCTGCCGCACACCGCGATCCCCGCCGACGGCGTGTACGCCGGTTATCTGCACGCGCAGGGCGAGATCATGCCGGCCGCCATCTCGGTGGGCACGAACCCGCAGTTCGACGGCACCGAGCGCACGGTGGAGGCGTACGCCATCGACCGCGTCGGCCTCGACCTGTACGGCCTGCACGTCGCCGTCGACTTCCTCGCCTACGTCCGCGGCCAGGCGAAGTTCGACTCGCTGGAGGCGCTGCTCGAACAGATGGCGGCCGATGTGAAGCGGTGCCGGGAGATCGTGGCGGCGGAGGGCTAGCGGCGGCGGACTCTGCTACGACGACGGAGGGCGGCCGGTGCGTGGAGCACCGGCCGCCCTTTCGTCATGCCGCTACGGCCGCCGGGTTACGGCTGCTGCGGGGGCTGCGGGGGCTGCCCCTGGGGGTAGGGCTGGCCAGGGTACGGCTGGCCCGGCTGCGGGGGGTAGGGCCCTGGGACGGGTTGCCCCGGCTGGCCCGGCTGCGGCTGCCCCGGTTGCTGTTGCTGCTGGGGCGGGTAGGGCTGCTGGGGCTGCGGGGCCTGGGGCGGGTAGGGCTGGCCGGGCTGGCCGGGGTACTGCTGTCCCGGTCCCTGCGGATAGGGCTGGGGGTAGGGCTGGCCCTGGGGCGGCGTCTGCTGCTGGCCCGGCATCGGCGGGGCGGCCATCGGCGGCGGGTTGCCGTCGCTGGTCCACAGCCCGTGCGCCTGCTGGTGCCGCACGAAGTCCTCGGCGATCATCGCGGCGAGGTTGAAGTACGCCTCGCGGGTGCGCGGCCGCATCATGTCGAGGTCCACCTCGGCACCGGCGGCCAGGTGCTCGTCGAAGGGCACGACCACCACCCCGCGGGTGCGGGTCTCGAAGTGCGACACGATGTCCTCGACCTTGATCATCTTGCCGGTCTCGCGGACCCCGGAGATCACGGTCAGCGAGCGGGACACCAGGTCGGAGTACCCGTGCGCGGCCAGCCAGTCCAGCGTCGTACTGGCGCTGGACGCACCGTCCACGGACGGCGTGGAGATGATGATCAGCTGGTCGGCGAGGTCGAGCACCCCGCGCATGGCGCTGTACAGCAGACCGGTGCCGGAGTCGGTGAGGATGATCGGGTACTGGCGGCCGAGCACGTCGATCGCGCGCCGGTAGTCCTCGTCGTTGAACGTGGTCGAGACGGCCGGGTCCACGTCGTTGGCGATGATCTCCAGACCGGAGGGCGCCTGCGAGGTGAACCGGCGGATGTCCATGTACGAGTTCAGGTACGGGATCGCCTGAACCAGGTCGCGGATGGTGGCCCCGGTCTCCCGGCGCACCCGCCGGCCGAGCGTGCCGGCGTCCGGGTTGGCGTCGATGGCGAGGATCTTGTCCTGCCGCTCGGTGGCGAGGGTGGAGCCCAGCGCGGTGGTCGTGGTGGTCTTGCCCACGCCGCCCTTGAGGCTGATGACCGCGATCCGGTAGCAGGACAGCACCGGCGTACGGATCAGCTCCAACTTGCGCTGCCGCTCGGCCTCCTCCTTCTTGCCGCCCAGCTTGAACCGGGACCCGCCCGCCGCGGGCCGCCCGCTGCGCGCCTTCTGCCGGCGGTTGTTGAGCAGCCGGTCCGCGGACAGCTCCACGGCCGCGGTGTAACCCAGCGGAGCGGCACCGGGGTTGGTGGGCTGCCGCTGGTCGTGCTGGACCGCCTGCGGCCAGGCGGCCCCGGCGCGCGGGTCGACGGGGGGCTGCGGGGCCTCGGACTGGGGCTGCGGCGGGAAGCCGTAACCGCCTTGCTGGGCGGGGGCGTTGGGCGCGTTGGGCGCAGGGGGCTGGGGCGCCGGGACCGGCGGGAAGGCGTAGCCGCCGGCCTGGTTCGGCTGCGGCATCCCCTGGAGGCTCGGCTGGGCGGGCGGCATGGGCATGCCGGGGTGGTTCGGCTGCGGGGGCTGCGGGGGCTGCCCTTGCTGGTTGGGCTGCGGAGGCTGAGGGCGCTGCCCGTGCTGGTTCGGCTGCTCCCAGACCGCGGGCGCGGGCTGCGGCGCCTGCGGCTGGAACGGCGGCTGCGGCCCCTGCGCCGGACCGGGCTGCTGGGGCGCGGGCGGCTGCGGTCCCGCCTGCGGCGGCAGGGGCTGCTGCGCGGGCCACTGGTTCGCCGGGGCCGGGGCGGCGGGCTGGTACGAGGGCGGCAGCGGGGGCACACCGTTCTGCGGCGCGGGCGGCGGCGTCCAGGCGGCCGGGAAGTCCTGCGGCACCGGGGGAGCGGGCTGTCCGACGGCGTCCTGCGGGGCCGCGTCCTGGGGGGCGGCGTTCTGGGGTACGGGGTTCTGCGGGGCGGCGTCCTGCGGTGCCGCGTCCTGGGGCGCGGGGTTCTGCGGGGCCGCGTCCCGGACGCCCTCGGCGGCGCCCTCCCGCGCGGACCCTTCCCGGCCGGAGTCATCCGGTACGGGGCCGGAGTCCGCCGGCGCGGAGTCCGCGTCCACGGCGTTCGCCGCGCCACCGCCCGTCACCGCGTCGTCGCCCGGCACCGCGCCGTCGACGGCCGTGCCCCCGTCCCCGCCCGTGTTCTCTGGGTTCTCCGGCGAGGCACCGCCCTCACCCTGCCCCGCGGCCTCACCGCTCCCCGCGTCCAACTCGCCACCGGCACCGGACGCGACGCCGGAAGCGCCGTCCCCGGCACTGGTGGCCTCCGCCTCGGCCTCCACCTTGGGCTCGGACTCGGGCTCGGGCTCGCTCCGGTCCGCCGTCCCGGACTCGGCGGCAGCCTTCTGGAGCGCGGCGGCGCGCTCGGCGATCTCGGCCATCTCACGCTTCAGGGCGACGGCGGAGAACCGCATGGTCGCCCCGCTCTCCAGATCCCCGTTGCCCGTCTCGGGTTCGACGGGCGAGCCCTCGGGCTGGGCAGGCCGGCCCTGCGGCTGCTGGAGCTCGAACCCGTCGGGCAGGCCGGGCACCGGAACGGAATCGCCGAACGACCGCGCGGGCCCCACCGGAGCTTGCGGCGGCACGGGCGGCGGCATCGGCGGAGCGAACGGCGTCCCCTGCGCCGCCGTACCGACGGACGGCGCACCGACCGGCGGGGCGCCAACGGGCGGGGCGCCAACGGGCGGCGTACCGACCGGCGGTGGCACCACCCCGGCGTCCGCGCCCCCCGTGCCCCCCGCACCTCCCGACGAGGAAAACGACGGAAACCCGGACGCACCCGAGGAACCGGAGGCAGCCGCAGACCCCGAGGCCCCCGCCCCGTCGGTCCCGCCCTGCTCGGCGTATCCGCCCGCGCCGTTCACGCCTCCCGCACCCCCGATGGAACTGCCGGAGCCGGCCGTGCCGGACGCGTTCTGCGTGTACCAGGCCGGGGGAGCGTAGTCGATGGTGAACTCGCCGGTGGTCTCGACGGCCTCCGCGTCGGGCTGGTCATCGCCGGGTGTGGCCCAGCCCCCGCGCGTCCCGTCCCGATCGCTGCTCACAGTTCCTCCTGGTGTGGTCGAGCACCCTCATGCCGTGGCGGGGCGACCATGTCGTGTCGTTCGAGTCGTCCGTAGTCGTCAGGGGCAGCCCGGTCCACGGGTCCTGCCGTCACGCCTGCTCCCAGCCTAATCACCACGAGCCGCCCCCCGGCAGGCCCGCCTGCTTCTCGGCTCGCGCACACGAGGCCGGAAGGCAGGGCGAAGCCCCCGGCCCGCTCCCCGAGTTGTGGCACGAAACCGGGAGCAACCGGAAGAGAACCGGCGAACGGGAAGGGCAGGGAAAACGAACAAAACCAACAGGCAAGGGCAATTCAGTCCATGCGTCGCGGTGTGCCCAGCAACCCGGTCTCGGCGTCGGTCGGTTGGGTCAGCACATATTGCCGGTCCCGGTCGGTACACCACAGGGTGACACCGTCCGGCAGCGCGGGCAGCGACTCCACCTCGGTGCGCGTCAGCCCCATGGTGCGGCCGAGTTCGGCGGCCTCGTCCGGCGAGACCCGCTGGATACCGGCGAGCCGGGCCTGGCGCAGCAGCCGGGGCGCGACCGGGCTGAGATACGGCAGCAGGGTCAGCACCGACTGCCAGGGCCCGGACGCCACCCGGCCGCGCGGGGGCCGCATGCCGCAGTCCCGCACCACCACGACCGGCGTACCGGCCGAGGCGCCCTGCGGGGGGACGCGCCCGACGTCGTACACCGACAGTCCGTTCTGCCCGCCGCCCATGGCGTGCACCATCTGCATCCAGGCCTGCGGCCGGCCGGTCTCCACGGCCACCCGCGCCCCGGTGGCCGCCGCGCGCAGCGCCAGCACCTGCGCCGTCCACAGGCCGCCGATCAGCACCACGTCGTACGGCGTGGGCCGGTTGATGCCCAGCACGGCGGGCTGGCCCTCGGCGTCCACACCGGCCACCACACCGTCGTCGCCGATGGGCAGCGCGAGCGCGTCCAGCAGCTGGGCGGACAGCGCGTGCCGGCCGTGCCGGGGGCCGAGCAGCCCGAGTCCGTGCCGCAGCCGTTCGCCGAGGCCGCGCGGTCCGGTGCCGTCCGCCGCCTGAAGCGGGCCGGGGGAAGCCGTGGGAATCGTCGTCACCGCGCACCTCCGAGGGGCAAAGTGGCCAGCATGCCGGGCAGTTGCTCGCGGTCGAGGCGGGCCAGACCGGCACCGGCCTCGCGGGCCGCCGCCTCCAACGCCCGCCGGGCCGCGACGAGTTCGTCATCACTGCGGCCGGTCACCCGCAGGTGCCCGCACAGCGACACCTCCTGCCGGTCGCCGGGTGCGAGGGTGAGGCTGAAGGTGGTGGCCAGCGCCGGCACCGCCGTGACCTTCGCGATCAGCTGCGGCAGGGACTCGCCGCGCCCGCCGCCCAGCGGGGGCCAGCGCCGCACCCAGTAGGTGGTGTGCCGCCGGTTGTCGCAGCGCCAGCTGCGCGCGGACTCCTCCGTGCGCCGCTCCCGCGTCTCGCCGCGCCCCGCCTCCGCGGTGACCAGCGGATTGGCGCAGGCCGAGGTGGCGAGCGCGGCGATCAGCTCCTCCTCGTCGAGCACGCGGGCCCTGAAGCCCGCCCCGGTCAGCCGGCTCGCCAGATGGTCCGCGGCGCGCACGACGCACTTCTGCGCCCCGAGCAGTCCGCCCCCGCGCGCGGCCACCGCCTCCGCGCACGCCTCCGGGTCCAGCTTCAGCGCGATCCAGGTGATCCGCACGGCCGGGGCGCCGGTCTGCTCCTGCAACGGCAGGTAGTTGGCGACGGCCACCGACTGCTGCGGCAGGTGCAGCGCGGGCGCGGGCTGCGTGTGCAGCACGACCTGCGCCGACTCCAGCCGTATCCCGTCCACCTCCAACGCGTCCCGCACCAGCCCCAACGGCAACGGCTGCCGGCTCCGCTCCGCCCGCAACGCGGTCGCGTCGGCCTCCACCTGGAGCACCGCGGTGACGAAGGTGCCATCACCGACGATGCCGACGGGGCGGCGGTCGCGCCCGCCGTACGCGTACGTGCGCAGGCTCGGCTCGCATTCGAGCGCGGGCACCAGCGATGGTTCGGTGCCCGGCGGTATCGGGGTGCTCGCGGCCCGGCGCTTGCGGGCCTTCAACTCCCGCGCGGTGATCAGCCATTCGGGCAGCGACCGGCCGCGCCGCCGGACGAACGCGAGGGCTATCAGCAGTACGGCGACGATCGCGGCGGGCACCAGGGCGAACGGGCCGATGACCCACCCGACGACAAGCAGGGCCAACGCGAGTTCCGGCAGGACGAGCCGTTGCATGCGGAACGAACCGGACAGCGTCGGACAGGCACCCGGACCCGCCGGATCCGGGAGTCGCCGTTCACCGGGCGGCACCTGCCGAGCTGCCGCCGGCTGCTCACCGGCCGTCGAGGGGCCGGTTCCCCGTCCTTGCCGGCGCGTACGAGACCGCGTCCCGGAAGCCCTCAACTCATCCCCCCATTTTCCTTACAACTCCCTGCCGTGCGGCCCCTGAGCAGTGCCCTCGAGGGCCCCGGTACCCTACCCGCTCCACGGAACCGTCCAGCCACCAGGCATAGTAGGGGCTCGGTCCGACAACGGCGTGCCGGAGACGGTGGTCTTCGACCGGTATCCGCACGGCCACACGGGGAGAAGCAGGGGCAGATGGCATCTCGGCGGGATCAACTCAACGCCTACACCTTTGCGAAGCAGCGCATGCTCGCGGCGTTCGTCCAGCCCTCCTCCGACGGCTCGGAGGAAGCGGCCCCCAAGCCGCTGCGGGCGATCCTGCCCGGCACCATCGTCGGAGTGGTCGTCATGGCCGTGTTCGGCGCCTGGGGGATGTTCCGCCCGACCGCACCGCAGGGCTGGGACACTCCGGGCGAAAAGGTGATCATCGCCAGCAAGTCGACCACCCGGTACGTCGTCCTCAAGACCGACGGCAAGACCCAGCTGCACCCCGTGCTCAACATGGCGTCGGCGAAGCTTCTCCTCGCCGACGGCAAGGGCGACGTGGTCACCGTCGACGAGTCGATCCTCGACAACGGCAAGATCCCGCACGGCGTGACCATCGGCATCCCGTACGCCCCCGACCGCCTGCCCTCCAGCCAGGAGGCCGGCGCGCCCAAGCGCTGGGCCGTCTGCGAGCGTCCGAGCGCGGGCGGCAGGGCCATCCAGAAGGCGGCGTTCGTGCTCGCCGCCCGCGACAGGAAGAAGACCGAGGGCGCCCGCGAGAAACTCGCCGGCGGCGACATCATGTACGTCGCCGCCCCGGACGGGCAGCGCTACATCGTGGACGCCCACGGCACGGCGTACGCGGTCGACAAGGACGACGAGCTGCTGCTGCGCACCCTCGTCGGCGCCGGCCGGCAGCCCGAACGCGTCTCGCGGGACTGGCTCGACACCCTGCACCCCGGCGACCCGATCACCTTTCCCCGGATCGAGGGAACCGCGGGCGCGCCCGCCGGTGTCCAGGGCAGCCTGCCGGACGCCGCGAACAAGGTCGGCATGGTGCTGCGCGCTCCCAACGGCGACCGCCAGCAGTTCTACGTCGTCGAACAGGGCAAGGTCCTGCCCGTCTCCGACTTCACCGCCAGGCTGCTCCTCAACAGCAAGGCTCTCGTCGGTCTCGGTCAGGCGAGCAAGGCGCTCGACGTCAGCGCGGGCGCCTTCGTACCGGGTTCGACCGCGTTCGCGGCCGACCGCAAGTGGCCGAGCCTGGCCCCGAAGGTCGTCAACGACGCGGGCACCGCGAGCGGCAGCCGCGACACCGTCTGCAACGTCCTCGACCACGTCGCCCCCGGCAACGGCGACACGACCCTCAGCACCTGGGCCGGCAGCGACTTCCCCGCCGAACTGCCCACCGGTTCGTCGAGCGCCTACGTGACCCCCGGCTCCGGGCAGCTCTACCGCCAGTTCCAGGGCACGGACACCAAGGTCGGCGGTGTCTTCCTCGTCACCGACACGGGCCTGCGCTACGCCATGCAGTCGAACGCCGACACCGACTCCAAGGGCATCGAGTACGGCATGACGGACAAGCAGCGCAAGGAACTCCAGCAGGAGGCCCAACTGGCCCAGACCCGGCTCGGGTACGCCGGTCTCGAACCCGCCCCGATCCCGGCCCCCTGGTCGGTGTTCCTGCCCACCGGTCCGCGCCTGTCGACCACCGCGGCGAGCCAGCCGCAGGGCTCGTAGGAGGAGCCACGTGTCGTACCCGCGTCTGCTCCGTACCGCGGTGATCGCGGCCGCCACACTGTGCACCGCCGCTGTCGCTCCGGCCCCGCCGGCCGCCGCCGACTCCTTCGCCGACCAGTGCAACTTCCCGAACAAGGTGTACTCCGGGCGCCCCTGGGCCCTCCAGCGCGTGCTGCTGGACGAGCTGTGGAGCCAGTCCAAGGGCAAGGACGTGCGCGTCGCGGTCATCGACACCGGCGTGGACACCCAGAACCCTCAACTCGCCCACGCGGTGGACGCGTCGAGCGGCGCCAACTTCCTGCCGGCGAAGAACACCAAGGGCCAGAAGATCGACCGCGGCAAGGCGGACGGCACGACGGACACCGTCGGACACGGCACCCGCGTCGCGGGCATCATCGCCGCCCGGCCCATGCAGGGAACGGGATTCGTCGGTCTCGCACCCGAGGCGACCATCATTCCCATCAAGCAGAACGACGCGGAAGGTGACGGCACCGCGGCCACCCTCGCCCAGGCGATCGAGTACGCGATCAAGGTGAAGGCCCAGGTCATCAACATCTCCCAGGACACCGCGAACGCCATACAGCCGGCCGACGGCCTGCGCCGCGCGATCGACGACGCCCTGGCGCACCAGATCGTGGTGGTGGCCTCCGCGGGCAACGACGGCCTCGACGGCAACGTCAAGCTGACGTACCCGGCGTCCTATCCGGGTGTCCTGGCGGTCGCCGCCTCGGACCGCAACAACGAGCGCGCGTCCTTCTCCCAGTCCGGCGACTTCGTGGGCGTCGCCGCACCCGGCGTCGACATGATCTCCACCGTGCCCAAGGGCGGCCACTGTTCGGACAACGGCACGAGTTTCTCGGCCCCGTACGTGGCCGGTGTCGCCGCGCTCATCAAGGCGAAGCACCCCGGCTGGACGGCGCGCGAGATCGTCGCCCAGATCGAGCAGACCGCGGAGCGCTCGGTCGCCGGGCACGACATGCTGGTCGGCTGGGGCGTCGTCGACCCGGTCCGCGCCCTGACGGACGACGAGCACCCCATCGAGAAGCCAGACCCGCACGAGGGCCTCAGCCACGCCCAGGCGCCGACCCCGGCCCGGCTGGTGCTCGGCGAGACGGCCGACGAACGCAACGCCCGGCTGGCGACGTACGTGGCCGTCGGGGCGGCCGTGCTGGTGGCGGCCCTGGCGGGGGTGGCGGTGGCGATCCGTGACGCCCGCAGAAGGACGGCGGACGGCGGTCCGGGGCGGCCGGCGGCGTGAAAGATGCGTGAAGGCCGCCGGGCCGCAGCAGACTTGTCACACAAGTCAGTTGGGGGGTGTCAGTCACGTTGACTACAGTGACTGCGTTGCGAAGACGAACGCTTGGGGACCGCTGCCGCCCCGAGCAGGGGACGGAAACGGGGGTGGCGCGACGTGCGGCCTGACGACGGCACGGGCGGACTGAAGGTCGGTCTTGAGGCACTGAAGACCTTTAAGACACGTGTGGACGGGGTGCTCGACACTTTCGAGCGTTCGCCCGGCTCGGCGAAAAAAGTGGCGATGCACACGCTCGCCGCCGATTCGTTCTGCGGCCACGGCGGCTTCCCCGAGGCCACCGGTCTGCACAGCCAGTACACGCGGGTCCACGACCGCCTCGTGACACTCTCCAAGTCGCTGACGCTGCAGGTCGAGGCGATGCAGATCGCCGTGCACGGCGCGGACATCGGTTTCGCGAATCTGGACGACGACGAGCGGCGGCGGTTCCACGAGATCCGCATGGAGATCAACGAGAAGTACGGCGATGTGCGCAAGGACCAGAAGCGCGGCGGCACCGAGCAGGGCGGCGGGAACATCTGATGGGTGACCACGGCAAGAAGCCGGATCTGCATCAATTGGACCGCGCGCTGGCCGCCGACCAGTTCAAGGACGAGAAGTCGGCCCTGGACAAGCATCAGTGCGCCACGCCGAGCCTCAAGGCGCCGGGCGGCGGCTGCACGGTCAGCGACTTCGAGAACCACCAGCTGAACGACATGATCGATATGGTGCATGCCGCGAAGCCGGAGGATCTGGAGAACGCCGCCAACGGCTTCTGGGACGCACGGGACGCCATCTGGAACGCCGCCGGTGAGCTCCTGCAGAACATCGGCCGGGTCGACTGGCATGGCGAGGCGGCCAACGCGTTCCACGGCTGGGCCGGTGACCTCGTCAACAATGCTTACGACCTCGCCGAATTCGCGGATAACGTGGCCACCCAGGTGTCCGCGGCCAGCATGGGACTCGCCTCCGTACGCAGCTCCATGCCGCCCCGTGACAACCGGCCCAAGGGCATCCTGCCGGGCGAGCAGGCCAAGTTGGATCCGGGTGGCGTACAGGCCCAGATGGTCGAGAACCACCGCCAAGAGGCGATCAACCAGATGAGCCGTCTGGCGTCGTACTACGCGGTCTCGGAGGGGAACCTGCGGGGGCTGAGCGAGCCCAAGTTCGGGAAGATGCCGGACATGGGGGTGCCGATGGCCAGCGGCAAAACCCGTCACAATTCGCAGAGCGGAGGTCAGACAACTCCCGCATACCTGCCCGCAGGCGGGACGGCGCGTCAGCACTCTGTCGCATCTCCGGACGGACCGGATGGGAAGGGGGCTGACCTCGGGCCGAAGCTGCACCACGTGGTCTTGCCACCGGACCAGCATGTCCACGTGGACCCGACCCAGCACGTCGGCACCAACATCGACAGCGTCAACACCCTGCCTCCGGACACCGTGAAGCCGACGGTGCCGGTCGCGCCGCCGACCGCACCCGGTCCTGGTGGCGGTGGTGGGGGACCGATCGCCCCCTTCCCCACCGGCCCCATGGTCCCGCCCGTGGGCATGCCCGTGCCACGCGGTGGAGCGGGTGGCGTCCGGGGCCCGGTCGGGCCGTCGCGGACGGCCGTACCCGCTGTCGAGGAACCGGAGGCCGGAACCGGTGCAGGGCGCGGCCCCATCAGTGGGGTGCGGCAGTCCGTCGTTCCTGGTCAGGTGGGCGCGCGCGGTCCGGTGTCGTCAATGGGCAGGACCCCCATAGGGCAGTCCCCCATGGGCAAGGCTCCGGTGGGCCGGGGTCCGGTCGGCCGCGGCATCGTCGGCGGCACGCCCCGGACCGTGGGCGTGCCCGGCGAGCGCATCGGTGAGCCGGGCCCGACCGGGGCGGCACGCACCGGCGGTGTCATCGGTGGCCGGCCGACCACGCCCTCCGCGAAGGGCGTCAACGGCTCGCGGGTGCCGCGCGGCAAGGTCATCGGTGGCGAGCCCGCCGCGCGTGACGCCCGTGCCGTCGAGCGACCCGGCCAGCGCGGGGTGATCCGGGCGGCCGAGCCGGAGGGCGCTGAGACACAGGCCGCGGGTAGGCCCGTCGCGCCCAACGACAAGGCACCGACGGCCAGGAACGGCGCTCGTGTCTCCGACGAGCACGTGCCGGGCCGCCCAGCGGCCCGACGCTCCACACGGGACCGCGACGACAAGAAGTCGCGCCGGCGGCAGGCGCCGGAGACCGAGTAACGAGATGAAGCGAGGACGTACGAGAGGCATGTTGTCAGCGAGCACGAGACGACTGACCGCCGCGTGTGCAGCGCTCGGCGCACTGATGGCTCTGCCGGTGGGCCTGGCCCCCAGCGCGGCTGCCGCCGACGTCCAGTCGCAGCAGTGGTACCTGTCGGCGATGAAGGCCGACGAGATGTGGAAGACGAGCACGGGCAAGGGGGTCAAGGTCGCGGTCGTCGACACGGGCGTCAACCCTTCGACCCCCTCCCTTCAGGGGCAGGTGCTGGTTGATCAAGTACCGAAGTCCCTTGCATACGGGGCTACTGAGGACATCAACGGTCACGGGACGACGATGGCGGAGGAAATCGCCGGTACTGGTCGCGGTGGAGGCCTGAAAGGCCTGGCGCCGGGGGCCAAGATCGTGCCGTACCGCGTTGCGCTCGATGGGATGAGCCTTGCGCAGGAGAACAAGGCACCCGACGTGGGCAAGGTGATCAGGGCCATCGCCGACAGCGACGTCAAGATCATCAATATGTCCTTCGGTGACGACATCTCCTATGACGACGAGGAGGCAGCGATCAAATACGCCGCCTCAAAGGGCAAGTTGATGTTCGCCGCCGTCGGGAACAATGCTCAGACGTCGAACAACGCCGGATACCCGGTTTCTTATCCCTACGTCGTCGGCGTCTCTGCCATTGACAAGACCACAAGGGTCGGGAAGTTCTCGGACCACGGCTCCTCCGTCGATCTGGCGGCTCCCGGCGTGGACTTGCCCGGATGGTGTAACGCAAAGTTCCAGTCGTACTGCTCTCACATGAACGGCACCAGTGACGCCACCGCCATCGCCTCTGCCTCCGCGGCCCTCATCTGGTCCGTCCACCCCGATTGGACCGCCAATCAGGTCCTCCGCTCGCTGATCGACACCGCCGGCCGGACGTGGCCCAAGGACACCCCCAGCAACTACCTCGGCTACGGCATCGTCCGCCCCCGCAAGGTGCTGGAGAACCCGCACTACAATCCGGGCTCCGCGACGGCCGATCCGCTGGCCACGGAGAACTGGCGCGGCAAGCCGGGCACCTCGCCCTCCACGCCCGCATCCAGCTCCACCCCCCCGGCCTCCGCCAAGCCCGCCCCCGGCCGCGCGACCTCCGCGGCCGACACCAGCTCGAAGTCGTCCGGCAACACACTGACGTGGGTCGTCGGAGCCGCCGCCGCACTCGTGGTGATCGTTAGCGCGGCCTTCGCCGTGATCCGGTCGCGACGACGTGCCTGACGGTTCACAGGAAAGGCGTCACCACCCGGTGATGCGCAGTCAAGAAGAGCACAGCTCGCTCTCACGAAGGGGAGTGCCGCAATGGCCGACGGCCGTAAGTTTGTAGATGCGCACGCGCAAAGGCTTGAGCAGAACGTCATCGACCGCTACGACTCCGTCACCAAGTGCCTCGGTCGGCTCCAGGGCACAATCGACATGATCGAGACCCACTGGACGGGTCAGGGCTCCAACGCGTTCAAGACCAAGCAGCACGAGATCAACGAGCACATGGCCGCCATCGGCCGCATGCTCGAGGACTTCCTCCAGGGGATCAACCTCAACCAGAAGGAAAAGACCAAGCTCGAGGACGAGCTCCACTCGACGATCAACAAGATCGAGGTCGACGCCGGCGCGAGCACCTCCGCGCTGAACCTGTACTGACCACGATCGATCACCCGAGAAAGAGGAAGACATGACCACTCCGCACTATCAGGACCTGGCCGTCAAGTACGGTGCGTTGGACGCGCTCACCACCGAGCTGGGCAACGTGGCCAAGCAGCTCGAGGACGACCTCGGCGCGCTGAAGAAGGCAGTTCACGACGCGGCCGAGGGCTGGGGCGGCGAGGCGTACGACGCGTTCCAGCGCAAGTCCGTGAAGTGGGACCAGCACGCCAGCGGCATCCACCAGGCGCTGATGTCCATCACCCAGCGCGTGCACGCGGCCGGCGGTGACTACCGCGGCGGCGACCTCAAGGGCGCCAGCTACTTCGAGTAAGCCGAACGCCACGAGAACGGCGAGGGGTGGGCACGCGCGGGAGGTGCCCACCCCTCGTGCGTCACTCCACCCTGATCCGCCTCATGGGGTCAGTCGTTGCAAGCGACCCTGATCTCCACATGTGTCATGAGCCGTCCTCATAGCGGGGCAGCTCCTCAGGAAAGTTGCGAAACTCCTTGCAGCCAGCCAGTTTATAGGCGTGCTCAGTGAGTTGATAGGCGAAGTCGGTCAATGCTTGGCGTCGCTCCGCACCAATGGCTCTGCTCTTTCCGCTCACACTGACATCCGCTACCAAGGCGTAGGTGTGTGGTGCGCCGTTTTCCTTCACACTTGCCGGTATGCAAGGGACATAGACGGAAGCAGAGCCGCTGCTGTCGCCATCTATCTGCGCCAGCGCTTCGAGTTCACCCTTCGAGGCCCTGACGATGCGCTTGCCTGCAAGGCGCCCGTAGGAATCTACCCATGCGGCTTCGGAGGCACCCCGAAGATCCACCTCCCCTGACAGGGTCGAGTCACTGCTGGTGGAAATGCGGCAAGCAAATGAAAATTTGCCTCCTGTATCCCCTTGATCTGTCCATTGATCTGCCGAGCGCGCGTGCGGCAGAGTCCGGATCGCAATGTCCCGCCGCGCGGCGCCGTCGCACACCTTGTCCGGGAGTAAATACAGGCCTTTTATGAAATACAGGAAGGTGCAGCCACCTATGATTGCCATAGTGATCAGGGCGAGGAAAAGTGCCTTCGCAGTGTATTGCGGCGCACCACTTCTTGAGGCCTCTTTACTCATATTGCTCCTTGGAGCGATTCAAGTAGTAATCACTGTCTTTCCAGCCGTCGTTGACGGCCTGTCGTACGGAGTCTTTTATCCCGTCCTCCGGCAGGTCCACGTGGTGCCGGGCCAGGGCGTCGTCTACCGACCACTGCGTTTGTTGGCTGACCGAATCCCGCATCTTGAACAGGTCCTGGCTTGAGTGGTACAACGCCGCGTCCTTGGCTCCCTCAAGTTGCTGGCCCTCGATCAGTCGGTCGACACCGGCTCCGGCGACGGCTCCGATCCCTCCTCCGACCAGCCCTCCCACCGTTGCTCCACCGAGGTGTTCGGGGACCTTGATAAAGGTCAAGCCGACATTGACCCAGGATTTAGCGAAGTCACCTTTCGCTTTCAAGGCGTCGTTGTATTCGTTTTCGCTACCGATGGCGCCATTGACCTCTGCGTTTGCGGTAGAATGACCGACGATCCCCTCGATGATTCCTGCATTTCTACCGATATCGCTGAGGACTTGTGCTTGGCTCCCATGGAACAAGGAGGGATCCGAGAGGTGCGTCTCAAGGAGATTGCCTGTGTAGATGCTTTCTCCGAAGATGATCCCGGCCCTGCCTGAAGGATCTGCGGACGTCGCCGAAAGAAATCGGGTTACATCCGGAAGAGTAAGCCCCTTAGGGGTTTCGCTGTGGGTAATAAAAACGGCACCGGAATCAGGGCCTGCGAAGGCCTGGCTGATCTCCGGCATATAAGCAGCCGCCATATCTCCGAAGCTGCTACCCAGCCCCTGGGTTGCTAGGTCTGCGCCTCCGTCGGGCTTGGCCACAGCATGCATGATGTTGGCCATGATCTTGACCTGGGTCGCGCTGTGTGACGGGGCCATGGAGGTGGTGTCGCCGGCGGCGATTCCAGTGACGGCACTCTTCAAGGCACCCCCAAGGGATTCCCCCCCGATCGGTGTACCTGGCAGTGCTCAGCATGTGGTCCAGATCCGACTTGGACTCAAAGGCATGCGTCGCGGCCTCGGGATTGTGAGAGAGGGCGTCGAAGAGACCCTCCAGCGGGTCACGGCCGTTGCCGTTGCCGAAGACCATGTCGACACTGTCGTAGCCCTTCACCCACAGCGCGTTGGTGTTGGAGTCGCCCGCTCCAACGTCCTGTTGGAACAGCTTGGTTCGGTAGTCGTCCAGGAACTCGCTGTCGAACTTGCCCTGATGCATGAGACTGCTGAGAACCTGGGAGCCGAGTGCCCCCACGGGACTGAAGTACTGGGGCCCGGAACGGGAATGGAAGCTCGTATTCGTTTCCTTTAGAATATTTTTCTTCCATGCCTGCATTCCGTCCGAATCGGAGAAAGATGCGGTGGCCAGGGTCATGCCCAGATTCCTCTGCAACGTCTCCATCTGCTTGAGTTCCGAACCTCTCGCACCGGCATGGGCGTTCACCATGTCCGTCCAGAACTGGAGCGTCCCCTTGCCGCCGATCCCTTCGGCGAGCCGCTCCGAGAACAGAGAGTCGTCGTGGTACTTCTCCAGATAACGGTTGAACTCCGCGATGTCGGCGAGGGACATCTTGTCCGGATGCTTGGCCATCTTCGCCAGCTTGTCGGCCGCCTCGACCGCGTCGGCCGCAGTGTCGCGGTCTTCGTAGCGGACGTCTGAGAAACCGTACTTGGCCTGGTCGACGAGGAGCCTGAGGACCTTGGCAGCGCTGTTGTCGCTTTCGGTCGCCTTGCGAAGGATTCGCTGGACCTCATCCCGCAGGTCGTCCACGTCCTTCTGGCTGTGCTCGGGTACGTCGACGCCTTTCGCAGCGCGATCGGGGTGGACGTTCATGGTGACGGTGAATGTGCCGCCACCCGTGTCCATCACGGTGAGGTTCTTCTTGCGGCCATGCTCGATTGCCTCGTTGAGCTGCGTGCGATAGTCGATCAGCTCACTCCGGGTATCGGAAAGGATCTTGGTGATCGAGTCGGCCTGGGTATGCGCGTCAGCGAACTCGTCGGCTGTCTTGTCCACGAACTCGCGAGTGACCGTGGCGTTGACACCAGCCCAGTCTGCCGCATCCGCCTTGGCCTTGAGGTTGTTCTCAGCATCGTTCTTGAGTTCTGCGAGCTTCTTTGTCATCCACTCCCAGTCGGTGATTGCATCACCGAGCTTCGAGAGGTTGCCGAAGCGGAGCGCGTCGAGATCCACCGCTGTCAGTCGTCCTTCCGGTGGTCGAAGCCCTCGTCCAGGGCGGAGATGCTGCTGAGAGTGCCGGCGATATACGTGTCGTCGGCGGCGTGCTGGTTCTTGGTGAAACGCAGGTGGTTGGAGATGTGCGCGCAGGCATCCAGGAGGGTTTGCACCTGCTCCACCCAATGTTCAGCGACATGATCGAGTGCCGCGCCGAGTGCGAAGCCCTCACTCTCGAGCCCGCCTGCGGCTTTCATGGAAGAAATACGCGCATGATCGCTGTACAGTCCGAAATTCTCGAACAGTTCGTGTGCTGCTTTACCCACCGCGGCGAGATCCGTCTGGCTGACCTTGAGATCTCCCCAGGCGCTCCTGCCGCCGCTCCCGCCGCCACCGTCGGGCACCACATGGTTGAGTTGCATGTGCGCCGACTGCTTCGTCAGGGCGCCGGCCTTCAGCTGTTCCCACTCATCCCACGCCATGCGTGGCCCCCTCCCCCTTTGGCCCTTACCCTGCGTACACGTTCTGCCGAGCCCGGCCGGAACCCTCTCGGGCCCCGGCCGGACGGGTCAACCTGGTAGCAGACGAATCGGCCATGTTCATCGACTCGCGCTTTAAAAGCGTTCCTCCACCAACCCCGTCTGCACCAGCATCTTCCCCCGCCTGCGCGACACGAAGACGCCCCGGCCCGCCGGCATCGGCCGTGGCCGCACCCCGCCGAGGATGTCGCCCTCGCTCGGGTCGCCGGCCAGTACCACGCCCTGCGCGCCCAGCTCCATCATCCGCTGCATGAACGCCTCGAACGAGGCCCGGCCCGCGCCCGCGGTCGACCGCGCGATGATGAACCGCACGCCGACGTCACGGGCGAACGGCAGCAGATCGGTGAGGCCGCTCAGCGGGTTTCCGCTGGACGTCGACACCAGGTCGTAGTCGTCCACCACCACGTACACCGTCGGACCGCGCCACCAACTGCGCTCCCGCAGCTGCTGGGCCGTCACATCGGCCGTGGGCGTACGCCGTTTCATCAGGTCGGCGAGGGCCACCATGTGGTGGTCCATGGCGTTGGACATCGGGATGTACTCGGCCAGATGCGAGGCCGGGGTGACATCCAGCAGCGATCGCCGGTTGTCGACCACGAAGAACTTCGCCTCGTCGCCCGAGTAGCGCTGCGTCAGCTGCCCGATGAGGAGCCGCAGCAGGTTCGACTTACCCGACTCGCTCTCGCCGAAGACCATGAAGAACGGGTCCGTCTCGAAGTCGACGAACACCGGTTCCAGGTCGTTCTCGTCGATACCGAAGGCGACCCCCTGCCGGGGGAACCGGTCCCCCGCGGGCAGTTGCGCCACGGGGAGTTCGCGCGGCAGCATCCGCACCTGCGGCGCCCCCGGCGCCTGCCAGTGCCGGGAGACCTCGGCGGCCAGCGCGGCCGTCGCAGCCGCCAGGTCCGTGTCGGACGTCAGGCCGTCGATCCGCGGCACCGCCGCCATGAAGTGCAGCTTCTGCGGCGACACACCGCGACCGGGCACCCCCGCGGGCACGTTCGCCGCCACCTTGCGGTCGATCTCGGAGTCCATGGTGTCACCGAGCCGCAGCTCCAGGCGGTTCATCAGATGGTCCTTGAGGTTGGCGCGGACCTCCATCGAGCGCGATGCCGTCAGGACCAGGTGGATGCCGTAACCGAGGCCGCGCGCGGCGATGTCCAGGACGGCCGGCTCCAGACTGTCGTAGTCGGTGCGGAAGTTGCCCCAGCCGTCGATGACCAGGAAGACGTCGCCCCACGGCTGGTCCGTGACGGAGATCTCGCCGCGGGCGCGCCGGGTGCGGAAGTCCTGGATCGAGGCGATGCCCGACGTCCGGAAGTACTCCTCGCGGCGCCGCAGCACGCCGTAGACCTCGGCCACCGTACGGCGCACCCGCTCAGGGTCCAGCCGGGAGGCGATCCCGCCCACGTGCGGCAGACCGGATACCGCCGCCATGCCACCGCCACCGAAGTCGAGACCGTAGATCTGCACCTCGTGCGGCGTGTGCGTCAGCGCGAAGGAGCAGATCAGCGACCGCAGCAGGGTGGACTTGCCGGACTGCGGGCCGCCCAGGAGCTGCAAATGGCCCGCGGCACCGGAGAAGTCGAGCCACAGCGGCTCACGGCGCTGCTCGTACGGCTTGTCGACGAGGCCCACCGGTACGACAAGGCGTCCCGCACCCTCGTAATCCGGCTGGGTGAGCCCGCGCCCCTGGACGGCCGTGAGCTTGGGCAGCAGCCCGTCCAGCGAGGGCGGGCTGTCCAGCGGCGGCAGCCACACCCGGTGCGCCGCGGGCCCCTGCGCCTCCAGCCGGCGCACGATCACATCGAGCACCGTGTCCGCGAGCGCGTCGTCGACCTGCGCCGCCGACTCCGTGCGCTGCTTCGGCACCGGCGCGTAGTGCACGGGCACCTCCGCGGCCGTGAACAGCACCGGGCGCCGTTCGACGGGCAGCGGCCCCCCGGCCGTAGCGCCCTGCCTGCCCCCGGAGCGGTACACCCCGGAGACGTACGCCGCCTTGAACCGCACCATTTCGTCGGTGCCGAACTTCAGGAAACCGGAACCGGGCACGTTCGGCAGCTCGTAGGCGTCCGGGACGCCGAGCGCCGCGCGGGACTCGGCCGCGGAGAAGGTCCGCAGACCGATCCGGTACGACAGATACGTCTCCAGGCCGCGCAGCCGGCCCTCCTCCAGGCGCTGCGAGGCCAGCAGCAGATGCACGCCCAGCGAACGGCCGATGCGGCCGATCTGCACGAACATCTCGATGAAGTCCGGCTTCGCGGTCAGCAGTTCGCTGAACTCGTCGATCACCAGCACGAGCGAGGGGATCGGCTGGAGCGGGGCGCCGGCCGCGCGCGCCTTCTCGTAATCGTGGATGTTGGCGTAGTTGCCCGCGTCGCGCAGCATCTCCTGGCGGCGGTTCAGCTCGCCGCGGATCGAGTCGCCCATGCGGTCGACCAGCGTGAGGTCGTCGGCCAGGTTGGTGATGACCGCCGCCACGTGCGGCATCTGCGCCATGCCGGCGAAGGTGGCGCCGCCCTTGAAGTCGGCCAGGACGAAGTTCAGGGTCTCCGAGGAGTGGGTGACCGCGAGGCCCAGCACCAGGGTGCGCAGCAGCTCCGACTTGCCGGAACCGGTCGCGCCCACGCACAGGCCGTGCGGGCCCATGCCCTCCTGGGCGGCCTCCTTGAGGTCCAGCATCACGGGCCGGCCGTCGGGACCGACACCGATCGGCACCCGCAGGCGCTCGGCCAGCCCCCGCGGCCGCCAGGTGCGCTGCGGATCGACGGACGCCGCGTCACCGAGGTTCAGCAGCTCGGTGAACTCCAGGTTCGCCAGCAGCGGTTCGTCGTCGTCACCGCCGGAGGCCAGCCGCAACGGGGCCAGTTGCCGGGCAAGGGCCTCGGCGGACTCGTACGACAGGGCGTCCGGCGTGCCCTCGTAGACCTCCCCGTCCGCCGACTCCAGCCGCAGGAGGCCGCTCTGGGCGACGACCGCGAGGTCGCCGCGGGCACCCGTGGGTTCTCCGGGCACGACCTCGATCACCGTGACGCCTTGCAGCCCCTCCACGTTGGACAGGACGGAGTCCGGCGGCAGGGACACCCCGTCGAGTACGACGACGATATGGGGCTCCTCCAGGAGCGGTGCGCCGCTCGGGTGGAACCGGGGGCGGCCGGCCAGACGGTCGGCGAGCAGCGTTTCGAGCTCGTGAGCGTCGGGACCGATCAGCCGCCGGGTGCCCGCCCCGTCCACCGCGTCCGGCGCCTGGGCGTGCGGCAGCCACTTGACCCACTCCCAGCGCGGCAGCGCCTCACGGCCGGCCAGCACCGCGACGATCAGGTCCTCGGGGGAGTGCAGCGCGGCCAGCGAGCCGGTGAGGGCACGCACGGTCGAGCGCGCGCACTCCGCGTCGCCGCTGACGGTGACGTGGTGGAAGGCGCGCAGCGATACGGCCATCGGCAGATCTTTCAGGGTGCTGTGGACGTCGAGGAATCGCTCCATGGCCCCGGCCGTGAGCGGTTCCAGCCGGCCGGGCGGGCCGGTCTCGGGTGCGATGAGGGGGGTGGCCAGCTCCTGGGAGCCCAGTCCGATGCGCACCTGGGCGAAGTCCTCGTCGCCCGGCCTGCGTTCCCAGACCCGGCTGCCCTCGGCGACCAGCGCCCACAACTGTTCGGGCGAGGGATGCAGGTAGTACTGCGCGTCGCGCTGCGCCTTCGCGGTGTCCACGGCCGCGCCGCGGGTCCCCGACAGATACCGCATGTAGTCGCGCCGCACATCGGCGAGTTGACCCTGCGAACCGCGCCGGAAGCGGATGATCATCGCGATGGACATGCCGACCGTCGACGCGATCATCACCATGCCCATGATCTTCATGAACGGCTGCCCGTTCGTGAAGAAGAAGACCACGGAGCCGCCCATACCGAGCGTCGGCAGCAATTGCATGAGGACGCTTTCCTGCGGCCCCCGCGACAATTCCGGAGGAGGCTGGAGAACGACCTCCCCTGTGGGCACTTCGGACGGCAGCGCCCGCGGCGGGCGCTTCACGACGATGTGGCTCACTGCTCCCCAATTCCTTTGCCAGGCCCCCGAGAAAGAGGTCCGTCCCCCGTTGACGGACGGACGCAGGCCGCCGCGTGATCCTACTGACTCCATGAGTCAGCGGTGCGGGGTAGGGTGCCGGGTGTTCGCTTGAGCACACGCGAACAAACCCCGTGAACCGGGGTATTCCGTGCGAGGCGTCATCGCGTGCCACCCCTGGCGGAGCCGGTCGGCGCCCGCTGCGTCGATTCCCGGGAATTCCAGCCGGGGAGGGGCGCGGGATTTTCACAACACGGACGCAGGATCATCACTGAGGGGGAGTACGAGGTGAGCACGACGACCACGGGAACAGCGCTGCCCGGCACCGGAACGGGGTCGGGGCTCGGTTTCTGCCGGGTCACGATCGTCGCGCCCGACAGCCGGATCGACGTGGCGCTGCCCGACGACATCCCGGTCGCCGACATCTACCCGGAGATCCTCCGGCTCTCCCGGCAGGACCCCGCCGAGGGCGCCCCGGTCGGCTACCACCTGGTGCGCCGGGACGGCACCGTCCTCGACAGCGCGCGCTCCTTCGCCGCACAGCGGATCCTCGACGGCGAACTGCTCACCCTGCGGCCCTTCTCCGAGTCGCTGCCGCCGGCCGTCTTCGACGACGTCTCCGAGGCCGTCGCCTCCTCGGTGACCCGGCATCGCACCCTGTGGAGCGACGACCTCACCCGCGTCGCGGGCCTCGTCGGCGCGGGCGTCCTGTCCGCCCTGCTCGCCTTCGTCACCTGGCAGGCCGACCCCCGGCACGACATGCACAGCCTGCCCGGCGTCCTCGCGGGCGTCGCCGGAGTGCTCCTCGTCGTCTTCGCCGCCGTCCGCGGCCGGGTCTACGACGACCGGGGCTCCGCGATCGCCCTGGGCCTCGGTGCCCTGCCCAACGCCGGTGTGGCCGGCTCCGGCCTCCTCACCCTGGCCCACGGCCAGGGCGTCGGCAAACTCCAGTTCCTGCTCGCGTGCGCGGCCGTCCTGCTCGCCTCGGTCGTCCTGACCCTGTGCACACCCGGCGGGGACGCCCCGTTCGTCGCTTTCGTCCTCGCGTCCGCGCTCGGCCTGGTCACGGTGTTCACGGCCGTCCTCGTGCACTGGACACCCAAGGACATCGCCGCCCTGTGTGCGCCCCTCGCGGTCGGCGGCCTGGCCTTCCTGCCGGGGATGTCCATGCGTTTCGCCCGGCTGCCCATCGGCTTCGAGCCGCCGAACTCCGCCCAGAGCAGCGCCTACGGCACGGAGACCGTCGTACAGGAGCCGGTCGACCTGAAGCGGATCGAGGCACAGGCCCGCCGCGGCCACGAGATCCTCGTCGGGCTCGTCGGCGGCTGCGCGCTGACCGCCCTCGCCTCCTGCGCGGTACTCGGCTTCTCCGACGACATCTGGGCCCAGCTGCTCGCCCTCGCCACGGCCGTGGCCCTGCTGATGCGCGCCCAGCTGTTCCGCTACACCGGACAGGTCGCCCCGCTCCTGGCGGCCGGGCTCGGCTCGCTCGTGCTGCTCGGCCTCGGACTGGCGCTCAACCCGCCGCAGTCCATCCTGCGTGACGCGCTCACCGGCGACCGCTCCGGCCTCGACATCCGCGCCATCTGGCTCGCCGCGGCGATCGCGGGCGGTGCGGCCCTCGTGGCGGCCGTCGGGCTCATCGTCCCGCGCCGGGGCCTGAGCCCCTTCTGGGGACGGTTCCTGGAGATCGTCGAGGGCTTCGTCCTCCTCACGCTGGTCCCCCTCGCGCTCGCCGTGTTCGACGTGTACTCGGCCGCCCGCGCGATGACCAGCAAGTGACCCGGACCCCGTACCGCCGGACCGCCTGCCCCCGGCGAGGCGGCGAAGAGAAGGATCCCGCAGCGTGAGCTTCGGCCCGCCCCCGTCCGCATACACACAGTCCGCGCTGGCGGCCGACCAGTCGCGCAGCCGACGACGCCGACGCCTCCTGGGGGCGATCGCCGCGGCCGTGGCGATCGTGCTGTGCGTCGGCGCCGGCCTGCTCTGGTACCACTCGTCCGGCGACCGGAAGGGCCCGGCCGACGCCAAGCCGGCCCGGCAGTCCCCGGACGACGTGCGCGACAACCGCCTGAGCACGGAGAAGCCGCCCG
Source organism: Streptomyces sp. NPDC043952 (assembly GCF_056435325.1). Lineage (NCBI taxonomy): Bacteria > Bacillati > Actinomycetota > Actinomycetes > Kitasatosporales > Streptomycetaceae > Streptomyces > Streptomyces sp. NPDC043952. Next base: position 49,954 of record NZ_JBWKES010000039.1, read on the forward strand.
TCTCCCCGGAGGGCCAGACCGTCGTCAAGCACGAGGAGAAGGTCCCCAAGGGCCGTTTCCGGTACTCGCCCGGTCTCTGGGCCACGGGCAAGATCGTCGCGCGGGGCGTCTCCAACCGGATCACCGGCTACAAGATCGGCTATTCGCTGGACCCCGACAACACGGCCTGGACCCTGCACCTCGACGGCCCCATCTGCGCCGTCAGCCATGACGTCACCGTCGACGACCGGACCGCGGTCGTCGTCCAGTCGGCGAAGGACAGCTGCAACCAAGTGCTCGTGTTCGATCTCGGCACCGGAAAGCAGTTGTGGAAGCAGAAGATGCCGTCCGCCGACTTCGCCGACTTCTCCGTCATGAACATCGCCCTGACCCGCGGTGTCGTGGCCCTCGCCTGGGGAGAGGGCTCGGTCGCGTACGACGTGGACAGCGGCAGGCGGCTGTGGAACACCACCCTCGCCACCTCCCAGTGCCACGACACGGGCTACGCCGGGGGCCCCGCCCTGCTGGCCCTGGTCACCTGCAAGCAGGCCGACGAGAAGACCTACCGGGTGGAGAAGCTCGAACCGCGCAGCGGCAAGGTCGTCTGGCGGTATCCGGTCAGCAAAGGCGTCCAAAGGGTGTACCTGCCGTCCTCCGACCCGCCCGTGATCGCCGTCGCGGCCGGGGACATCATGGTCACGGACCTGATCACCCTGAACCCCGGCACGGGCGAGCTCCAGGCCACCATCTCGCTGAAGAAGTACGAGCCCGAGTGCGGCCCCGCGGACGGCTTCGGAGTCGTCGACAAGTGCACGGGCATCGCGGTGGGCCGCGACCGGGTCTTCGTCATGAGCAAGGACTCGGTCGGCATCTTCAAGCCCGCCAACCACATCACGGCATTCGACGTCCGGAAGGGCACGGCCGTCGCCACTTTCCAGGGCCGGCCATTCCAGAAGGTCCTCCCCGTCCGCATGAACGGCGACGACCTGATCCTCTACCGCAGCAGCCTGGACGACGTGCAGCCCGCGGCCATCGTCGACTGGAACCCCCGCACCGGCAAGGAGACCCCGTATCTCCTGTTCCACGTGCCTCAGGGAGACATCAAGTACGGGGGGAAAGTGGAGGACAACCCCGAGTTCTCGTTCATCCTGTACCAGCAAGGTCATGCGTTCTTCGCCCCTTACCAGTTGGAGTTCGACGACTGGCGCAAGGCAGGCTCGGTCGTCTCGGTGTTCGGCGTCGGCACCGCCGGCCTCAAGCACTGACCCCGTACAGCTGCACCGACCCCGCGCAGACGAAAGGGGCGGCACCCCCAGGGTGTGCCGCCCCTTCCGTCGCTCCCGGCGCCCCTACTGGACGTCCAGCCCCCCGTTGTGCGCCATCGGCTTCAGGTCGAACTCGCCGTCCCGCGCCCCCAGCACGAACGCTCGCCACTCCGCCTCGGTGTAGCGCAGCACCGTGTCCGGGTCGAGGGAGGACCGCATGGCTACGGCCCCCTCGGGGAGGTACGCGATCTCGACGCGCTCCTCGTGCTCCTCGGTGCCCGGAGCGCAGTGCCACTCGACGTCCGAGATGTCCAGCGCGTACAGCTCGTCGCGCTCGCGCTCCTTGCGTGCCTTGATCTCGGCTTCCGTTTCCGCCATCTCGCGGCGACCCCTTCCCGGCATAACGTACGGTCCCGGTGACGTACAGTCCTGGTGCTCACCCTAGTGGCCGCACGCCACTCCCCGGAGGGGTTCGCCGACCGGGGGAAACGGGTCCGCCGCTGCCTGGTACCCTGAGTGACGGCCGTTCGTGTACGCACCCCCGGAGCCCTGTGCCCTGGATGCCGCGCGCAGCGGATCCCCGCCTTCCGAGTCACGGAAGCTCCCCCGAGACGCAGACCGGGGGCACTCGGTGGCCTCAACAGACTATGAGGAGTACGCGTGTCGCTCGACGCCGCTACGAAGAAGCAGATCATCGGCGAGTTCGGTACCAAGGAGGGTGACACCGGCTCCCCCGAGGTCCAGGTCGCTCTGCTGTCCCGTCGGATCTCCGACCTGACCGAGCACCTCAAGACCCACAAGCACGACCACCACAGCCGTCGTGGCCTGCTGATCCTGGTCGGTCAGCGCCGTCGCCTGCTGCAGTACCTGGCGAAGAAGGACATCCAGCGCTTCCGTGCGCTGGTCGACCGCCTCGGCATCCGCCGCGGTGCGGCCGGCGCCAAGTAAGGACGCCGTGAGGGGAGCGGTTCCCGACAGGACTCGGGGGCCGCTCCCTTTGCTGTACGTGCGGAAACGTGCGCGGTGTCACTCACGCTTTGTAGTGTGGTAGCACAACGCAAGAACGCACCAGGCAAGACGCAGTACGCAAGCAAGAACGCAGTACGCAAGAACGCACGACACAAGACGAGGAGAAGCGCACCACGCCGCCGCCGGTCCTCGGTAGTGGCCCCCGGGGGAAGCGAACCCCGGGTGCTTCGATCGAAGACCGGCCCGCACCAGGCGCGCTTCTCCACCACCGTCCCCCTGCCACACGGGCAGGCCAGGGACAAAAGACGATAAGCAACGGAGAAAACGCTAGTGGAGAACGAGACCCACTACGCCGAGGCCGTCATCGACAACGGCGCCTTCGGTACCCGCACCATCCGCTTCGAGACGGGCCGCCTGGCCAAGCAGGCCGCCGGCTCCGCCGTGGCCTACCTGGACGACGACACCATGGTGCTGTCGGCCACCACCGCCTCCAAGAACCCCAAGGACCAGCTCGACTTCTTCCCCCTCACGGTGGACGTCGAGGAGCGGATGTACGCCGCCGGCAAGATCCCCGGCAGCTTCTTCCGCCGCGAGGGCCGCCCCTCCGAGGACGCGATCCTCACCTGCCGCCTGATCGACCGCCCGCTGCGCCCGTCCTTCAAGAAGGGCCTGCGCAACGAGATCCAGGTCGTCTGTACGGTCATGGCGCTCAACCCCGACCACCTGTACGACGTCGTCGCGATCAACGCCGCGTCCGCGTCCACCCAGCTGGCCGGTCTGCCCTTCTCCGGCCCGATCGGCGGCGTACGCGTCGCGCTGATCCGCGGCCAGTGGGTCGCCTTCCCGACGCACACCGAGCTCGAGGACGCCGTCTTCGACATGGTCGTCGCGGGCCGCGTCCTGGAGGACGGCGACGTCGCGATCATGATGGTCGAGGCCGAGGCCACCGAGAAGACCATCAAGCTGGTCGAGGGCGGTGTCGAGGCGCCGACCGAGGAGGTCGTCGCCGCCGGCCTGGAGGCCGCGAAGCCGTTCATCAAGGTCCTCTGCCGCGCCCAGGCCGACCTCGCCGCCAAGGCCGCCAAGCCGACCGGCGAGTTCCCGATCTTCCTGGATTACCAGGACGACGTGCTGGAGGCCCTGACCGCCGCAGTCAAGCCCGAGCTCGCCCAGGCGCTCACCATCGCCGGCAAGCAGGAGCGCGAGGCCGAGCTGGACCGCGTCAAGGCGCTTGCCGCCGAGAAGCTCCTCCCGGAGTTCGAGGGCCGCGAGAAGGAGATCTCCGCCGCGTACCGCTCGCTGACCAAGACCCTGGTCCGTGAGCGCGTCATCAAGGAGAAGAAGCGCATCGACGGCCGCGGCGTCACGGACATCCGTACGCTCGCCGCCGAGGTCGAGGCCATCCCGCGGGTGCACGGCTCCGCGCTGTTCGAGCGTGGCGAGACCCAGATCCTGGGCGTCACCACCCTCAACATGCTCCGCATGGAGCAGCAGCTGGACACCCTCTCCCCGGTGACCCGCAAGCGCTACATGCACAACTACAACTTCCCGCCGTACTCCACCGGCGAGACCGGCCGCGTCGGCTCCCCGAAGCGCCGCGAGATCGGCCACGGCGCCCTCGCCGAGCGCGCCCTCGTGCCGGTGCTGCCGACCCGCGAGGAGTTCCCCTACGCGATCCGCCAGGTGTCCGAGGCCCTCGGCTCCAACGGTTCGACGTCCATGGGCTCGGTCTGCGCCTCCACCATGTCGCTGCTGAACGCCGGTGTGCCGCTGAAGGCCCCCGTCGCCGGCATCGCCATGGGTCTGATCTCCCAGGAGATCGACGGCGAGACGCACTACGTCACCCTCACCGACATCCTCGGTGCGGAGGACGCCTTCGGCGACATGGACTTCAAGGTCGCCGGCACCAAGGACTTCGTGACCGCCCTCCAGCTCGACACCAAGCTGGACGGCATCCCGGCCTCCGTCCTCGCCGCGGCCCTCAAGCAGGCCCGCGACGCCCGCCTGCACATCCTCGACGTGATGATGGAGGCCATCGACCGGCCCGACGAGATGAGCCCGCACGCCCCGCGGATCATCACCGTCAAGATCCCGGTCGACAAGATCGGTGAGGTCATCGGCCCCAAGGGCAAGATGATCAACCAGATCCAGGAGGACACGGGCGCCGAGATCACCATCGAGGACGACGGCACCATCTACATCGGTGCCGCCGACGGTCCCTCGGCCGAGGCCGCCCGCGCCACGATCAACGGCATCGCCAACCCGACGATGCCCGAGGTCGGCGAGCGCTACCTGGGTACGGTCGTCAAGACCACCACCTTCGGCGCGTTCGTCTCCCTGCTGCCCGGCAAGGACGGTCTGCTGCACATCTCGCAGATCCGCAAGCTCGCCGGCGGCAAGCGCGTGGAGAACGTCGAGGACGTCCTCGGCGTGGGCCAGAAGGTCCAGGTCGAGATCGCCGAGATCGACTCGCGCGGCAAGCTCTCCCTCGTCCCGGTGATCGAGGGCGAGGACGGCGACGAGGCGAAGGACGACGCCGAGCAGTGACGTCCCGTAGCTCACAGGTGACGGCCCGCCCCTCTTCGGAGGCGCGGGCCGTCGCCCGTACCCAAACCCTCATCAAGGGCACCGGCGGCATCGGCACCGTCCGCAAGACCACCCTCCCCGGTGGCCTGCGCGTCGTCACCGAGACCCTGCCCTCCGTCCGCTCCGCGACCTTCGGCATCTGGGCGCACGTCGGCTCCCGCGACGAGACCCCGTCCCTGAACGGCGCCACGCACTACCTGGAGCACCTGCTCTTCAAGGGCACCGAGCGCCGCTCCGCGCTGGACATCTCCGCCGCCATCGACGCCGTCGGCGGCGAGATGAACGCGTTCACGGCCAAGGAGTACACGTGCTACTACGCACGCGTGCTCGACACCGACCTGCCGCTGGCCATCGACGTCGTCTGCGACATGCTGACCGGCTCGCTCATCGTCGAGGAGGACGTCGACGTCGAACGCGGCGCGATCCTCGAAGAGATCGCGATGACCGAGGACGACCCCGGCGACTGCGTGCACGACCTGTTCGCGCACACCATGTTCGGCGACAACGCCCTCGGCCGGCCCGTCCTCGGCACCGTCGACACCGTCAACGCCCTGACCGCCGACCGCATCCGCCGCTTCTACAAGAAGCACTACGACCCGACCCACCTCGTGGTCGCCTGCGCCGGCAACATCGACCACAACAAGGTCGTACGACAGGTCCGCGCGGCCTTCGAGAAGGCGGGCGCGCTGAAGAACCCGGACGCACAGCCCATCGGCCCGCGCGACGGCAGCCGTACGATCCGCACCTTCGGCAAGGTCGAACTGCTCGGCCGCAAGACCGAACAGGCCCATGTCGTCCTCGGCATGCCGGGTCTCGCCCGCACCGACGACCGGCGCTGGGCCATGGGCGTCCTCAACACCGCCCTCGGCGGCGGCATGTCCTCGCGCCTCTTCCAGGAGGTCCGGGAGAAGCGCGGCCTGGCCTACAGCGTGTACTCGTACACCTCCGGCTTCGCCGACTGCGGTCTGTTCGGCGTCTACGCCGGCTGCCGTCCCAGCCAGGTGCACGACGTGCTGCGGATCTGCCGCGACGAACTCGACCAGGTCGCCGCCAACGGGCTGACCGACGACGAGATCGCCCGCGCCATCGGCCAGTTGCGCGGCTCCACGGTCCTCGGTCTGGAGGACACCGGCGCGCTGATGAACCGCATCGGCAAGAGCGAGCTGTGCTGGGGCGAGCAGATGTCGGTGGACGACATGCTGGCGAAGATAGCCGCGGTCACTCCGGACGAGGTCCGCGCGGTCGCCCGCGACATCCTGGGCAGGCGCCCGTCGCTGTCCGTCATCGGCCCGCTCAAGGACAAACAGGCCGCGCGACTGCACGACGCCGTCGCCTGACCTTCGGAATCGACAAGTCGGCAAGTCAGCAAGGATCGTGAGGAAGCAAGGATGAGCAAGCTGCGCGTGGCGGTCCTCGGGGCCAGGGGCCGGATCGGGTCCGAGGCGGTCAAGGCGGTCGAGGCCGCCGAGGACATGGAGCTGGTGGCCGCCCTCGGCCGCGGCGACAAGCTGGAGACGCTGGCGGAGACCGGCGCCCAGGTCGCCGTCGAACTGACCACTCCCGCCTCGGTCATGGGCAACCTCGACTTCTGCGTGCGCCACGGCATCCACGCGGTCGTCGGCACGACCGGCTGGACCGAGGACCGCCTCGCGCAGCTGACGGGCTGGCTCGGCCAGTCCCCGGAAACCGGCGTGCTCATCGCCCCGAACTTCTCCATCGGGGCCGTGCTGACCATGAAGTTCGCGCAGCTCGCGGCGCCCTACTTCGAGTCGGTCGAGGTGGTCGAGCTGCACCACCCCAACAAGGTCGACGCGCCGTCCGGCACGGCCACGCGCACGGCGCAGCTCATCGCCGAGGCCCGCCGCGCCGCCGGCACCGCGCCGGCCCCGGACGCCACGGTCACCGCGCTCGACGGTGCCCGCGGCGCCGACGTGGACGGCGTCCCCGTGCACGCCGTACGGCTGCGCGGCCTCCTGGCCCACCAGGAGGTGCTGCTCGGCGCCGAGGGCGAGACCCTCACCATCCGGCACGACTCCCTGCACCACAGCAGCTTCATGCCGGGCATCCTGCTCGGCGCGCGCCGCGTGGTCACCACTCCGGGCCTGACCTTCGGCCTGGAGCACTTCCTCGACCTGAGCTGAGAACACTCCCTGCCATGCGCGCGAAGATCAACTACCTTGTCACGGCCGCCGTCCTGGTCTTCTACTTCGTCCTGGTCGGCAGCCGCGGCGTGCTGCTCATAGAGACCGGTACGGCTCTCACCGTGACCTTCGGGATCGCGGTGCTGATCCTGCCGGTCATCGGCCTGTGGTTCCTGTGGAAGAACACCCAGTTCGTCCGCCGGGCCAACCAGCTCGCCGCCGAACTCGACGCGGAGGGGGGCCTGCCGGTGGACGAGCTCAAGCGCACGGCGGGCGGCCGTATCGACCGCGACTCGGCCGACGAGGTCTTCGCCCGCCGCAAGGCCGAGACGGAGGCGTCCCCGGACGACTGGCGCTGCTGGTTCCGCCTGGCGGTCGCCTACCACGACGCCCGCGACACGCCTCGCGCCCGCAAGGCCATGCAACGAGCCATCGCCCTGCACGCGGGCCGCGTCCCGACGGACGTCTGACCTCGCGGGACACCGGCCGACTCCACATCTGCGGGTGCGCGGTGGCCGATCGCGCAGTTCCCCGCGCCCCTTACGGGGCACGGTCGCTTTAGCTGCGGGCAGTCGTGCCGCTTGGGGCGATGGGGGTCTCCCCGCGCGAGCGAAGCCGAGCGTGGGGGAGGGTGGGCGCTGGGGGTACCCCCTCTGGGGGAGGCACCCGGCCAGCGCCGGCAAGCGACCCAACCCCCGCCCAGCCGCAGCACAGGGCACCTCAATGGCAGCGTTCCGCCGCCCACGCCTCCACCGCATCCGCCGCCCGGTCAAACCCCGCCGGCCGGTTGAGAAAGTCCAGCGACGCCGTCGTCAGCAACACCCCCGCATCCCCCGCCCCCCGGTCCACCCGGACCAGCACCAGGGCCTGCCCCTGCACCGTCCTCGGCATCCCCAGCCACCGCACCGGCTGCTGCACCGTCCGCACCGACCCCACCCGCGCCCACGGCACCGTCCGCGTCCTCAGCAACCCGACCTGCCGTACTCCCCGCGGACTCACCCACACCCCGACCCGCAGCAACCGCAGCGCGCCGGCGATCACCACCAGGCCGATACCGAGCACCACCGCCGCGGACGACGACGACCCGGTCACCGCGATCAGCACCGCCGCGAACAGCACGAACGACGCCACCATCAGCACCAGCGCCGCCACTCCCACCCGCCAGGGGCCGGGCCGGTAGGGACGCCGCCAGCGGTCCCGGTCGTCGTACGGCAATGCGCTCTCGGAGGCCACCTCGAAGGGACGGTCGGCCGTCAGGAAGGGCAGGGGCACGGCGGTTCCTCACTCGCTGCTCGCGGGGGCTGTGCCCGGTGAGGCTATCCGGCCGCCTGCCCGCTCACCAGCCCGGAACCGCCGTAAGGGTCAGTGCCCCTGGGACGCCTGGGACTGCGGCGCCGGCGGATCGGCCGGCGTGGACAGCGCTGGCATGCCGACGAGCAGCGCACCCACCAGCCCGGCCACGACGGTCAGCGCCAGCAGCCAGCGCCCGGCTATCTCACCGAAGGACCCTCGCTGCCGCGGCGGGGGAGTCACATTGCTGCGGAACGTATCGCCCTCGGCGAGGAAGGCGAAGGGTACGGGCTCACGCCGGCGGGACATCGCGGTTGCCACTCCTTTCCCGTTTCAGCATCGAACGTGCGGGTCTCACCGGTACAGACGATCGAGTACCGCAAAAGGTGCCCATGTCGGAAAAAATCGTCGGCGCGTTTTTCGGGGTGAGGCCCCGCTCCGGCCCCGGCGGGTGCCCCGTAAGGTGGGCGCGAACCACCGAAGTGAGGGAAGGACCCCAACCCCCGTGACCACCCCCGAGTCGCTCACGTTCCGCAGCGATGTCACCGTCGAGCTGGTGAAGTCCAGCGCTTCGGACGCCGACGTCCTCTTCGCCGCCCGCGTCTCCACCGCCGGCGAGCAGTCCCTGGACGAGCTGAAGAAGGACCCCGAGCGCTCCAAGGGCCTGATCAACTACCTGATGCGCGACCGGCACGGCAGCCCGTTCGAGCACAACTCGATGACCTTCTTCATCAGCGCCCCGATCTTCGTCTTCCGCGAGTTCATGCGGCACCGCGTGGGCTGGTCCTACAACGAGGAGTCCGGCCGCTACCGGGAGCTGGAGCCCGTCTTCTACGTCCCGGACGCCTCCCGCAAGCTCGTGCAGCAGGGCCGCCCCGGCAAGTACGTCTTCGTCGAGGGCACCCCGGAGCAGCACGCCGCCGTCAAGGGCACCCTGGAGGCGTCGTACGAGCAGTCGTACGCCGCCTACCAGCACCTTCTCGCCGAGGGTGTCGCCCGCGAGGTCGCCCGCTCGGTGCTTCCCGTCGGCCTGTACTCCTCGATGTACGCCACCTGCAACGCGCGCTCCCTGATGCACTTCCTCGGCCTGCGCACCCAGCACGAGCTGGCCAAGGTGCCGTCCTTCCCGCAGCGGGAGATCGAGATGGTGGGCGAGAAGATGGAGGCGGAGTGGGCGAAGCTCATGCCGCTGACGTACGCCGCCTACAACGCGAACGGCCGCGTCGCCCCGTAACCAGGCCCCTGGACGAAGGGGCCGCCCACGGCCCTGTTCCACCGCGCGGAACGGATGTGCGGGTCAGCCTCCTGAAGTGTCCGTATTGCGGCATTTAGAGAAGTTCATCTAGCCTGATCAAACGGACCCGGCACTGCTTGAACCCCCGAGCAGGCAGTGCCGGGTTCCACTTTTGTCCTGACTTGCCCGGACCCCCAAGGGCAGACCGCGCAGGGCGCACCGAGTAGCGTGTTACCCATGGCTCCGACCTCGACTCCGCAGACCCCCTTCGGGCGGGTCCTCACCGCCATGGTCACGCCCTTCACGGCGGACGGCGCACTCGACCTCGACGGCGCGCAGCGGCTCGCCGCCCACCTGGTGGACGCAGGCAACGACGGCCTGATCGTCAACGGGACCACCGGCGAGTCCCCCACCACCAGCGACGCGGAGAAAGCGGACCTCGTACGAGCCGTCCTGGCAGCGGTCGGCGACCGCGCCCACGTCGTGGCCGGGGTCGGCACCAACGACACCCACCACAGCATCGAGCTGGCCCGCGAGGCCGAGCGCATCGGCGCCCACGGCCTCCTGGTCGTCACGCCGTACTACAACAAGCCCCCGCAGGAGGGCCTGTACCGGCACTTCACGGCCATCGCCAACGCGACCGGCCTGCCGAACATGCTCTACGACATCCCCGGCCGCAGCGGCGTCCCGATCAACACCGAGACCCTCGTCCGGCTCGCCGAGCACCCCCGGATCGTCGCCAACAAGGACGCCAAGGGCGACCTCGGCCGCGCCAGCTGGGCCATCGCCCAGTCCGGACTCGCCTGGTACTCCGGCGACGACATGCTGAACCTGCCCCTGCTGTCCGTGGGCGCGGTCGGCTTCGTCTCGGTCGTCGGCCACCTGGTCACCCCGGACCTGCGCGCCCTCGTCGACGCGTACACCTCCGGTGACGTCGTCAAGGCCACCGAGATCCACCAGAAGCTGCTCCCGGTCTACACCGGCATGTTCCGCACCCAGGGCGTCATGACCACCAAGGCCGCGCTCGACCTGCTCGGACTGCCCGGCGGCCCGCTGCGCTCGCCCATGGTCGCGTGTTCGCCCGAGGAGATCGCCCAGCTCAAGATCGATCTTGCCGCCGGCGGGGTACAGCTCTAGCAACAGACTTCAGCACCACCCGGACCCCCGTGGTCCAGAAGCTCCAAAGGCTCCAGCGGCTCCCGGAGCTTCACAACTGAAGACACCACAACCGAATACGGCGGGCCACCGGTGCCCGCATCACCAACGACAACTGCTTCGCACGAACGTCATGCGCGCCACGTGCCGTACCGGTACGTGGCGCGTGTGGTTGAGGAGAGTCTTTTGAGTCATCCGCACCCTGAACTCGGCCCGCCCCCGCCGCTCCCCGCCGGCGGCCTGAGGGTCACCCCGCTCGGCGGTCTCGGCGAGATCGGCCGGAACATGACGGTCTTCGAGTACGGCGGCCGTCTGCTCATCGTCGACTGCGGAGTGCTCTTCCCCGAGGAGGAGCAGCCCGGAATCGACCTGATCCTGCCGGACTTCTCGTCGATCCGGGACCGTCTCGACGACATCGAGGGCATCGTCCTCACCCATGGCCACGAGGACCACATCGGCGGTGTCCCCTTCCTGCTCCGCGAGAAGCCGGACATCCCGCTGATCGGCTCCAAGCTGACCCTCGCGCTGATCGAGGCCAAGCTCCAGGAGCACCGCATCCGGCCGTACACCCTGGAGGTGGCCGAGGGGAACCGCGAGCGCATCGGCCCCTTCGACTGCGAGTTCATCGCCGTCAACCACTCCATCCCGGACGCCCTGGCCGTCGCCATCCGCACCCCCGCGGGCATGGTGGTGCACACCGGCGACTTCAAGATGGACCAGCTGCCGCTGGACAACCGCCTCACCGACCTGCACGCGTTCGCGCGGCTCAGCGAGGAGGGCATCGACCTCCTGCTGAGCGACTCCACGAACGCCGAGGTCCCCGGCTTCACCCCGCACGAGCGGGACATCTCCAGCGTGCTGCGCACGGTCTTCGCCGGCGCCCGCAAGCGCATCATCGTGGCGAGCTTCGCCAGCCACGTCCACCGCATCCAGCAGATTCTGGACGCCGCGCACGAGTACGGCCGCCGGGTCGCCTTCGTCGGCCGCTCCATGGTCCGCAACATGGGCATCGCCCGCGACCTCGGCTACCTGAAGGTGCCGCCGGGCCTGGTGGTCGACGTCAGGACGCTGGACGACCTGCCCGACCACGAGGTGGTCCTGGTCTGCACGGGCTCCCAGGGCGAGCCGATGGCGGCGCTGTCCCGGATGGCCAACCGCGACCACCAGATCCGCATCGTCGACGGCGACACGGTCATCCTGGCCTCGTCGCTGATCCCCGGAAACGAGAACGCGGTCTACCGCGTGATCAACGGCCTGACCCGCTGGGGCGCCAACGTCGTCCACAAGGGCAACGCCAAGGTGCATGTTTCCGGCCATGCCTCCGCGGGCGAGCTGCTGTACTTCTACAACATCTGCCGCCCGAAGAACCTGATGCCGGTGCACGGCGAATGGCGCCATCTGCGCGCCAACGCCGAGCTGGGCGCGCTCACGGGCGTCCCGCACGACCGGATCGTCATCGCCGAGGACGGCGTGGTGGTGGACCTGGTCGAGGGCAAGGCCAAGATCTCCGGCAAGGTCCAGGCCGGCTACGTCTACGTCGACGGGCTCTCCGTCGGCGATGTGGGCGAGCCCGCGCTCAAGGACCGCAAAATCCTCGGTGACGAGGGCATCATCTCGGTCTTCGTGGTGGTGGACTCCTCCACCGGCAAGATCACCGGCGGCCCGCACATCCAGGCCCGCGGCTCGGGCATCGAGGACACGGCCTTCACCGAGGTCGTCCCGAAGATCAACGAGGTCCTGGAGCGGTCCGCCCAGGACGGTGTCGTGGAGCCCCACCAGCTCCAGCAGCTGATCCGCCGCACCCTCGGCAAGTGGGTCTCGGACAACTACCGCCGCAGGCCGATGATCCTGCCCGTGGTCGTGGAGGTCTGACGACCCGTCGGCTCGGACCGGGAGCGGGGCGCCTCGATTTGCATCGGGGCGCCCCGCTCCAGTACGTTTACGACCCCGCCGGGTTGGGAACCCCAGCACTTCACGTGCCGGACAAGGTGCCCCGGACCGGCCGGGAAATCCGGCTCAGAACTTCTGATAAAGTCGGATCCGCCGGAAAGGGAAACGCGAGAGCGGGAACCTGGAAAGCACCGAGGAAATCGGATCGAGAAAAGATCTGATAGAGTCGGAAACACGAAGGGAAGCCCGGAGGAAAGCCCGAGAGGGTGAGTACAAAGGAAGCGACCGTTCCTTGAGAACTCAACAG
>NZ_JBWKES010000040.1:0-59729 GCF_056435325.1 Streptomyces sp. NPDC043952
CGCCTGGCTGCACACCTACAATCACCACCGCGGACACACCGCGCTCGCAGGTAAACCACCCGCCAGCCGCGTCCCCAACCTCACGGGGCAATACAACTAGGGCCGTGTCGTCCGGATCACGCCGGGGTACGACGGCACCCACCCGGCCGGCGGTTCCGGATGGGTGGGTGGGAGAAGAGCGTCAGAAGCCGAGCTTGCGGAGCTGCTTCGGGTCGCGCTGCCAGTCCTTCGCCACCTTGACGTGCAGGTCCAGGAAGACCGGCGTGCCCAGCAGCGCCTCGATCTGCTTGCGGGACTTGATGCCGACCTCCTTGAGCCGCTTGCCCTTCGGGCCGATGATGATGCCCTTCTGGCTGGGCCGCTCGATGTAGACGTTGGCGTGGATGTCGAGCAGCGGACGCTCCGCCGGCCGGTCCTCGCGCGGCAGCATCTCCTCCACGACCACCGCGATGGAGTGCGGCAGCTCGTCCCGCACGCCCTCCAGCGCCGCCTCGCGGATCAGCTCGGCGACCATCACCTGCTCGGGCTCGTCCGTGAGGTCGCCCTCGGGGTAGAGCGCGGGGCCCTCGGGCAGCAGCGGCACCAGCAGGTCGGCCAGCAGCTCCACCTGCTTGTCCCCGACCGCCGACACCGGCACGATCTCCGCCCACTCGAAGCCCAGCTCCTTGCCGAGCTGGTCGATGGCGATCAGCTGCTCGGCGAGGGTCTTGGAGTCCACGAGGTCGGTCTTGGTGACGACGGCGACCTTGGGCGTCTTCTTGATCCCGGCCAGTTCCTTCGCGATGAACCGGTCGCCGGGCCCCAGCTTCTGGTCGGCCGGCAGACAGAAGCCGATCACGTCGACCTCGGCCCACGTCGTGCGCACGACGTCGTTCAGCCGCTCGCCCAGCAGGGTGCGCGGCTTGTGCAGTCCGGGGGTGTCGACCAGGATCAGCTGGGCGTCCGGCCGGTGCACGATGCCCCGCACCGTGTGCCGCGTGGTCTGCGGCCGGTTCGAGGTGATCGCCACCTTCTGCCCGACCAGAGCGTTCGTGAGGGTGGACTTGCCCGCGTTGGGGCGGCCCACGAAGCAGGCGAAGCCGGCGCGGTGGACGGTTTCCGCCGGCTGCTCGGATGACTGGGTGCGAACGCTCATGCCGTTCATTGTCCCTGATCCCGAAGCCCCGCCGTACCGCGAACCGACGGTGACGCACCGTCGCCACCACGTCACGGAAACGTACCCGCGCCACCCCGTCTCCTTGCGGCGGTCAGCCCGCGGTGACGGTCGTACGGACCGTGCCGTCCGCCCCCGCGAGCAGCACCGGCGTGTCCGCGCCCCCGAGGTCGGCCACCGCGGCCAGGTCCTCGGCCGGCACCGACTCCGCCTCGCTCACCACCGCGGCCGCCTCCAGCGACCCCGCCCCGGACGCCACCGCCATGGCCACGGCGGTGCGCAGCGCGCTGAGCTTCAGCGAGGCCAGGTCCACCGTCCCGGCGACATAGGTGCGCCCGGTGTCGTCCCGTACGGCCGCGCCCTCGGGCACCTGGTTGCGGGCCCGCGCGGAACGGGCCAGGGTCACGATCTTGCGGTCCTCGGGGTCAAGCGCGCTGCTCTCCGTCATGCCCCGAGCATACGAAGCCGTGCGGCGCTCACCCCGCGACGGGGTACATCGCGCCCCGCCGGCCCTCCGGGGAGGCCAGCCACTCCAGCTTCTCCGCGGTGTTCGCCTCGTCCAGCGGAGTGTGCAGCACGATCATCAGATCGGGTCGGGCGGGGACCTTCAGCACCGTCGACTCCACCACCAGCAGCCCCGCCAGCGGATGCGCCAGCTCCTTGCGCACCTGCCCCTGGTCCTCGATGTCCCGCTCGGCCCACAGAGCCGTGAACTCCTCGCTGGCGGTGCTCACTTCGGCGAGCACCTCCCGGAAGCCCTCGTCGTCGGGGCGCGCCGCGCACGCGGCCCGGAACTGCGCCACGACCGTGCGCGCGTTGCGCTCCCAGCTGTGGCTGCGCTCGCGGTACAGCGGGTCGGTGAAGAAGTCGATCAGGCAGTTCTGGGTGATGCCGGGGCGCATGCCGAGCACGATCGCGGCCGCGTCGTTGTACTGCACGCAGTTGTAGTAGAGGTCCATGATGTGCGCCGGGTACGGCATCCAGGTGTCGATGAGCCGCCGCAGCCCGTCGCACATGTCCGTCCTGCCGGGCACCACCTGCGGCGCCGGCGGGTTCAGCCCGGCCAGCAGATACAGGTGCCGCCGCTCGGCGTCGCTGAGCCGCAGCACCCGCGCGACCGCGTCCAGCACCTGCGGGGACACGGAGATCTCCCGCCCCTGCTCCAGCCACTGGTACCAGGAGGCGCCCACCCCGGCGAGCACGGCCACCTCCTCCCGGCGCAGTCCGGGCGTACGGCGCCTGCCGCCCCCGGCGGGCAGCCCGGCCTCCTCGGGACTGACCCGAGCGCGCCGGCTCATCAGGAACTCCCGCAGTTCGTCACGCCGATGACTGCGCGTCGCCTCAGCAGCGGGCACGTGCTGTCCTCCCCCGTCGGTCCCTCGTGTCTGGTGGTGCCACCACCACCATAAGTTCCGACTCCCCACCCGTATTCCGTTCGCCCGAAGCTCTTTCCATGGCGATCGACACCACCACCCAGACCTCCCCCGCAGCGGTCACCGCGGCGCCCGGCATCCCCCGGCTGTCGACGCGTGACAAGCTCGTCCTGTTCGTGCTGTGCGCGGCCCAGTTCATGGTCGCGCTGGACTTCTCCGTGCTGAACGTGGCGCTGCCCGCCCTCGGCCGCGACCTCGGCATGAGCCAGTCCGCGCTCCAGTGGGCCGTCACCGCGTTCGCACTGCCCTCCGGCGGCTTCCTGCTGCTGTTCGGCCGCGCCGGCGACCTGTTCGGGCGCCGCAGACTGTTCC
This sequence comes from Streptomyces sp. NPDC043952, assembly GCF_056435325.1. Classification (NCBI taxonomy): domain Bacteria; kingdom Bacillati; phylum Actinomycetota; class Actinomycetes; order Kitasatosporales; family Streptomycetaceae; genus Streptomyces; species Streptomyces sp. NPDC043952. The sequence goes on from NZ_JBWKES010000040.1 coordinate 2,899, forward strand.
TGGCCGGCCTGGCCCTGTTCGGCGCGGCCTCGCTGCTGTCCACCCTCGCCTGGGACCCGGCCTCGTTCCTCGCCGGGCGCGCCCTCCAGGGGCTCGGCGCGGCGGCGATCGTACCGACCGGCATGTCCCTGCTGACCACCACCTTCCCGGAGGGGCCGGCCCGCGACCGCGCCCTCGGCATCTCCGGCACCCTGCTGTCGCTGGGCTTCACCATCGGCATGGTCGCGGGCGGCACCCTCACCGACACCTTCGGCTGGCGCTCCACGATGGCCCTGCTGACCCTGTTCGCGCTGATCGTGCTGCCACTGGCGCCGGGCCTGCTGCCGGAGTCGCGCACCCCGGACCGCCCGCGCCTGGACGTGCCCGGCGCCATCACCGTCACCACCGGACTGCTGTCCCTGATCTACGCCCTGTCCACCGCCGCCGACCACGGCTTCGGCCGCGCCGACGTCATCGCCGCGCTGGCCGCGGGGCTGGTGCTGCTGACCGCGTTCGTGCTGGTGGAGTCCCGCTCGGCGGCGCCCCTGGTCTCCCTGCCGATGCTGCGCCGGCGCACGGTGGCGTGGGGCAACATCGGCGGTCTGGTCACCTTCTCGATGATGTCCACGATCATCTTCGTGCTGACCCTGTACCTCCAGGAGATCCTGGGCCTGTCCGCCTTCGAGACCGGTCTGGTCTTCGGCTTCCAGGGCCTGCTGTCGGTCGTCGCCGGCACCCTCGCCCCGAAGGTCATCGGCCGCCTCGGCGCCCGCCGCACCCTGGTCGGCTCGCTGACCGGCCAGGGCGCGCTCACCGCGAGCCTGCTCCTGCTGGGCACCCACGGCTGGTCGGTGTGGCTCGCCACGGCCGCGGTGGCCCTGGCCAGCATGTGCCATCTGGGCGCGATCATCTCGTACGGCCTGACGGTCACCTCCGGTGTGCCGGACGAGGAGCAGGGGCTGGCCACCGGACTGGTGACCTCCACCCAGCAGGTCGGCATCACGGTCGGCATCCCGCTGCTGGGCGTGCTCGCCACCACCTCCGGCTCCCTGCTGACCGGCGTGCACACGGTGATCGCCCTGGACACGGCGATCGTGCTCGGCGCCGCCCTCCTGATCGGGCTGGGCCTGCGCCGCTCCAGGGCCTGACCTCAGTCCAGCGTCTGGACGATCCCGCTTCGCGCGGCCGTGTGCACCACACGGCCGCGCGCGCCGTTGACCAACGGGAGGTACGGCGCGACATGCCCGCACTCGACATCGGCGAGGATGGGCACGCCCAGCGGCCCGAGGGCGTCGAGGACGGCCGCGTCCTGGGTGAGGGTCGGGGTGCCGGGGGCGCGGGTGCGGCCGACGAGGACGGCGGCGGCGCGGTCGAAGAACCCGGCGAGGCGCATGCCGTGCAGCTGGCGGGCGATGACGAACGCATCGTCCTCGCCGGCCTCGACGTAGACGAGCAGCGGCTCGTCGCCCGCGAAGCGCGTGGTGTCGAGGTAGGGGCTCCCGGCGAGCGGGCCGACGGTCTCGACGCAGCCGCCGATCAGCCGCCCCTCGACGTCCAGGTCGCCCTCGCCGTCGAGCCGCCGCCAGCCGCCCCTTCCGTCCAGGGGCAGTTCTCGCATTGTGGGGTCGCCGGCCCAGTCGGGGCGGCCCCCGGTGTGGTGCCGGCCGGGCGGTGTCTGGGTGAACGGCTCGCCCTGGGGCGCGGCCACGATGTCCAGCCAGGACAGCAGCCCCTCGGGCGTCCGGTACGGGGTCTCCATGAGGCAGTTGCCGTGCACGGTCGCCACTCCGGTCAGCAGGGTCAGCGGGGCGAGCACGGTCGACATGTCCGAGTAGCCGACGAGCCAGGTGGGTTCGGCCCGGCGGATCGCCTCGAAGTCCAGGTGGGGCATCAGGTCGATGGCCGTCTCGCCGCCCCACGGGGGGACGACGGCGCGGATGGCGGGGTCGGTGAGCATCCGGGTCAGCTCGGCGGCGCGTTCGGCGGCCGGGGCGCTGATGTGGGTGGTGCCGTCCATGCACCGGCCGACGACCACCTCGTAGCCGTACGACTCGACCTTCCTGATCGCGGCGTCGAGACGCGGCCGGAGCCTTTCGGCCACTCCGCTGGACGGAGAGGTCACACCGATACGGTCACCGGGGCGCAGGGGGCGCGGGTAGCGGATGGTCATACGCCGCATGGTTTCCGGTAACAAGCGCCCCCGGCAACGGAATTAGGGCCGCCGGTCGGAGCCGGTCCTCAGGGCCGGTCGAGCCGTAGCCGATCGGTCCTCGGCAGCCCCGCGACGACGAGGTCGTACGAGTCCTCGATCAGTTCGCGCACCAGCCGGTCCGGCAGTGGGCCGTCGGCGGTGACGGTGTTCCAGTGCCGCTTGTTCATGTGCCAGCCGGGGACGATCAGGCCCTCGTGGTCGGCGCGCAGCCGTACCGCGTCCTCCGGGTCGCACTTGAGGTTGACCGTCAGGGGCCGCGCGGCCAGGTCCGTCAGGGCGAACATCTTGCCCAGCACCTTGAAGACCGAGGTCCGCGAGTCGAACGGGAAGTCCTCCACGGCCGCGTTGAAGGACAGGCAGAAGGCGCGCAGCTCCTTCGGGGTCACTCGGGCTTCTCCTCGGCCGTGGGTTCGACCAGCACCGTGACGATCTTGTTCCGGCGGCCGGCGGAGGACTCCGCGGTGAGCTTCAGCCGCCGCTCGTCGGGGAGTTCGACCTCGGCGGACGCGCCCGCGATGGGGACGCGGCCGAGGGCCTTGGCGAGCAGTCCGCCGACGGTCTCCACGTCCTCGTCGTCGTACTCCTCCAGGCCGTACAGCTCGCCGAGGTCGGTGATGTCCAGGCGGGCGGTGACCCGGAAGCGGCCCCCGCCCAGGTCCACCACGGGCGGCAGCTCGCGGTCGTACTCGTCGGTGATCTCGCCGACGATCTCCTCCAGGATGTCCTCGATGGTGACGATGCCCGCGGTGCCGCCGTACTCGTCGATGACGACGGCGACGTGGTTGCGCTCCTTCTGCATCTCGCGCAGCAGGTCGCCCGCGTTCTTGGTGTCGGGCACGAAGACCGCCGGGCGCATGGCCGTGGAGACCAGGTCGCTCTCCGCGTCCCGGCTGATGTGCGTCTTGCGGACCAGGTCCTTGAGGTACACGATCCCGACGATGTCGTCCTCGCTCTCCCCGGTGACCGGTATCCGGGAGAACCCGGAGCGCAGGGCGAGGGTGAGGGCCTGCCGGATGGTCTTGAAGCGCTCGATGGTGATCAGGTCGGTGCGCGGCACCATCACCTCGCGCACCAGGGTGTCGCCCAGCTCGAAGACGGAGTGCACCATGCGGCGCTCCTCGTCCTCGATCAGCGACTCCTTCTCGGCGAGGTCGACCAGCGCGCGCAGCTCCGCCTCGGAGGCGAACGGGCCGTGCCGGAAGCCCTTGCCGGGGGTGAGCGCGTTGCCGATGAGGATCAGCAGCGAGGGGATCGGGCCCATGATCCGGGCCAGCGGCACCAGGACGTACGCGGCCACGGTCGCGGTGTTCAGCGGGTGCTGGCGGCCGATGGTGCGCGGGGAGACCCCGACGGCGACGTACGACACCAGGACCATCACCGCGATGGCGACCAGCAGCGCCTGCCAGGTGACCGGGAAGGACTCCAGGCAGGCGTAGGTGACCAGGGCCGCGGCGGCCATCTCGCAGGCGACGCGGACCAGCAGGGCCACATTGAGGTAGCGGGTGGGGTCGGCGGCGATCTGCGCCAGCTTCTCGCCGCCGCGCCGCCCGGACTTCACGGCCTCCTCGGCCCGGAAGCTGGAGACACGGGCGAGGCCCGCCTCCGCGCAGGCGGCGAGCCAAGCGACGACGACCAGCGCGATCGCGCCGATCACGATCTGCGGGGACATCCGGCCGCTTACGAGACGGTCGGCGCCGGAGACGGCCCGGTCAGCCCGCGCTCGGCCCGCCAGCCGTCCACGATGGCGGCCTGCAGCCCGAACATCTCGGCCTTCTCGTCCGGCTCCTCGTGGTCGTAGCCGAGCAGGTGCAGCACGCCGTGGACGGTGAGCAGTTGCAGCTCCTCGTCCATGGAGTGCTGCGTCGGGGCCTCGGCGCCCTGCTTGGCGGCGACCTCCGGGCACAGCACGATGTCGCCGAGCAGGCCCTGCGGGGGCTCGTCGTCGTCCTTGCCCGGCGGACGCAGCTCGTCCATCGGGAAGGACATGACATCGGTGGGTCCGGGCAGGTCCATCCACTGGATGTGCAGCTGCTCCATGGCGTCCTCGTCCACGACGATCACGGAGAGCTCGGAGAGCGGGTGGATGCGCATCCGCGCGAGCGCATAGCGGGCGATGTCGAGGATCGCCTGCTCGTCGACCTCGGTGCCGGATTCGTTGTTGACGTCGATCGACATGCTCGTGCCGGTCTACTTCCCCTTGGTGCCCTTGGCGCCCGGTCGGTGGCCGCCCTGGTGGGAGCCGTTCTCGGTGCCGTTCTTGCTGTCGTACTTCTCGTACGCGTCGACAATACGGCCCACCAGCTTGTGCCGTACGACATCGTGCGACGTCAGCCGGGAGAAGTGCACGTCCTCGACGCCCTCCAGGATCTCCTGGACCTGGCGCAGACCCGACTTCTGCCCGTTCGGCAGGTCGACCTGCGTCACATCGCCCGTGATCACGATCTTCGAGTCGAAGCCGAGCCGGGTGAGGAACATCTTCATCTGCTCGGGGCTCGTGTTCTGGGCCTCGTCCAGGATGATGAACGCGTCGTTGAGCGTGTTGTGCGTCAGCAAGTGGTCCTGGGTGACATAGAGGGAGTCCTCGGCCGCGACCTGGATGCAGACGCATTCCTCCCTCCCCGCGGGCTCGATGCTGTCGATGAAGCGCATCGGGCGTCCCCCGCCTCCGGCAGCCTGGTACCTGTCGCGCTTACGGGCGAGACGGAAGGGCTCGATGTCCTGCGGGAGACGGATGTCGATGACGTGGGCGTCGTGGCGGTACACGACGTCACGGCCGTTCACCCGGCCCGGCTCGCGTCCTTCGGCGGGCCTGCGACGCGTGTACGCGACACCGCCCAGTGACTGGACGAGAGCGATCACATCGTCACGCAGCATGATCGAAGTCGTCGTGTACTGGATCCGGCAGGTCCGGTCCTTCTGCGCGACCGGCCCGCCGTCTGAGTCGAGCAACCCCTGGAGGACGGCTAGCCGTACCCCGGCCGAGTTCTGCAGGTAGACGTCGGGGATGAACTTGGTGTGCGACCGGGAGCCGAGCAGGTCCAGCCGCCGCAGGATCCCCGTGACCGGGCTTTCCAGGGTCACGATGTCTCCCCTGGCCTTGACCCGGTTCAGAACGTAGTCAGGGCCGCCCCGATGCCGCACCGTGACACCGGGAAGCGCCGACTCCAAAGCCACCACCAGCTCCGGGTCCTCCGTCGTGAAGGAAGGCGTCGTCGAACCGGTCAGGCACCCATCGCCCAGCAGCAGGCCCAGAGCGTACGGGTCCATGGGAACCTGGCGTTCCGGGAAGCACACCGGAGCGGTGAGCATCGGCAGCTCGTACCGACGCGCGTGCGCGGCCCGCAGATTACCGATCATCTCGCGGGTCTCCAGCACCCGCCATGGCTTGCCGCGGCGCTTGTCGTCGCGCGTCCTGACCGTCCACAGGTGCTCGCCGCAGCAGAGGGTCCAGGAGCCGTCCTGGGCCGTGACGCGATAGATGTCCTTCTCGCCCTGCGGGTAGACGCCCAGGACCGGCGTCGGCTCGCCGTTGGAACCGATCACCAGGTCGCCGACCCGGAGGTCACCGATGGGACGCCAGCCATCCGGGGTGAGGACGTTGGTGAAGGTCGGCTGCGCCCGCCCGCGCATGTAGGCCAGCGGGGCGACCTCGATGGTTCCGGCGGCCATCAGCTTGGGGATGGAGTCCGGGTCGAGCATGTCGTGCAGCGCGTCGTACAGCGGGCGCAGGTAGGGGTCGATCTTCTCGTAGAGGGTGCCGGGCAGGAAGCCCAGCCGCTCGCCGGCCTCGACCGCGGGGCGGGTCAGGATGATCCGGTTGACCTGCTTGGACTGGAGGGCCTGGACGGCCTTGGCCATGGCCAGGTAGGTCTTGCCGGTGCCGGCGGGGCCGATGCCGAAGACGACCGTGTGCTTGTCGATGGCGTCGACATAGCGCTTCTGGTTGAGGGTCTTGGGGCGGATGGTGCGACCGCGCGAGGACAGGATGTTCTGCGTCAGCACCTCGGCCGGGGTCTCCGAGCCTTCGCCCGTACCGTTGTCGCTCGCCTTGAGCATGGCGATCGAGCGCTCCACTGCGTCCTCCGTCATCGGCTGCCCGGTGCGGAGCACCAGCATCATCTCGTCGAACACGCGTGAGATCAGGGCGACGTCCACCGGATCCCCGACCGTGCTGATCTCATTGCCCCGGACATGGATGTCGGCCGCCGGGAAGGCCCTCTCGATCACGCGCAGGAGGGAGTCGCCGGAACCCAGAACGGTCACCATGGGGTGCTGGGCGGGGACGGTGAGCTGTGCTCTCGCCTGCTCCTGCGCGGGGGTGTGAGCTGTGGGTGTCTGTGTCATGGGCCGGCGCGAAGGCCTTGCGCTTCCTCCTGATCACGACCGCACAACCAAGGGCGGCCTCGTCGCTGTCCAGAGTACGCCGGACGGCTCAGAAGCCTGTAGGACTTTTCCCCCGGCCGGGCGGCGCGCCCCCGCCCGCCCCGGCCCGCCCCGCCCGTCAGCCGGGGCCCCGGAAGCCGATCGTGGGCACGGCCCGGCGCAGCGGCCACGGCCGGTCCAGCTCCTCCGGGACCAGCCGGTCGAGGAAGGCGTACCGCTCCAGCGCCATCGGGTCCTGGGCCGGCAGCGACTGGACCCGCCGCCACCAGGCGCCGATCTCCGACCAGCCCGGCGCCGACAGGGACCCGCCGAACTCCTGCACCGACAGCGCGGCCGTGAGCCCCGCGAAGGCCAGCCGGTCGGCCAGCGGCCAGCCCGCGAGCGACCCGGTCACGAAGCCGGCCACGAAGACGTCCCCCGCGCCCGTGGGGTCCAGCGCCTCCACCGCGATCGCCGGGACCTCCGCCGCCTCGCCGGTACGGCGGTCCACCGCGTACGCGCCCTCCGAGCCCAGCGTCACCACCGCCACCGGCACGTACTCGGTGAGCGCGTGCGCGGCCAGCCGCGGGCAGTCGGCGCCGGTGTACCGCTTCGCCTCCTCCGCGTTGGGCAGGAACGCCTCGCAGTGTTCGAGGTCGGGCAGCCCGGCGAGATCCCAGGCGCCGGTCTCGTCCCAGCCCACGTCGGCGAAGATCCGGGCCCCGCCGCGCGCGGCCTGGGCGATCCAGGGGGCGCGGCGGCCCGGCGTGAGGGAGGCGACGGCGGCCCGTGCGCGCGGCGGGCAGTCGGGGGCCGGTTCCTCGGGCGGCGGCTCGTGCCCGTGCGAGACCATCGTCCGCTCGCCCTCGTACGCCATGGACACGGTCACCGGCGAGTGCCAGCCGGGCACCGTCCGGGAGGGCGTGAGGTCGATCCCCTCGCCCTGTTCGAGGGCGTCCCAGCAGTACTCCCCGTAGTGGTCGTCCCCGAACGCCGCCGCGAGCGAGGTGCGCAGTCCGAGCCGGGCCAGCGCGCTGGCCATGTTGGCGACCCCGCCGGGGCTTGAGCCCATGCCGCGCGCCCAGGACTCGGTGCCGCGCACGGGGGCGGAGTCCAGGCCGGTGAAGATGATGTCGAGGAAGACGGTGCCCGTGAGATAGACGTCCCAGGGCGGGTCGCCGGGGGCGCGCAGCGCGGCGAGCGGATCGACCTGGGCCTGGCGGTGGCCCGCCGGGGTGAGGTGCTCGGGTTCCTCTCCGATGAGGGTGTGCGACGAGGTCACGGTGCGCTCCCTGGTGTGCTGGATCTGGCCAGTGTGCACCACCGCGCGCGCAGCGCACGGGCATACGGGCGGGCCCGCGCGCAGCGAAAGAGCCCCACCCCCGCACACGGCGGGACGGGGCTCTGCCTGGAGCGCCGGGCAGGCCTTGCACCTGCATCTCCCCGCAGGAAGCGGGGCGTCTTTCCTTGGACCACCAACGCACTGTCCGGCTACCGGAGTTCCGGCGTCCTCGACATGATCAATCATAGCCCATGCCGGGGCCGGGTCCGGACACCCTCAGAACACGTACGCGTCCACCTCGGCCAGATACCGGGCGCGGCGCTCCTCGTCGTCCTCCAGGAAGGAGGCGAGGAAGGAGTTGCGGGCCAGTTCGCGCAGCCGTTCCCCGGTCAGCCCCAGACTCTCGCGTACCGCCTGGAAGTTGTCCTCGGCGTAACCGCCGAAGTAGGCCGGGTCGTCGGAGTTGACCGTGCACAGCAGCCCCGCGTCCAGCATGGCCGGCAGCGGGTGGTCGGCCAGGGTGTCCACCGTGCGCAGCCGGACGTTGGACAGCGGGCACAGGGTGAGCGGGATGCGCTCGCGCACCAGCCGCTCCACCAGGGCGGGGTCCTCCATGCAGCGCAGTCCGTGGTCGACGCGCTCGACGCCGAGCAGGTCCAGGGACTCGGTGATGTACTCCGGCGGCCCCTCCTCGCCGGCGTGCGCCACCCGGCGCAGCCCCAGCGCGGCGGCGGTCTCGTACACCTCGCGGAACTTCACCGGCGGGTGCCCGACCTCGGCGGAGTCCAGGCCGATGCCGGTGATCCGGTCGAGGTACGGCCGCGCGGCCTCCAGGGTCTCCAGCGCGAAGTCGGCGGACTCGTCGCGCAGGAAGCACAGGATGAGCCGGGTGGAGACGCCGTGGTTCTCCTCGCTGCGGCCGAGCGCCCGCCACAGCCCCTCCACGACGGTGCCCATGTCCAGGCCCCGCGCCAGGTGGGCCTGCGGGTCGAAGAAGATCTCCGCGTGCCGCACGCCCTGCGCCGCGGCGCGGGTCAGATAGGCGTTGGCCAGGTCCTCGAAGTCCCGCTCGGTCCGCAGGACGGTCATCAGCTCGTAGTACAGGTTCAGAAAGGACTGGAGGTCCTTGAACCGGTACGCCTCGCGCAGCTCGTCCGTGTCGGCGTAGCGCAGCTTCACGCCGTTGCGGGCGGCCAGCTCGAAGGCCAGCTCCGGCTCCAGGGTGCCTTCGATGTGGAGGTGCAGTTCTGCTTTGGGGAGGGGCATCAAAGCATCGTACGGCGCACTTACCGTCGTTTCGGAACCGGCACTCGCTGGAGGTCGTACGCCACGGTCAGCTCACCCGTGAAGCCCGCGGCCCGCGCCTGCCGCTCGAACTCCGCTGGGTCCGGGTACCGCTGGCTGAAGTGGGTGAGCACGAGGTGCCGTACCCCCGCGTCCCGCGCGACCGCTCCGGCCTGCCCGGCCGTCAAGTGGCCGTGCTCCACGGCCAGTTCCTCGTCCTCGTCCAGGAAGGTGGACTCGATGACCAGCAGGTCGCAGCCCTCGGCGAGCGCGTGCACACCCGCGCAGAGCCGGGTGTCCATGACGAACGCGAACCGCTGTCCGCGCCGCACCTCGCTGACCTCCGCCAGCGTCACGTCCCCGAGCCGGCCCTCGCGCTGGAGCACGCCCACGTCCGGCCCCCCGATCCCGTGCGCGGCCAGCCGCTCGGGCAGCATCCGGCGGCCGTCGGGCTCGGTCAGCCGGTACCCGTACGACTCCACCGGGTGCGAGAGCCTGCGGGCCTCCAGGGTGTACGACGGGGTCACCGCGAGGGTGCCGTCGGCGGTCACCGGGACCTCGGTGACGCCGACGGTCTCCCGGTAGGCGGTGGCGTACCGCAGCCGGTCGAAGAAGCGCTGCCCGGAGGCCGGGTAGTGCGCGGTGATCCGGTGCGGCACCCGGTCCAGGTTGATGCGCTGGATGACCCCGGCGAGGCCGAGGCTGTGATCGCCGTGGAAGTGGGTGACGCAGAGCCGGTTCAGGTCGTGCGCGGCGACCCCGGCGCGCAGCATCTGCCGCTGGGTGCCCTCGCCGGGGTCGAACAGGATGCCCTCGCCGTCCCAGCGCAGCAGGTAGCCGTTGTGGTTGCGGTGCCGGGTCGGGACCTGGCTCGCGGTGCCGAGGACGACGAGTTCACGGACGGACATGGCGGGTTATCCAGGCGGCCACTGAAGACCGCGGCCGCCGAGCACGTGCCCGTGGGCGTGCCAGACGGTCTGGCCGGCGCCGGCGCCGGTGTTGAAGACGACGCGGTAGCTGTCGAGCTTTTCCTCCTCGGCCACCGCCCGGGTCTCGCGCAGCACGTCCGCGGCGATCTCGGGGGCGCCGGCGGCGAGCGTGGCGATGTCCCGGTAATGGGCCTTGGGGATCACCAGGACGTGCGTGGGGGCCTGGGGGTTGATGTCCCGGAAGGCGACGGTGGTCTCCGTCTCGCGGACGACGGTGGCCGGGATGTGGCCCGCGACGATTTTGCAGAACAGGCAGTCGTCCTGCGGTTCTCCAGCCATTTCGCGTGCGCTCGCTTTCGCCGGGAGGTCGGGTTCGGGGGGATCATCGTAGTCGGTCGGGTGCGGGTGGTTCGTGGTTGGTCGCGACCCATGCGGCGGGGCCGCGGATCGGCACGGCCCCGCGCCCCTTTCAGGTCGGCAGGGCGGGCGGGGTCTTCGCGGGAGCGGACTCCAGCGACTCCAGTGCCAGCCTGATCGCCTCGTCCAGTTGGGGATCGCGGCCGGCGGCCCAGTCCTGGGGAGTCTGTACGACCTCCACGTCCGGGTCGACGCCGTGGTTCTCCACGGTCCAGCCGGGGCCGTCCAGCCACATGGCGTACTTGGGCTGGGTGACCAGGGTGCCGTCGACCAGCCGGTAGCGGCTGTCGATGCCGATGACGCCGCCCCAGGTGCGGGTGCCGACGACGGGGCCGATGCCGAGGGCCTTGATGGCGGCGTTCACGATGTCGCCGTCGGAGCCGGAGAACTCGTTGGCGACGGCGACGACGGGGCCGCGCGGGGCGTACATGGGGTAGCTGAACGCGCGGCCCCCGCGCGGGAGGTCCCAGCCGACGATGCGGCGGGCCAGTATCTCCACGACGAGCTGGGAGGTGTGGCCGCCGCGGTTCTCCCGGACGTCCACGATCAGGCCCTCGCGGGCGACCTCGACACGCAGGTCGCGGTGGATCTGGGCCCAGCCGGGGGCCTGCATGTCGGGCACGTGGAGGTAGCCGAGACGGCCGCCGGAGCGCTCGTGGACATGGGCGCGGCGGTCCGCGACCCAGGCGTGGTAGCGCAGGGGCTCCTCGTCGGCGAGCGGGATGACGACGACGTGCCGGGGGTCGCCGCCCGCCACGGGCGAGACGGTGAGTTCGACGGGGCGGCCGGCCGTGCCGGTGAGCAGCGGGCCGGGTCCGGTCACCGGGTCGACGGGGTGGCCGGCGACGGCGAGGATCGCGTCCTGGGGGCGGACGGCGACGCCGGGCGCGGCGAGCGGGCTGCGCGCCTCGGGGTCGGAGGTCTCCGAGGGCAGGATGCGGTCGACGCGCCAGCTGCCGTCCTCGTGGCGGGAGATGTCCGCGCCGAGCAGGCCCTGGCGGGGGCCGTCGCCGTAGCCGCCGCGGGGGCTGACATAGGCGTGCGAGGTGCCGAGTTCGCCGTGCACCTCCCACAGCAGGTCCACCAGGTCGTCGTGGGTGGCGAGGCGGTCCAGCAGGGGGCGGTAGCGGTCGAGGACGCCGTCCCAGTCGACGCCGCCGAGGTCGGGGCGCCAGAAGTTGTCCCGCATGAGGCGGCCGGTCTCGTCGTACATCTGCCGCCACTCGGCGGCGGGGTCGACGGTCTGCCGGATGCGGCCGAGGTCGACGGTGATGTGGGAGTCGCTGTCCTCGTCCGTGGAGGCGCGGCGGTCGCTGGGTACGACCTTGAGCTTGCCGTCGGTCCACAGCAGGACCCGCTTGCCGTCGCCGCTGACCTCGAAGTGGTCGGCGTCGGCGGCGAGGTGCTCCAGGCGCTGCTGGGCGAGGTCGTAGCGCTCCAGCTCGGTGTGCGGGTAGGGCTCGTCGGGGGTGGCGCGGGTGGCGCCGAGGACGCCGTGCAGCGGGTGGCGCAGCCAGAGCACGCCGTCCTTGGCGGCGCGCAGATGGCCGTAGCGGGCGGACTCGACCGGGAAGGGCACGATGCGGTCGGCGAGCCCGTCGAGGTCGATCCGGGTGCTGGGCACGCCCTCGCTGTCGGGGGTCTCCCCCTTGTCGGAGGTCTCGAACGGGCGGCCGTGGCGCTGCGGTCCGAACGGGGAGGGGGTGGTCGCGGCGAGGGTGATCAGGTAGGGGCGGGTGCCGCCCACGAAGGCCAGGTCGAAGGCGTGTTCGTCGTAGACCGGGTCGAAGGAGCGGTTGGAGAGGAAGGCGAGGTGCTTGCCGTCGAGGGTGAAGGCGGGCGCGTGGTCCTGGAAGCGCAGCGGGGTGGCCTCGCTGACGGTCAGGTCGGTGGTGTGGGCGAGGCGCAGCTGGCTCAGCGGGCGGGGGCCGGGGTGGGTCCAGGCGAGCCAGGCGGAGTCGGGCGAGAAGGTGAGGTCGCGGACGTCGCCGTCCGCGCTGTGGTCGACCTCGCGGACCTCGCCGGTCTCCCGTTCGACCAGCAGCAGCCGGCCGTCGTGGGCGGCGACGGCGGCGCGGCTGCCGTCGGGGGCCATGGCGAGTTCCAGGACCCGGCCGAGGCGTCCGGCGGCGAGCCGGCGGGGGGTGGCGCCGAGGGCGGGGCCGGTGGCGGGGGCGAACTCCAGGGCGTCCTCGCCCTCGGCGTCGGTGACCCAGACCACCCATTCCTCGCCGTCGGCGCGGAAGGTGCGGGGCAGCCGGGTGCGGACGCCGGGTTCGGCGGCGAGGGCGCGCACCGGACCGGAGCGGTGGGTGACCCAGTGGACGGTGCCGCGCAGGCCGACGGCGCTGCCGCGGGCGGTGTGGTCGGGGGCGGCCGGACCGAACCAGCGGGAGGCGTCCACCTGGAAGTGCTGGAGATCGACGCGGGGGCCGCCGAGGCGGATGTCCAGTGGGCGCGGGGCGGCGCCGTCGAGGTCGTCGAGGAGCCAGAGCCGGCCGGCGCTGGAGTAGACGACGCGGGTGCCGTCGGTGGCGGCGTGCCGGGCGTAGAAGGTGTCGAGGGGGGTGTGCCGGCGCAGGTCCGAGGCGTCGGCGCGGGAGGAGTAGAGGGCGCCGGTGCCCTCGTGGTCGGAGAGGAAGGCCAGGCGGTCGCCGACCCAGAAGGGGTACTCGATGTTGCCGTCGAGTTCTTCGTGCAGCCGGGTGAACTCCCCGTTTCCGTCCCGGTCGATCCACAGCTTGCCGGCGGAGCCGCCGCGGTAGCGCTTCCACCAGGCGGCCTCGCGGCCCATCGGGACGGACAGCAGCACGGTGTGCGGGCCATGGGCGACATCGCCGACGGGGCCGTACGGCAGGGTGGTGGCGGGTCCGCCGTCGAGGGGGACGGCGCGGGCCCAGGTGCGGCGCCGGCTGGGCTGGCCGGTGGTGCTCAGCGCGAGGACGTGGCCCTCGGGGGTCCAGCCGAGCACCCGCGTCTGCCAACTGCCCCAGTAGGTGAGGCGTTTGGCGGGCCCGCCGTCGAGGGGCGCGATGTGCACCTCGGGGGCGCCGTCGCGGGTGGAGGTCCAGGCGAGGGTGGTGTCGTCGGGCGAGATGCGGGGGTGGTTCACCGGGATGTTGTCGGCACTGGCCCGCCAGGCGCGGCCCCCGTCGAGGGGGGCGAGCCACACGTCGTCCTCGGCGGTGAAGGTCACCAAGTCGCCGCGCAGGTGCGGGAATCGGAGGTAGCCGGAGGTTCCTGTCGAAGCGCCCTGAGTCACCCCGTCACCTTACGCAGCGGCCGCCGTCCGCAGGGCCCGTTTCGATCACTTGCCCGCCACGGGCAGGCAGTCGGGGTCGCTCTGGCACCACAGGGTGCGGGTGACGGTGACCGTGACGGCGGGCTGTGCGCCGACGGGCGGGTAGCTGGGCGGGCGGTAGGTGAAGGTGGGCGGCCGGTACGCCGGGGCCGGCGCGGTCGCGCAGTCGCCGAGTCCGCTGACGTGGAACACCTGCCTCCCCTCGACCCTGGCCCGCAGGTCGCCCCGGACGCAGGCTCCGTCCACGGCACGGGTGACCTCGCCGTTCACGGTGATCCGGCCCCGGTCGCCGGTCTCGCCCCGGCAGTCGACGGAGACCACCGCGTCCCGCCCCGGCGCCGCGCTCGCCCCGGCGGGCGGGCGGGAGTCGCCGGTGCAGGTGAGCCAGCCGACGTGTACGTCCGCCTGTTCCAGCCGCGCGGTCGCCGTCGTCCCGGTGGTGTACGCGACCCCGGCCGCCCCGAGCACATCCGACTGGCAGCCCACGGCACCGGCCCCGGCCACGCCGACGATCCCGGCGAGAACGGCCATGCGCGGCCGAATCCACATGAATGCCCCCATGCACGGCAGAGTGCCACCGGGAGAGGGACGGACGGAAGCCCCCGCCCGCGCACTCACCCGTTCGGCGTGCCGGTTCCTTCGAAACGGCGTACCGGGCGGGGTGGTTCAGCCCCGCAGCAGCAGCCACTCCTGGAGTTCCACCAGGTTGCCCTCGGGGTCCTTGAGGTGGGCGACGCGCATGCGGTCGGTCTGGGGGGCGGGGGGCTGGAGGAGGGTGGCGCCACGGGCGGTGATCTCGGCGCAGTAGGCGTCGAGGTCGTCGACGCGCAGGACGACCAGGGAGCGGTGGCCGTCGGCGGGGCCGGCGAGTTCGGGCAGCAGCTCGGCCATCATGGCGCGGTCCTGGAGGGCGATCCCGGCGGACCCGGTGTGGGGGCTGAACTTCTCGTAGGGGCCCTCGCTCGCGCCGGACTGCGGCTTCAGGCCGAGCACGTCGGCGTAGAAGCGGTAGCAGGCGGCGAAGTCGCTCACGAGGAGCCGTACTTGGGCGAGTTCCATGGTGTCCCCGGTCGAGGTTCAGGACCAGCGGCCGGTGCGCCCCAGGAGGAGGGCGGCGGCCGCGGTGCCGGCGGTGGAGGTGCGCAACACGCTGGGCCCGAGGACGTACGCCCGCGCGCCCGCCTCCTCGAACAGCGCCAACTCGTCGCGGGAGACGCCCCCTTCGGGCCCGACGACGAGCACGATATCGCCTTCGGCGGGGAGTTCGGCGGTGGCCAGCGGCTCGCTGGTGTGCCCGAAGTCGGAGTGCAGCACCCCGGCGAAGTCGGCCGCGGCCAGAAGTGCCGCGACCTGCTTGGTGGTTGCCGCCTCGGCGACCTGTGGGAAGCGGACCCGGCGGGACTGCTTGCCGGCCTCGCGCGCGGTGGCCCGCCACTTGCCGAGCGCCTTCAGGCCGCGCTCGCCCCGCCACTGCGTGATGCAGCGCGCGGCCTGCCAGGGCACAATCGCGTCGACCCCGACCTCGGTCATCGTCTCGACGGCCAACTCCCCCCGGTCGCCCTTGGGCAGGGCCTGTACGACCGTGATCCGGGGCCGCGGTTCGGGTTCCTCGGACACCTGAGGCATCCGTACGACGAGGCGGTCCTTGCCCTCGCTGCCGAGCACCTCGCACACCGCGTAGCGCCCGGCGCCGTCGGTGAGGACCACCTCCTCACCGGCCTCCAGACGCTTGACCGAGACGGCGTGCCGGCCCTCGGGCCCGTCCAGGACATAGCGGTCGCCGTCCGCGGCGAAGTCGGGTACGACGAAGACGGGCGCGGTCACCGGGCACCTCCCGCGGCGAACGCCGTTTGGGCGTCGGCGAGTTCGGCGGCGAGCACCTCCACCAGCTGTCCGGCGGGCAGTTCCCTGGCCAGCCGGTGGCCCTGGCCCGCCCACAGCGCCATGCCCTGCGCGTCCCCGGCCTTCGCGGCGGCCTTGCGCAGCGGCGAGGTGAGGTGGTTGACCTCCGGGTAGGCGGCGGGCGCGTACGGGCCGTGCTCGCGCAGGAAGCGGTTGACCAGTCCGCGCGCGGGGCGGCCGGTGAACGCGCGGGTCAGCTCGGTGCGGACGAACAGGGGGTTGGTCAGCGCCTCCTTGTGCACGGCGGGGGCGCCGGACTCGGGGGTGGCGAGGAAGGCGGTGCCCAGCTGGGCCGCGCTCGCGCCGGCCGCGAGGACGGCCGCGATCTGGGCGCCGCGCATGATGCCGCCGGCCGCGACGACGGGGAGGTGCACGGCCTCGCGGATCTGGGTGACCAGGGAGAGCAGGCCGAGGCCGGTGCCGTCGTTCTCCGGGACGTCCCGGTGCGTGCCCTGATGGCCGCCGGCCTCCACGCCCTGCGCGATCACCGCGTCCGCTCCGGCCCGCTCCACCGCGACGGCCTCCTCGGCGGTGGTGGCGGTGACCAGCGTGACGGTCCCGGCCCGCCGCAGCCGCTCCAGCGCGTGGCGGTCCGGCACCCCGAAGTGGAAGGAGACCACCGGCACCGGGTCGTCCAGGAGCACCGCGAGCTTGGCGTCGTAGCCGTCGTCGCGGCCGTGGTCCGGGTCGCCCAGCTCGGTCTCGTACCAGGCGGCCTCGCCCGCGAGCTGATGGGCATAGACCTCGACCGCGCCGGAAAGGGGCGCGGCCTCGGCCGCTCCGGTGGAGCCGGTGCTTGCACCGGGGTACTCGGGCTGCGGCATGAAGACGTTGACGCCGAAGGGCCGGTCGGTGAGGCTCCGCAGCCGCTTGATCTCCTGGTACATGCCGTCGGCCGTCTTGTACCCGGCGGCCAGGAACCCGAGCCCGCCGGCCTCGGAGACGGCGGCGGCGAGCTCCGGCACCGAGACGCCGCCCGCCATGGGGGCCTGCACGATCGGGTGCCGGAGGAGATCGGTCAGTGCGGAGGACATGCCCGCATGGTGTCACGTCCACCGAACAAGTCCGAATCGGCCGTCAGGATCGGCATATTCCACGCCGTGCCCGGTCAGAGGCCGTGCGGGGTGCCCCTGACAGCCCTCGGCCGGAGACCGGGACGGGGGTGCTGCGGCGGCCCCGGCCGGGGACCGTGACGGGTGCTGCGGCAGCCCCGGTCAGAAGCCGGGCCAGGCGCCATGACAGCCCCCGATCGGAAGCCGGGCCAGGCGCCGTGACAGCCCCCGATCGGAAGCCGGGCCAGGCGCCGTGACAGCCCCCGGTCAGAAACCGCGACGGGGGTGGTTGCGGCAGCCCCGGCCGGCAGCCGCGACGGAGATGCCGCGGCAGCCCCGGTCGGGAGCCGGGCCAGGTGCCGTGGCAGCTCCCGGTCGGAGGTCGCCACGGCGGCCTGGCGCGGCCGGAGGCTCAGCGGCCGTTGAACGCGTCCTTCAGCCGCGAGAACAGCCCCTGCTGACCCGGCTGGAACTGCCCCTGCGGGCGCTCCTCGCCGCGCAGCTTGGCCAGCTCGCGCAGCAGCCGCTCCTGCTCGGGGTCGAGCTTCGTCGGCGTCTGCACCTCGACGTGCACGATCAGGTCGCCCCGGCCGCCGCCCCGCAGATGCGTGACGCCCCGGTTGTGCAGCGGGATCGACTGCCCGGACTGGGTGCCGGGCCGGATGTCGATCTCCTCCATGCCGTCCAGCGTCTCCAGCGGCACCTTGGTGCCGAGCGCGGCCGCGGTCATCGGGATCGTCACCGTGCAGTGCAGATCGTCGCCGCGGCGCTGGAAGCGCGGGTGCGGCAGCTCGTGGATCTCCACGTACAGGTCACCGGCCGGACCGCCGCCGGGGCCGACCTCGCCCTCGCCGGCGAGCTGGATCCGGGTGCCGTTGTCGACACCGGCCGGGATCTTCACGGTCAGCGTCCGCCGCGAGCGGACCCGTCCGTCACCGGCGCACTCCGGGCACGGCGTGGGCACCACGGTCCCGAAGCCCTGGCACTGGGGGCACGGCCGCGAGGTCATGACCTGGCCCAGGAAGGACCGGGTGACCTGCGAGACCTCGCCGCGGCCGCGGCACATGTCGCAGGTCTGCGCCGACGTGCCCGGAGCCGCACCCTCGCCGTTGCAGGTGTTGCAGACGACCGCGGTGTCGACCTGGATGTCCTTGGTCGTCCCGAAGGCCGCCTCGTCCAGCTCGACCTCGATCCGGATCATCGCGTCCTGGCCGCGCCGGGTGCGCGAGCGCGGTCCGCGCTGCGACGCCGTGCCGAAGAACGCGTCCATGATGTCGGAGAAGTTGCCGAAGCCACCGGCCCCGAAGCCGCCCGCGCCGGCGCCGCCGGACTGCGAGAGGGGGTCGCCGCCGAGGTCGTAGACCTGCTTCTTCTGCGGGTCCGACAGCACCTCGTAAGCGGCGTTGATCTCCTTGAACCGCTCCTGGGTCTTCGGATCGGGGTTGACGTCCGGGTGCAGCTCGCGCGCGAGCCGACGGAACGCCTTCTTGATCTCATCCTGCGACGCGTCGCGGCGCACGCCGAGAACGGCGTAGTAGTCCGTGGCCACTTACGACTCCGCCAGGATCTGTCCGACGTACCGTGCCACTGCGCGTACCGCTCCCATCGTTCCCGGATAGTCCATGCGGGTCGGTCCGACCACGCCGAGCTTGGCAACCGCCTCGCCGCCCGAACCGTAGCCCACCGACACCACGGAGGTTGAGTTGAGTCCTTCGTGGGCGATCTCGTGCCCGATGCGCACGGTCATGCCCGGATCCTTCGCCTCGCCGAGGAGCTTGAGGAGCACGACCTGCTCCTCCAGGGCCTCCAGGACGGGCCGGATCGTGAGGGGGAAATCATGTCCGAAGCGGGTGAGATTGGCGGTGCCGCCGATCATCAGCCGCTCCTCGTTCTCCTCCACCAGTGTCTCCAGAAGGGTGGAGAGCACCGTGGAGACCGTACCGCGATCCTCGTGTTCGAAGGCGTCCGGCAGGTCCTCGACCAGCTTCGGCACGTCCGCGAACCGGCGGCCGGCGACCCGGCTGTTGAGCCGCGCGCGCAGGTCCGCGAGGGACGCCTCGCCGAACGGCGCCGGGCAGTCGACCATCCGCTGCTCGACCCGGCCGGTGTCCGTGATCAGCACCAGCATCACGCGCGCCGGGGCGAGCGCCAGCAGCTCCACGTGCCGCACGGTGGACCGGGTCAGGGACGGGTACTGCACGACGGCGACCTGCCGGGTCAGCTGCGCGAGCAGCCGCACCGTACGCGCCACGACGTCGTCGAGGTCGACGGCGCCGTCGAGGAAGTTCTGGATCGCGCGGCGCTCGGGCGCGGTCATCGGCTTGACGCCCGCGAGCTTGTCGACGAACAGCCGGTAGCCCTTGTCGGTGGGGATGCGCCCCGCGCTGGTGTGCGGCTGCGCGATGTACCCCTCGTCCTCCAGGGCCGACATGTCATTGCGCACGGTCGCCGGGGACACGCCGAGGTTGTGCCGCTCGGTCAGGGCCTTGGAGCCGACGGGCTCCTCGGTGCCGACATAGTCCTGGACGATGGCGCGCAGTACCTGAAGCCTGCGTTCACTCAGCATTCGCGCGCACCTCCAGCACGTCGTCCCCTCACTTGCGAGGCTGTCCCTCTTGTGTCCGTCTTGGCACTCTTCGCATGCGAGTGCCAGCGTTCCCCGGCCCAGTGTACGGCCGTGGGGTACGCAGCGGGCAAGGTCGGTGCCCGTGCGTCCGCTCCTGCGGCTAGCGTCGCGGTATGACGGTGACTTGGGAAGAGGGTGGCTGGGAGCGGCTGACCGCCGGGGTGGGGCGGTGCCGGCTGCCGGGCTGGGACTGCACGGCGGGGCTGGTCCTGGGCGCGGACACGGCGCTGATGGTGGACGCCGGGTCGAGCCTGGCGGAGGGGGCGCGGCTGCGGTCCGCGGCCGAGGTGCTCGCCGGTGGGCGTGTGACCCATCTCGCGCTGACCCATGTCCATTTCGACCATGTCTTCGGGGCTCCGGCGTTCGCTGGGGCCGAGGTGTACGCGGCGGTGGGGGCGGACGGGGTGGTCCGCCGCGGGCGGGACGAGCTGCGGTACGACGCGGTCCGCCACGGGCTGCCCGCGGACGAGGCCGAGGAGGCGGCGCTGGCGCTGGTGCCGCCGCGGCACCTGGTCTCCGGGGAGCGGACCCTGGAGCTGGGCGGTGGCCGCCAGGCGCTGCTGGCCAATGTGGGCCCCGGCCACACCGCCCATGACCTGGTGGTTCTGGTGCCGGGCGAGCCGGAGGTGATGTTCTGCGGGGACCTGGTGGAGGAGTCCGGGGAGCCCCAGGCGGGCCCGGACGCCGTGCCCTCGCGCTGGCCGGACGCGCTGGACCGGCTGCTGGCGCTGGGCGGCGAGGACGCGCTGTACGTGCCCGGCCACGGGGCGGTGGTCGACGCGGCGTTCGTACGGCGCCAACGGGACGCGCTGGCCGCGCGGTTCGGCGTGAACTGAGCCGCACGCACGCGGACTTACCGGCGTGTCGTGAGCGCGCGCCCGCCGCTTCTCCTATCGTCATCCGAATGCGCCCACCCGTCTCCCACCACCGCCCTTCCAACGGGGGCCCTTCGGGCCCGCGCTCCCGCCAGTACTCCCCCGACCTGCCCCCTCCCTGGAAGAAGCCCCAGCCGGTGCCGGAGGTGCCCGCCGAGCCGGGGCTGGTCGTGGAGGAGCCCGGTACCGGGTTCTGCGGGGCGGTGATCCGCTGCGAGGCGGGCACGGTGACGCTGGAGGACCGCTTCGGCAAGCACCGGGTATTCCCGCTGGAGCCGCGCGGCTTCCTGCTGGAGGGCCGGGCGGTGACGCTCGTACGACCCTCCGCCGGCCCGGCGCGCCCCGCCCGCACCGCCTCCGGCTCCGTCGCCGTCCCCGGCGCCCGCGCCCGTGTGGCCCGCGCCGGGCGCATCTACGTCGAGGGCCGGCACGACGCCGAGCTGGTCGAGAAGGTCTGGGGCGACGACCTGCGCATCGAGGGCGTGGTCGTGGAGTACCTGGAGGGTGTGGACGACCTCCCCGCGATCGTCGCCGACTTCGCCCCCGGTCCGGACGCCCGCCTCGGCGTCCTCGTGGACCACCTGGTGCCGGGCACGAAGGAATTCCGCATCGCCCGGTCGGTGACCAGTGAACACGCGCTGGTCGTGGGGCATCCGTACATCGACATCTGGGAAGCGGTGAAACCGGCGTCGCTGGGGATCGCGGGGTGGCCTCGGGTGCCGCACGGCCAGGACTGGAAGACGGGCGTGTGCCGCGCCCTGGGCTGGCCCTCGGACAACACCGGCGCGGTGTGGCAGGCGATCCTGAAGCGGGTGAACTCCTACAAGGACCTGGAACCGGAGCTGCTGGGCCGGGTGGAGGAGCTGATCGACTTCGTCACGGGTAGCGGTGGGGCCTGACGTTGGGGAGGACCTCGAAATCGCCTGTCTCCAGCTCGACGCCGAGCAGTTCCAGCGGCACCGGGTCACCGAACTTGGTGACTCGCTGTAGTTGGTAGTCGGCGTCTTCCCCGGTGCCGGTGGGCTCGGTGAGCAGAACGCGGTGAGCGACGACGGGGTCGATGATCAGGTAGGCAGGCACCTTGCCTGCCGCGTAGATCGAGCGCTTGACGCCGTAGTCCCGATCGACACTCGCCTTGGAGACGACTTCGACCACCACGGTGACGAGGTGGGACGGCAGGAGACGCCCGGAGGCCGGGCCGGCTCCCCGCTCCAGGATCACAAGATCCGGTACCGGCTCGCTCGCCTCGGTGACGATGTCGACGTCGGTGGTCTGAAGACGCTCCCAACGCTCCCTCGGAATCTGGTCCTGCACATCGGCGACGATCCGGTTGTGCACCAGATCAGGGCTGGACATCATGACGATTTCCCCCCGGAGAAGCTCGGCTTTCACACCCTCCGGGGCTCGAACGCCGAGAAGAACTCTGCCATCCTGCGCTCGTCCACAGCGGTCATCTCCGTGGCCCTCCACATCCGCCGCGTCCTTTTGGCGGCAGCCTACGAATCAGGTTAAGGACCGAACCGGCGTTCCGCACCGATTCACTCGCCGGGGTGATCAGTCCACCAGGTCCCGTACCACCGCGTCCGCCAGCAGCCGGCCCCGCAGGGTGAGGGCGGCGCGGCCCTCGGCATAGGGGGCGGGCTGGAGGAGGCCGTCCGCGAGGGCGCGGCGGGAGGCGGCGAGGCCGGTCTCCTTCAGCAGGGAGAGCGGGACGCCCTCGCGGAGCCGGAGTTCCAGGAGGACGCGCTCGACCCGGCGGTCCTCCGCGGACAGCACCTCGCGGCCCGCGCCCGGCGAGCGGCCCCCGGCCAGGGCGGCAGCGTAGGCGCCGGGGTGTTTCACGTTCCACCAGCGCACGCCGCCCACATGGGAGTGCGCGCCGGGGCCTGCGCCCCACCAGTCCGCGCCCCGCCAGTACAGCTCGTTGTGCAGGCAGCGGCCCGCCTCGGAGGCGGCCCAGTTGGAGACCTCGTACCAGTCGAAGCCGGCGGCGGAGAGGGTCTCCTCGGCGATCAGATAGCGGTCGGCGTGCACGTCGTCGTCGGTCATCGGGACCTCGCCCCGGCGGATCCGGCGGGCGAGCTGCGTGCCCTCCTCCACGATGAGGGCGTACGCGCTGACGTGGTCGGGGCCCGCGCCGATCGCCGCGTCGAGGGAGGCCCGCCAGTCGTCGTCGCTCTCGCCCGGAGTGCCGTAGATCAGGTCGAGGTTCACATGCCCGAAGCCCGCCGCACGGGCCTCCGACACGCACGCCTCGGGGCGGCCGGGGGTGTGGGTGCGGTCGAGGATCTTCAGCACATGCTGCTTCGCGCTCTGCATCCCGAAGGAGATCCGGTTGAAACCGCCCTCGCGGAGGGTGGCGAGGTAGGCCGGGTCGACCGACTCGGGGTTCGCCTCCGTGGTGACCTCGGCGTCCGGGGCGAGCCCGAACTCGTCGCGGATCGCCGCCAGCATCCGTACGAGATCGCCGGCCGCCAGCAGCGTGGGCGTACCGCCGCCGACGAACACCGTGCGCACCGGCCGGGGGTCGTCGCCGAGCACCTTGCGGGCGAGCCGGACCTCGTCGACGAGCGTCTCGGCGTAGTTGTCACGGGAGGCCAGCACCCCGCCGGTGCCGCGCAGCTCGGTCGCGGTGTACGTGTTGAAGTCGCAGTACCCGCAGCGGGTCGCGCAGTACGGGACGTGCAGATAGAAACCGAGCGGACGCTCCCCCGCCCCGTCGAGCGCGTGCGCGGGCAGCACACCGTCATCGGGTACGGGCTCACCGTCGGGGAGTGCGGAAGGCATACGCCTATTGTCCAGCACCGCCGCGCGGTCCGGGGCGACGAGCACGGAGGAGGACCGGGGGCGCGGTGGACGGGCCGCTCCCTATGCTCCGCGCATGAAACTCTTCCGGCCGCGTGGCCGAAACGACGGCGGGCGGGCGGCGGGGCCGTCCCTGGCCCACGGCCCTGTATAAGGCCGGGCGCCTCGCGGAGGCGGAGGCCGAGGCGCGCGCCGTCGCCGCGGCCCGGTCCTTCCCGCGCGAGGAGGCGCCGCTGGCGCTGGGCATCGCCGCGGCGGCGACGAGCGCCCAGGGCCGCCACGCCGAGGCCTTCGCCCTGTACGACGGCCTGCTGCCGGTCTTCGGAAAGGTCTTCGGCGCCGGACATCCGCGGACCCTGACGCTGCGCTCGAACCGCGCCCAGACGCTGTCCGTGCTCTCCCGGCACGCCGAAAGCGAGGCGGAGTGCGCGGCCGTCGCCCGGAGCGCGGACCGCGGCAGGGGGCCGGAGATGCCGCTCATAGCCGCGGCCGCACGAAACGGGCTGGTCTACGCCCTCAACGGGCAGGGCCGCCATCCGGAGGCCGAGGCGCTGGCCCGCGAGGCGCTCCCGGCCGCGGTGGGCCGGCTCGCCCTGGTCCTGCGGCTCGGTCTGGCCCGCAGCCTCAGCGGTCAGGGCCGCCACGAAGAGGCTCTCGCCGAAGCGGAGCGCGCCGGGGAGTCGCGCCGCGGACTGCCCGAGGACCAGCGCCGTCCCGAGACCGGCGCCGTCGAACTGGCCATGGCCACCGCGCTCCTGGGGCTGGGCCGCGCTGCCGAGGCCCGCGCCGGGGCCGCGACCGCCCACGACGCCTGCCTGGCCGCCTTCGGCCCGGACCATCACCGCACCGCCGAGGCGCGGGAGTTGCCCGACCGGACGGCCTGACGGCGCCCCCGGAGCCGCTCCGGACCCGGCGGGCCGGCCCGGACGCCCCCTCACTCCGCCTGGAGCACCAGCAGGGCCAGGTCGTCGTCCGGGGGTGACTCGCTGAAGGTGTGGACCAGGTGGCGGATCCTTTCCGCGATCTCCTCGGCGGTGAGGCCGGCGCAGGAGGCGAGGGCGGTGGCGAGGCCGTCGGCGTCGTCGAACTGGTGGGGGCCCCGGCGCCGTTCGGTCACTCCGTCGGTGACGCACAGCAGGCTCTCGCCGGGCCCGAGGTCCAGGGTCTCGCTGGTGTAGGTCTCGTCCTCGACCACGCCGAGCAGCGTCTGCGGGCGGGCCGCGGTGCGCACGCTCCCGTCGGGGCCGAGGACCAGCGGCAGGGGGTGCCCGGCGGAGGCGAGGGTGCAGCGGACCCCGCCGTCGTACGGGATCAGCTCGCCGTACAGGAGGGAGAGGAAGCGGGTCTGCGGGCCCTCCCCGCGGCCGTCGGCGGCGACCAGGGCGCGCGCCGCGGCGTCGGCGGCCTCCATGGCGTCGTCCAGCAGGAGCTGGTTGAGCCGGTCGAGGACGTCGGCCACCCGGTACCCCTCGCGGGCCAGCAGCCGCAGCCAGGGCCGGGCGAGGCCGATCACGACCGCCGCCTCCGGGCCCTTGCCCTGGACGTCGCCGATCGCGAAGCACCAGCGGCCGTCGCCCGCCGGGAACAGGTCGTAGAAGTCGCCGCTGGGGCCGCTCTGGTCGCAGGGCTCGTAGACCAGCGCGCTGCTCATGCCGGGGATCTCCGCGACCGCGCCGGGCAGCAGTCCGCGCTGGAGGACGGCGCTGATGGTGGCCTGCCGGGCGTACTGCCGGGCCGCGCCGATGGCGAGGGCCACCCGGCGGCCCAGGTCCTCGACCAGGCCGGTGATCTCGTCGGGGAAGCGGGCGAGCCCGCACCGCCCGATGACCAGCGTGCCCAGCGGCCGCCCGCCTGCCACCAGCCGGTACGCCAGCGCCGTACCGTCCGTGCCGTGGGCGCCCAGCGCGTCGCCGGGCCACGGGTAGGGCGCGGGTCCGAAGCCGTCCCCCGGCCGCGGCGGCTCCTTCTCCAGGGCGTGCCGCAGCTCCTCGATGCGGTTCTCGCTGGCGTGCCAGACCCGCGCCGGACCGTCGTACGAACCGCCGCGCGCCGACGCCTCGTCCTCCAGCCAGACCGCGCACCAGTCGGCGAGCCGGGGCACGATCAGCTGGCCGGTGAGGGCCGTCACCAGGTTCTCGTCCAGCTGGCCCGCGAGCAGGTCGGACGCCTCGGCGAGGAAGGACAGCGCGCCCCGGCCGAGCCAGTCCCGGTCGCTCTGGGTGCGCTGCGACTGCGGGGCCAGCGCCTCGGCGACCTCCAGCGCGTCCCGCGCCCCGCCGCCGGCCGGGGGTTCGCTGCCGCCCGGTGGCAGCCTGGCCCACACCGACTTGGCGCCGGTGCGGTAGGTCACCCCCCAGGACTCGGCGAGCGCCCCGACCAGGCGCAGCCCCCGGCCGTACTCCAGGGTGTCGTACGACGGCTCGCCCGCGGTCGCGTCCCGCGGTGGCCGGGCCGGGTGCCGGTCCCCGACCTCGACCAGGAAGGTGCCGCCGTCCTCCAGGCACCAGTCGAGGGATATCTCGGTGCCCGCGTGCACCACGGCGTTGGTGACCAGCTCGCTGACGACCGCCGTGGCGTCGTCGACGAGCCGGGGTGCCACGGGTGCCTCGGCCAGCGCGGCCCGCACCAGGGCCCGCGCGGTGCCCGGCGCGAGCGGGCTGCCGGGCAACGCGGCGTGCCCGCGCGTCCGGCCCGCCGTCTCCCGCTGCATGGGTATGGCCGCCATGTCCATGCGGCCAGGGTGACAGACGGGCGTCGCGCATAAGCGTGAAGTCACCGAAGTGGCCACGCATGGCCGAGAAGCGTGCTAGGACGGCATCGGAAGGGGAACCTTTTCGAGCGCCGGTGGCCAAAAAGCCGCCCTGGGGGCGCGCGCTACTTCTCCCGTGTCCCGGCGTACATCTCGTCGATCAGCCCCTTGTACTCCCGTTCCACCACCGGCCGCTTCAGCTTCAGGCTCGGCGTGATCTCGCCGTGCTCCACGTCGAGATCCCGCGGCAGCAGCCGGAACTTCTTGATCGTCTGCCAGCGCTGGAGCCCGGCGTTGAGCTGCTGGACGTACCCGTCGACCATCTCGACCGTCTGCGGCGCCGCGACGATCTCGGCGTACGACCTGCCGCCGAGGCCGTTCTCCTTCGCCCACTCGGCGAGCGCGATCTCGTCCAGGGCGATGAGCGCGGTGCAGTAGTTCCGGTCGGCGCCGTGCACGAGGATGTTGGAGACGTACGGGCAGACCGCCTTGAACTGGCCCTCCACCTCGGCCGGCGCGACGTACTTGCCGCCGGAGGTCTTGATGAGGTCCTTCTTGCGGTCGGTGATCCGCAGGTACCCGTCGGGCGACAGCTCGCCGATGTCGCCGGTGTGGAACCAGCCGTCGGACTCCAGCACCTCGGCGGTCTTGTCGGGCAGCTTGTGGTAGCCCTGCATGATGCCGGGGCCGCGCAGCAGGATCTCGCCGTCGTCGGCGATGCGCACCTCGGTGCCGGGCAGCGGCTTGCCGACCGTGCCGGTGCGGTAGGCCTCGCCGGGGTTCACGAAGGACGCGGCGGAGGACTCGGTGAGGCCGTAGCCCTCCAGGATGTGGATGCCGGCGCCGGCGAAGAAGTAGCCGATCTCGGGCGCGAGCGCGGCGGAGCCGGAGACGCAGGCGCGCAGCCGGCCGCCGAACGCCTCGCGGATCTTGGCGTAGACGAGGGTGTCGGCGACCTTGTGCCGGGCGGCGAGGCCGAAGGGCACGGAGCGGCTGCCGGTGTGCCGGAAGTTGTCCTGCTCGGTCCTGGCGTACTCGCGGGCGATCTCGGCCGCCCACTGGAAGATCTTGTACTTGGCCGCGCCGCCCTCCCGCGCCTTGGCCGCGACGCCGTTGTAGACCTTCTCGAAGATGCGCGGCACGGCGGCCATGTACGTCGGCCGCACCACCGGCAGGTTCTCGATGATCTTGTCGACGCGGCCGTCCACGGCGGTGACGTGCCCGATCTCGATCTGGCCGGAGGTGAGCACCTTGCCGAAGACGTGCGCGAGCGGCAGCCACAGGTACTGCACGTCGTCCGGGCCGAGCAGCCCGGTCGAGGCGATGGCCTTGGCCATGTACGACCAGTTGTCGTGCGGCAGCCGCACGCCCTTGGGGCGGCCGGTGGTGCCGGAGGTGTAGATGAGGGTGGCGAGCTGGTCCCTGGTGATCGCGCCGACCCGCTCCTTGACCAGCTGCGGGTGCTGCTCCAGGTAGGCGGCGCCGCGCTTCTCCAGCTCGGCGAGGGTGATCACCCAGTCGTCGCCCTCCGGCACGCCGGCCGGGTCGATGACGACGACCTTCGTCAGCTCGGGCAGCTCGGCGCGCTTCTCGGCCGCCTTGGCGACCTGGGACGCGTTCTCGGCGATCAGCACCCGGCTCTCGGAGTCGGCGAGGATGAACGCGGACTCGTCGGCGTTGGTCTGCGGGTAGATCGTGGTGGTCGCGCCGCCGGCGCACAGGATGCCGAGGTCGGCGAGGATCCACTCGACGCGGGTGGAGCAGGCGAGCGCCACGCGCTGCTCGGGCTCGATGCCCAGCTCGGTGAGTCCGGCCGCGATCGCGTACACCCGGTCGGCCGACTGGGCCCAGCTCAGCGACTTCCAGTCGTCCGGGCCCTGCCCGGCGGCGGGAGGCACCGGGTAGCGGTAGGCCTCGGCGTCCGGTGTCGCCGCCACGCGCTCAAGGAAGAGGGCCGCGACGGACGGCGGACGGTTCTCGATCTGGGTCTGTGTGTCGCTCACGACATCCTCCGGGGCCCGCGACAGCGCGGCTGGTACTCGTGCGGCTGGGTTAACTCACGGTGGGGTTCGGGCGTTGTTTAACTCGCGAGTAACTATCGAGCAGGCATCAGAGTAAGGCGCGACCGCCCGCTGCGTAAGGGGCTTCACCCTGTCTCTTTCCCCGCGTCGGCGACACGGAGTGACGGCACGGGCGCGCGAAGGCCCGCCGCGCTTTCGCACGACGGGCCCCCTGGTGTCCGTTTTGCGGACGCAACCGCTTGTTACCTTCGGTTACCGACCGATGCCCCCGGTCACTTCTTGCCCTTGGCCGACCCCGCGCTGTCATCGCTGGAGAGGACCGCGATGAAGGCCTCCTGCGGAACCTCCACCGAACCCACCATCTTCATCCGCTTCTTGCCTTCCTTCTGCTTCTCCAGCAGCTTGCGCTTACGGGAGATGTCGCCGCCGTAGCACTTGGCGAGGACGTCCTTGCGGATGGCGCGGATGGTCTCGCGGGCGATCACCCGCGAGCCGACGGCGGCCTGGACCGGCACCTCGAAGCTCTGCCGCGGGATCAGCTCCCTGAGCTTGGCGACGAGCCGCACGCCGTACGCGTACGCCTGGTCCTTGTGGGTGATCGCGGAGAAGGCGTCCACCTTGTCGCCGTGCAGCAGGATGTCGACCTTGACCAGGCTGCTGGACTGCTCGCCGGTGGGCTCGTAGTCGAGCGAGGCGTAGCCGCGGGTCTTGGACTTCAGCTGGTCGAAGAAGTCGAAGACGATCTCCGCGAGCGGCAGCGTGTAGCGGATCTCGACGCGGTCCTCGGAGAGGTAGTCCATGCCGAGCAGGGTGCCGCGCCGGGTCTGGCACAGCTCCATGATCGCGCCGATGAACTCGGTGGGGGCGAGGATGGTGGCCCGTACGACCGGCTCGTAGACCTCGTCGATCTTCCCTTCGGGGAACTCGCTCGGGTTGGTCACCGTGTGCTCGCTGCCGTCCTCCATGACCACGCGGTAGACCACGTTCGGGGCGGTGGCGATCAGGTCGAGGCCGAACTCGCGCTCCAGGCGCTCGCGGATCACGTCCAGGTGCAGCAGGCCGAGGAAGCCGACGCGGAAGCCGAAGCCGAGGGCGGCGGAGGTCTCCGGCTCGTAGACCAGCGCGGCGTCGTTGAGCTGGAGCTTGTCCAGGGCCTCGCGCAGCTCGGGGTAGTCGGAGCCGTCCAGCGGGTACAGGCCCGAGAACACCATCGGCTTGGGGTCCTTGTAGCCGCCGAGGGCCTCGGTGGCGCCCTTGTGCTGGCTGGTGACGGTGTCACCGACCTTGGACTGGCGGACGTCCTTCACACCGGTGATCAGATAGCCCACCTCGCCGACGCCCAGGCCGTCGGCCGGGAGCATCTCGGGCGAGCTGACACCGATCTCCAGCAGCTCGTGGGTCGCGCCGGTCGACATCATCTTGATGCGCTCGCGCTTGTTGAGCTGGCCGTCGATGACACGCACGTACGTCACGACACCGCGGTAGGAGTCGTAGACCGAGTCGAAGATCATCGCGCGGGCGGGGGCGTCGGCGACACCGACCGGGGCCGGGATCTCCTGGACGACCTTGTCCAGCAGCGCCTCGACGCCGAGACCCGTCTTGGCGGAGACCTTGAGCACGTCCTCCGGCTCGCAGCCGACCAGGTTCGCCAGCTCCTCGGCGAACTTCTCCGGCTGGGCCGCCGGCAGGTCGATCTTGTTGAGCACCGGGATGATCTTGAGGTCGTTCTCCATCGCCAGGTAGAGGTTGGCGAGGGTCTGCGCCTCGATGCCCTGGGCGGCGTCGACGAGGAGGATGGTGCCCTCGCAGGCGGCCAGCGACCGCGAGACCTCGTAGGTGAAGTCGACGTGCCCCGGAGTGTCGATCATGTTGAGGATGTGCGTGGTGCCCTGGTCGGGGCCCTCGGTGGGGGCCCAGGGCAGACGCACCGCCTGGGACTTGATCGTGATGCCGCGCTCGCGCTCGATGTCCATCCGGTCGAGGTACTGAGCGCGCATCTGCCGCTGCTCGACCACGCCGGTCAGCTGGAGCATCCGGTCGGCGAGCGTGGACTTGCCGTGGTCGATGTGCGCGATGATGCAGAAGTTGCGGATCAGCGCCGGGGCGGTACGGCTCGGCTCGGGCACGTGGTTAGGGGTCGCGGGCACGCAGGGTCCTGTCTCTTGAGGCGCCTTATGCCTCGGGTCGGATCGATACGTAGTCTCCATGGTCCCACGCGGAGGGACCGAAGGGCGTTTTGGGCCGCTCGCAGGGCCACTGGTACTGTAGATGGCTGTGCCTCATGCCCTCTCGGCCGAGGCACGATCAGAGAAATTTTGGATCACCGGTACGGGTCCCGTGCGGCCCCGTGCCTGAACCTGAAAAGGCTCCTTCGTGGCGAACATCAAGTCCCAGATCAAGCGGATCAAGACCAACGAGAAGGCGCGGCTGCGCAACAAGGCCGTCAAGTCCTCCCTGAAGACCGCGATCCGCAAGGCCCGTGAGGCCGCTGCCGCGGGTGACACCGCCAAGGCCGTCGAGCTCCAGCGCGCTGCCGCGCGTGCGCTCGACAAGGCCGTCTCCAAGGGCGTCATCCACAAGAACCAGGCCGCCAACAAGAAGTCGGCGCTTGCTTCCAAGGTCGCGTCCCTCCAGGGCTGAACCACCCCTTTGATCTGACCGCCGGAAAGACCCAGAGCGGGCCCTCTCTCATCCGCTCCCGACCGGCAGCCCCGAAGCCTCACGCGGCCTGCGTTCGCCACGCGGGTGAGGCTTCAACATCCTGACCCGAAAACCCCGCCTCATCTGCCCTTCCCCAGGGTGAGGGGCGGGGTTTTCGGCGTGTCGGGGGCCGGTGGGTCCGGCTGGGAGGAACGGGGGGACGGCAGGGATGGCGGGTTCGGCGGAGGGTCGAGGGCGGGCGCGGTGGGGCGGGGTGGAGCCCCTGGGGGCGTTGCCCTCGGTCGCTATCCCCGGCCGCGGGAGCGGGCCGCGTGGGCGATGGTGACCACCGCTTTTTCCAGGGCGTACTCGGGATCGTCGCCCCCGCCCTTCACCCCCGCGTCCGCCTCCGCGATCGCCCGCATCGCCACCGAGACCCCGTCCGGCGTCCACCCCCGCATCTGCTGCCGTACCCGGTCGATCTTCCACGGCGGCATCCCCAGCTCCCGCGCCAGATCCCCCGGCCGCCCGCCCCGCGCCGACGACAGCTTCCCGATCGCCCGCACCCCCTGCGCCAACGCGCTCGTGATCATCACCGGCGCCACCCCCGTCGACAGCGACCACCGCAGCGCCTCCAGCGCCTCCGCCGTACGCCCCTCCACCGCCCGGTCCGCGACCGTGAAACTGGAGGCCTCGGCCCGCCCGGTGTAGTACCGCCCGACGACGGCCTCGTCGATCGTCCCCTCGACATCCGCGGTCAACTGCGCCACCGCCGACGCCAGCTCCCGCAGATCACTCCCGATCGCGTCGCACAGCGCCTGGCACGCCTCGGGCGTAGCGGACCGCCCCGCCGTACGGAACTCCCCCCGCACGAACGCCAGCCGGTCCGCCGGCTTGGTCATCTTCGGGCAGGCCACCTCCCGCGCCCCCGCCTTGCGCGCGGCGTCCAGCAGGCCCTTGCCCTTGGCGCCGCCCGCGTGCAGCAGCACCAGCGTGATCTCCTCGGCGGGCGAGCCGAGGTACCCCTTCACGTCCTTGACGGTGTCGGCCGACAGATCCTGCGCATTGCGTACGACGACGACCTTGCGCTCGGCGAACAGCGACGGGCTGGTCAGCTCGGCGAGCGTGCCGGGCTGCAACTGGTCCGGGGTCAGGTCCCGTACATCCGTGTCGGCGTCGGCGGCGCGCGCGGCGGCGACCACCTCCCGCACGGCGCGGTCCAGCAGCAGGTCCTCCTGGCCCACGGCAAGCGTCACCGGGGCGAGAACGTCGTCATTCGCAGTCTTCCTGGCCATCGCACCAAGCATCCCACGCCCCACCGACAACGCCCCGGCTCACGGCCCGCGACCCCCGGCGGGCTACGGCTCCTCGCGCCACCCGTCCCACTCCCCCGCGAACTCGTCCAGTTCCCGCGGGTCCAGCCGCTCCTCCTCGTCGGCCAGTACGACCAGCCACTGCGCGTCCTCGGCGTCGTCCTCGCCGGCCAGCGCGTCCCGGAGCAGCCGGGGTTCCTCGTCGAGGGCGAACCGCTCCCCGAGCGCCTCCGCCGCCTCCTCGGCCGCGTCCCGGTCGGGCAGCACCAGCACATGTCTCACATCGCTCACGCCGCCATTGTCCGACACGCCCGCGGCAGCGAAGCGCCAGGTCAGCCCTTGGGTCCCTGGGGCACGAGCTGCACGTCCAGGTCGACCCGGATGCTCGGCCCCACCGCCGCGATCCCCCGCGCCAGCATCGACTGCCAGCTGATCGTGAAGTCGTCCCGGTGCAGTTCGGTGGTGGCCCGGCAGGCGGCCCGTGTCTCGCCCTCGATGCCGTTGCCGAGCCCGAGGTACTCCGTGTCGAGCGTCACGGTGCGGGTCACCCCGTGCAGCGACAGCGCGCCGGTGACCGTCCACCGGCTGCCGCCCCGGTGCGTGAGCCGGTCGCTGTAGAACTCCAGGGTCGGAAACCGCCGTACGTCCAGGAAGTCGCCCGAGCACAGATGGTCGTCGCGCATCCGCACCCCGGTGTCGATGGACGCCGCGTCGATCACCACGTGCATCGCCGACCGCTCGATCCGCTCGGCGATCCGCACCGCGCCCGCGAAGGAGTTGAACCGGCCGTGGATCCGGGCCAGCCCGATGTGCCGCGCGGTGAAGCCGATCGAGGAGTGGCCGGGGTCGAGCTGCCACTCGCCGGGCGCGGGCGGCTCCGGTGGCGGGGCGACCTGGAGGGTGACATCGCCCAGCGAGGCGAAGGAGTCCTCGCCGACCAGCACGGTGGCCCGGTAGGGCGTGAACCCCTCGGCCGACACCGCGAGCCGGTACTCCCCCGCCGGCACGGTCGCCAGGAACGACCCGTACGGGTCCGTCCCCCCGGTCACCACCTTGCGCCCCATGGTGTCGCCGACCGTGAACTCGGCCCCGGTGACGGGCTGGTTGACCGGATCGAGCACCCGGCAGCCGATCACCCCCGCACCGGCCGGCATCCGAACCGCCCCCAGTGGGCTCGCCGGTCGCGCCCCATTCGTCCGGTTACCCAGCCAGCGGCCGAACATCCACTGCACCCCTGTACATCTCGACATCTTCTGTTGCCGAAGATCCATTCGATCACTGTTGCGGCTTTCGAGGCAACACGGGCCCACATCAAGGGAATCCAGCGTATGCGCCACAACTGAGCGCATTTGATCGCCCCATGCCCGTTTCGCATCACCCTCGCGGTGTCACGAACAAGAGACTTCCGCACCAAAACTTCACATGAACATCACATCCGGAGTTACGGTCATCCCTCCGACGCACCTTGGGGGGACCCATGAGCAACCCGTACCAGCCGTACGCCATGCCACCGCAGCCACCGCGGCCACCACAGCCACCCCTCCGCACGGCTCCCAAGTGGGCCCGCAAGCGCTACGTGCTGCCCGCCATCGGACTCGCCTTCTGCATCGGCATCGGAGCGGGTGCGAGCGGCCAGGACAGCGGGACCGACGCCAAGCCGACGGCCGCCAAGGTGCAGCCGACCGCCACGGTCACGGCGACCGCCACCGCCACGGAGACGGCGACACCCGAGCCCGCGCCGACGGTCACGGCGACGAAGACCGTCAAGGTGAAGGTGACCGTCACCGCACACCCCCCGGCCGCCGGTTCCGGCAGCAGCGGAGGCTCGTCGGGCGACTCCTCCGGCGGTTCGTCGGGCGGCTCCTCCGGCGGCTCGTCGAGCGGCGGCGACTCCGGCTCCAGTTCCTCGGGAGGCTCTACCAGCGCCGGCAACGGCGCCACCGCCCTGTGCAACGACGGCACCTACTCCTACGCCGCCCACCACCAGGGCGCCTGCTCGCACCACGGTGGCGTGGCCGTCTTCTACCGCTAGCCGGACGGGCCGTCCCGCGACACCCTCACCTCCCTGCCCGCGCCTTCGGCCCCGCCCACCGCGACCGCCCCGTCCCTGTCGGTCCGCAGCACCAGCGCACCGCCGGCCCCCAGCGCGGCCACCGTCGACGGGGCCGGATGCCCGTAAGGGTTCCCGGTGCCGCACGAGATGAGCGCCACGCGGGGAGCCACGAGCCGTATCAACTCCGGGTCCTGGTACGCCGATCCGTGATGGGCCACCTTCAGTACGTCCACCCCGGCCAGCCCCGCCGCCTCCGGAGACCGCAACAGGGCCTGCTGGTCCGGGGGTTCGAGGTCCCCGAGCAGCAGCAACCGCAGCCCGCCCGTGCGCACCAGCAGGGCCACGCTGGCGTCGTTCGGACCGTCGAACTCGGGGGCGGCGACCGGGCCGGGTCCGCTGAACGGACCGCTACCCACCGGCGGGCCGGTACCCGTCGGCGGACCGGTGCCCGCCGGTGGCCACAGCACCCGCCAGGACAGCGGGCCGGTGCGCCGTTCCTCGCCCGCGACGGCACGGGTGACCGGGATGTGCCGCCCGGCCGCCTCCTTCCTGACGAACTCCGCCTCCTGTCCCGGCTCCTCGAACCCCGTCGTCTCGATCGCCGCCACCTCCCGCCCCCGCAACACCCCGGTCAGCCCCGCCACATGGTCGGCGTGGAAATGGGTCAGCACGAGGAGGGGCACGCGGGTGATGCCCAGCTGCCGGAGACAGCGGTCCACCGCCGCCGGATCGGGCCCGGCGTCCACGACCACCCCGGCTGCGGCGCCCGCCGCCAGCACGGTCGCGTCGCCCTGTCCGACATCGCACATCGCGTACCGCCAGCCCGGTGGCGGCCAGCCCGTCACCGCGCGGGTCAGCGGCGCGGGGCGCACCACCGCCAGCAGGAGCAGCGCCCCGAACAGCCCGCACCACCACGGGTGCCGCACCAGCCGCCGCCCGGCCAGGACGACGGCCACCGTGACCGCCGCGAGCAGCAGCGCCCCCGGCCAGCCGCCCGGCCAGTCCACTCCCGCGCCGGGCAGTGCGGCCCCGGCCCTCGCGACCCCGGCGATCCACCGGGCCGGCCAACTCGCGCCCCAGGCGAGCACCTTGGCCAGCGGCATCGCCACCGGTGCGGTCGCCAGCGCGGCGAACCCCAGCACCGTCGCGGGCGCCACCGCCGCCTCGGCCAGCAGATTGCAGGGCACCGCCACCAGGCTCACCCGTGCCGACAGCACCGCCACGACCGGCGCGCACACCGCCTGCGCCGCGGCGGCCGCGCCCAGCGCCTCGGCGAGCCTCGGCGGCACCCCGCGCCGCCGCAGCCCCTCGCTCCAGCCCGGAGCCAGTACCAGCAGGGCGCCGGTGGCCAGCACGGAGAGCAGGAAGCCGTAGCCGCGGGCCAGCCACGGGTCGTACAGCACCAGCAGCAGTACGGCCGTGGCCAGGGCCGGGACCAGGGATCTGCGGCGGCCCGTGGCGAGGGCGAGCAGCGCGATCGCTCCGCAGGCGGCTGCCCGCAGCACGCTGGGATCGGGCCGGCACACGATCACGAAGACCAGCGTGAGCGCCCCCGCGAGCAGGGCGGTCGCCCGGAGGGAGAGCCCCAGGCGCGGGGCCAGGCCCCGGCGCTCGGTCAGCTGGGCCAGCCCTGGCGGGCCGATGAGCAGGGCGAGCAGCACGGTGAGATTGCTGCCGGAGACCGCGAGGGTGTGGGTCAGATCGGTCGCCTTGAAGGCGTCGTCCAGCTCGGGCGTGATCCGGGAGGTGTCCCCGACGACCAGGCCGGGCAGCAACGCCCGTGCGTCTGCGGGCAGTCCATCGGTCGCCGCCCGCAGGCCGTCCCTCAGCCGGCCGGCCCACCGCTGTGCCCCGCTCGGCCCCGCGACGATCCTCGCTCCGGGCAGCCCCCGCACCCTGAGCACGGCCGCCGTCCGGTCACCCCCGGCAAGGGCGGGTGCCAGCCGCCCGGCCAGCCGCAACCGCGTGGACGGCAGCAGCCGAAGCCAGGCGGCTTGTCCGGCGCGTGTCCGGGAGCCCGCGACCGACGCCGCCACCCCGTCCGCCGGCACCCCGGCACGCTCGGCCGCCGTTGCCGGCCCGTCTCCGGCCGCCGGGCGCCCCCGGCCCGGCAGCCCGGAGCCGCCCGGAGTCCCCTGCGCCGGTCCAGCCCCCTCGGGCCCCGCGACATCCCCGTCGACCACCACCAGCACCGGCGCCCGAGTCCGCGTACTCCTCCCGTCGCTCTCCTCGACCTCTCTCACCTCCGCCCGGATCAGCACCGCCACCGGAGCCGTGTGGTCCCCCCGCACACGGGGTCTGCTCAGCCAGGGGTCGCCGGTCAGCTCGATGTCGGCGGTGACGGTGGCGGAGCGGCGGGCCAGTCCGGGGACGGGACCGCGTCGTACGTCCGCGCCGTGCAGCCCGGACGACGTGGCCGACGCGGCGACGCACAGCAGCACCGCGGCGAGCGAGGAGCGGGCCCAGGCCGGTTGCCTGCCCGGCAGCCGCGGGGCCGCCCGGCTCGCGCTCAGCAGGACCATCCCGCCGAGCAGGGAGACGGCCGCGATCCACACGGTCCAGCCCGTCGGCGCGTCCAGGGTCAGCGCCGCCGTGGCCCAGGCCGCGAGTGCGGGCGGGACCATCCGCAGGTCCATGGGGCCCGGCTCGGGCACGGGCTCGGGGCCGGTGTCATGGGCGGACATGGCGCTCATGGCCGTACCAGGTCGCGGAGGTCGGTGAAGCGGCGGTCGCCGATGCCGTTGACCTGGCGGAGTTCGTCCACCGAGCGGAATCCGCCGTGCCGGGTGCGGTAGTCGAGGATGTGCCGGGCCAACACCGGGCCGACGCCCGGCAGTGTGTCGAGCTGGTCCTCGGTGGCCGTGTTGAGGGAGACCGGTGCGGCTGGGCCGGACGGCGCCGCGGTGCCGGCGGGGGCGACGGCGGCCGGCTCGCCGACGAGCACCTGCTCGCCGTCGACCAGGAAGCGGGCCCGGTTGAGACCGTCGGTGTCCACGCCCGGCCGGACCCCGCCCGCCGCCCGCAACGCGTCGGCCACGCGGGAACCCGCGGGAAGGCGATGGATCCCCGGAGCGCGGACCTTGCCGCCGACGTCCACTACGATCTCCCCGCCCGAAGGCGCGGCGCCGGCCCGGTCCGCGCCGGGCGTCTTCGCGTACGTCGGCTGCGCACGCACCACTTGGGGCGCGCTGACCGCCTCGGGCCGGCCCGACCAGAAGTGCTGCACGGCGAACAGCGCGGCCACCACCAGCAGCACCGCGAGCGCCACGGTCCCGCGCCGCTCCACACCGCACCGCGACTGCAACCACACCGGCAGCCGCTCCCGCAGCGCCGTCCCGGCCCGCTCCCGCCAGTCCGACGGCACCGGAGCGATGGCATCGGGAGGCTCCGGCGGCGGCACCGCTCCGGGGGCGTCCGTGTCCGGCGGGGCCTTCCCCGACTCCCGCCGCTGCACGGCCTGTTCGCCGAAGAGGAGTTCCGCCCGGTGCCGCAGATCCTCCGCGGGTGCGTGCGCGCGGTGACGGATACGCCGGTGCTCGCTCGCGCGATGCCGCACGCGGACGTCGGAGGCGGGGCCGCGGCCGGGGCCGCTGGTCGGGGTGACGGTGCGAGGACGTGATCGAAGTGCCATGCGACGAGGATCGGGCATCCCGGCACTTCACGATGATCTTGGTCAAATTCCGGGGAAACCAGGCGGGTTGTGGATAACTCCGCCACTCGTGTGGGTGACCTTCCCCGAGGCCCCGGCCCAATCGCTACCCCGACCGCTCCGAGGCGACACCCTCACCGCGGACGAGCACCACGGACGAGCACCCCTCACCGCAGGACGGGCGCTGATCCACCGGACGGGCGCCCCGCACCGCGCAGACCGTTCGCGAGCGCGGCGACCGTTCTCACCGCGGCGACACCACCGCCCCCAGCAGCCCCGGCCCGGTGTGCGCCCCGATCACCGCTCCCACCTCGCTGACGTGCAACTCCCCCAGTCCCGGCACCCGTTCGCGCAGTCGGTCGGCGAGCGCGGCGGCGCGTTCGGGGGCGGCCAGGTGGTGGACGGCGATGTCGACCTCCGCGTCCCCGGCCCGCTCGGCGGCGAGTTCCTCCAGGCGGGCGATCGCCTTCGAGGCCGTACGGACCTTCTCCAGCAGTCCGATACGGCCGCCATCCAGCCGGAGCAGGGGTTTGACCGCGAGCGCGGAGCCGAGCAGGGCCTGGGCGGCGCCGATGCGGCCGCCGCGGCGCAGATAGTCGAGGGTGTCGACGTAGAAGTAAGCGGAGGTGCCGGCGGCCCGTTTCTCGGCGGCGGTGACGGCCTCGTCCACGGTGCCGCCCGCCTCCGCCGTCCCGGCCGCGGCGAGGGCGCAGAAGCCGAGGGCCATCGCGACCATCCCGGTGTCCACCACCCGCACGGGCACCGGTGCCTCGCGGGCCGCGAGGACGGCCGCGTCGTAGGTGCCGGACAGTTCTCCGGACAGGTGCAGGGAGACGATGCCGCGCGCACCGGACTCGGCGACCCTGCGGTAGGTCTCGGCGAACACCCGGGGGCTGGGGCGCGAGGTGGTGACGGGGCGCCGCTTGGTCAGGGCCTGGGCGAGGGCGCGGGTGGAGATCTCGGTGCCCTCTTCGAGCGCCTGGTCGCCGAGGACGACGGTCAGCGGGACCGCGGTGATGCCGTGCCGCTCCATCGTCCGGTGCGGCAAGTAGGCCGTGGAATCGGTGACGATGGCGACATGGCGGGACATGAGCTGGAGGTTACCTGCCGGGACGCGCGCGCGGCAGCCCGGCCCCTGACGTGTGCCCGGCGGCGGCCCCCTCACGCCCGGAACCTGGGCGATCCGGTGAAGGTCAGGTGGTGCTCTCGGGGCGGGGGGCCTTCTGCCAGGGGTAGGACGGGCGCGGGGTGGGCGGGGTGAGGGAGTGAGGCGCGGGCTCCGGGGCCGGCTCCTCGGTGGTGCCGGGCCGGGTCCAGTGGCGCAGGGCGTCGGCCTCTATGTCGATCTGGGCGCTCAGGGTGCCGAGATCGTCGTCGGCGAAGCGGCGGGCGCGGTCGCGGACGGCCCAGCGCAGGGCGTCGGCGGACTGGGTGATGCGCTCGGTGCGGGCGCGCAGGCCGGGCAGCCGGGACGCGAGCGTGGCGCGGTCGGGCTCGGCCCCCAGGCGCTTGAGGTCGGCGTCCAGCTCGTGTCCATGCGCGCTGAGGCGCTCGAACAGGGCCAGGGACTCCTTCAGCGACTCGTCCTCGGCCGCGCCCGCGTGCAGTGCGTCCTGGGTGGCGCGCATGGAGGTGCGCAGGGTCAGGCGCAGCTGGGCCAGCTCGGCGGCGGGACCGACCTGGGCGAAGGACTTGGCGCGCAGCGTGTGGTCCTCGACGGTGCGCCGGGCCTGGACGATGGTGCGGTCCACGCCGCGCTTGGCGGCGCCCACCACCTTGACCGTGGCGTAGGCGCCCAGGGCGACGAAGGCCAGGAAGAACAGGGCGATGACGATGATCACTGCTTCCACGACGCTCCTCCTCGGGCCGGTGCGCCACGCGTCGCGGCACTCCTCAACGGTAAACGCAGCGGGCAGGCCCGAGGTTCCAGAAAAACCCCGAACCTGCCCGTAGGGGAGTACCCCGAGAGGCGCCGTGATTACGCCGAGACGATGTTCACCAGCTTCGGCGCGCGCACGATCACCTTGCGGATGCTCGCGCCGTCCAGCGCCGCGACGACCTTCTCGTCGGCCAGCGCCACCTTCTCCAGCTCCTCCTCGGAGATGCCCGGCGGCACCTCCAGGCGGGCCTTGACCTTGCCCTTGATCTGGACGACGCAGGTCACCGTCTCGTCCACCACGTAGGCGGGGTCGGCGACCGGGAAGTCCTGGTGGACGACCGAGTCGGTGTGGCCCAGGCGGCGCCACAGCTCCTCGGCGACGTGCGGGGCCAGCGGGGCGATCATCAGCACCAGCGGCTCGGCGACCGTACGCGGCAGGGCGGCGCCGGCCTTGGTCAGGTGGTTGTTCAGCTCGGTGACCTTGGCGATGGCGGTGTTGAAGCGCAGGCCCTCCAGGTCCTGGCGCACCCCGTCGATCGCCTTGTGCAGGGCGCGCAGCGTGTCCTCGTCGGGCGCCGCGTCGACCACGGTGACCTCGCCGGTGTTCTCGTCCACGATGTTGCGCCACAGCCGCTGCAGCAGCCGGAACTGGCCGACGACCGCGCGCGTGTCCCAGGGGCGGGAGACGTCCAGCGGGCCCATGGCCATCTCGTACAGGCGCAGGGTGTCGGCGCCGTACTCGGCGGCGATCTCGTCCGGGGTCACCGCGTTCTTCAGGGACTTGCCCATCTTGCCCAGCAGGCGGCTGACCTTCTCGCCCTGGTAGTAGTACGCGCCGTCGCGCTCCTCCACCTCGGCGGCCGGCACGGCGATGCCGCGGCTGTCGCGGTAGACGTAGGCCTGGATCATGCCCTGGTTGAACAGCTTGTGGAACGGCTCCGCGGAGGAGACGTGCCCCAGGTCGAACAGCACCTTGGACCAGAAGCGGGCGTACAGCAGGTGCAGCACGGCGTGCTCGGCGCCGCCCACGTACAGGTCGACACCGCCGTGCGGGCGGCCCTCGGCCGGGCCCATCCAGTAGCGCTCGATCTCCGGGTCGACCATCTTCCGGTCGTTGTGCGGGTCCAGGTAGCGGAACTCGTACCAGCAGGAACCGGCCCAGTTGGGCATGGTGTTGGTCTCGCGGCGGTACTTCTTCGGCCCGTCGCCCAGGTCCAGGGTGACGTTGACCCACTCCTCGTTGCGCGACAGGGGGGTCTCGGGCTGGGTGTTCGCGTCGTCCGGGTCGAAGGTGCGCGGGCTGTAGTCCTCGACCTCGGGCAGCTCCAGCGGCAGCATCGACTCGGGCAGCGGGTGGGCGATGCCGTCCTCGTCGTAGACGATCGGGAAGGGCTCGCCCCAGTAGCGCTGGCGGCTGAACAGCCAGTCGCGCAGCCGGAAGTTGACGGTGCCCCGGCCGATGCCCTTGCGCTCCAGCCACTCGGTGATGCGCGCCTTGGCCTCGGTGACGCCCAGGCCGTCCAGGGTGACGCCCTCGCCGGCCGAGTTGACGATCTTCGCGTCGTACGAGGAGAACGCGTCGTCCCAGTCGGCGGTGTCGGTGCCCCGGCCGTCGGTCGGCTCGACCACGCAGCGCACCGGCAGCTCGAAGGCGCGCGCGAAGGCGAAGTCACGGCTGTCGTGCGCCGGGACGGCCATGATCGCGCCGGTGCCGTAGCCCATCAGCACGTAGTCGGCGATGAAGACGGGGATCTGCTCGCCGTTGACCGGGTTGGTGGCGTACACGCCGGTGAAGACGCCGGTCTTGTCCTTGGCCTCGGCCTGGCGCTCGACGTCGGACTTGGCGGCGGCCTGCGCGCGGTAGGCGGCGACGGCCTCGGCGGGGGTGGCGTGGCCGCCGGTCCACGCCTGGTGGGTGCCCTCGGGCCAGGCCGCGGGGGTGAACTTGTCGACCAGGGGGTGCTCGGGCGCCAGCACCATGTAGGTCGCGCCGAACAGGGTGTCCGGGCGGGTGGTGAAGACCGTGATCCGCTCGCCGTCCACGGGGAAGTCGACGCGCGCGCCCTCGCTGCGGCCGATCCAGTTGCGCTGCTGGAGCTTGATGGCCTCGGGCCAGTCCAGCTCCTCCAGGTCCTCCAGCAGGCGGTCCGCGTAGGCGGTGATGCGCATGTTCCACTGGCGCAGCTTGGCCTTGAAGACCGGGAAGTTGCCGCGCTCGGAGCGGCCGTCGGCGGTGACCTCCTCGTTGGCCAGCACGGTGCCCAGGCCGGGGCACCAGTTGACCGGCGCGTCGGAGGCGTAGGCCAGGCGGTACTCGCCCAGGACGTCGGCGCGCTCGGCGGCGCTCAGCTCGTTCCAGCCGCGCGTGGTGCCCGGAATCGCGCGCTCACCGGTCTCGAACTGGGCGATCAGCTCGGCGATGGGACGGGCCTTGCGGGCCTCGTCGTCGTACCAGGAGTTGAAGATCTGCAGGAAGATCCACTGGGTCCACTTGTAGTACTCGGGGTCGATCGTGGCGAAGGACCGGCGCTTGTCGTGGCCCAGGCCCAGCCGGCGCAGCTGGGCCTTCATGTTCTCCATGTTGGCCTCGGTGGACACGCGCGGGTGCGTGCCGGTCTGCACCGCGTACTGCTCGGCGGGCAGGCCGAAGGCGTCGAAGCCCAGGGTGTGCAGCACGTTGTGGCCGGTCATGCGCTGGAACCGGGCGTAGACGTCGGTGGCGATGTAGCCCAGCGGGTGGCCGACGTGCAGGCCCGCACCGGAGGGGTACGGGAACATGTCCATGATGAACTTCTTGGGCTTGGCGGCGTCCTCGCCCGCCAGGTCGCCCTGGGGGTTGGCGGCGGCATACGTGCCGTCGGCGTCCCAGAAGTCCTGCCAGCGTGCCTCGATCTCGGCGGCCATGGCGGCCGTGTAGCGGTACGGGGCGGCTTCCGCGCCTGTCGCGGCGGCAGCGGGATTCGTCTCGCTCATGATCCTCAAAGCTCCATCGATCGTCTCTGCCTGCAGAAATGAAAAATCCCCTCACGCAGGAGGGGACGCCGCGCCGATGCCGACCTCACAGAAACACCGGGGTCGGGACTGATCAGCGCGGCCCGCTAAGCAGAAGGCGTACGGCACGCATGGCGCCTAGGGTACCGCAGGCACCGATCGGACGGGGACACAGGGTACGAATAGGCCGAGAGCGGACCATCCTTCCGGATGATCCGCTCTCGACTTCTGTGGAGCTAAGGAGAATTGAACTCCTGACCTCCTGCATGCCATGCAGGCGCTCTACCAACTGAGCTATAGCCCCTTGTTTTGTTTCTCCGCCCGGTTCCCCCGGCGACGTCGTAAACATTACAGGCACTGGGCCGGAGCGCCAAATCGGTTTCCCCTGCGCCCACTTGGTCACGAATGTCCGTTTTTACGATGATCAACTCAGGCGGCGACGAAGGAGTAGAACCTCTTGAGGGTGCAGTGCTCCTCCAGGAGGCGCCCGTAGATCGGCTCGCCCTCCAGCTCCCGGTACGTCTCGATGGGGTCGCCTTTTATGATCAGCGCCCGCGCGCATTCCTCGCACCAGTACTGGTAGTCGGCGTTGACCGGCTCCATGTCGCGCACGATGGGCGTACCGCTGCCGCACCAGTCGCACTTCCGCCTGTGTGCACCCATCGATCAGCTCCCGTCGGACCGCGCCCCCTTCCGGCCGTCCGATTCTGC
Organism: Streptomyces sp. NPDC043952; assembly: GCF_056435325.1. NCBI lineage: Bacteria > Bacillati > Actinomycetota > Actinomycetes > Kitasatosporales > Streptomycetaceae > Streptomyces > Streptomyces sp. NPDC043952. The sequence goes on from NZ_JBWKES010000040.1 coordinate 45,931, forward strand.
CATGAGGGGACCGACACGGTCAGCGACGCTTCAGTAGCACAAACAGAAGATCCCGCCCCCTTGACGGGGACGGGATCTTCCTCCTGTGGAGCTAAGGAGAATTGAACTCCTGACCTCCTGCATGCCATGCAGGCGCTCTACCAACTGAGCTATAGCCCCTTGCTGTGTTCTTCCCGCTCGGCGGGGCGAACAAGAAGAACTTTAGCCTGTGACCTGCCGGAAAGTGAAATCCGGGGTGTGGGGCGCCGTCGCCGGTCAGTCGTCGTCGCCGAGGACCGGCTCGGGCAGGGTCCCCGCGTTGTGCTCCAGCAGGCGCCAGCCGCGCGCGCCCTCGCCCAGCACGGACCAGCAGCAGTTGGAGAGGCCGCCGAGGCTCTCCCAGTGCGGGGCCTGGAGGCCGAGCAGTCGGCCGATGGTGGTGCGGATGGTGCCGCCGTGGCTGACGACCACCAGGGTGCCGTCCGCCGGCAGCTTCTCCACATGCCGCAGGACGACGGGCGCGGCCCGGTCGGCGACCTCGGTCTCCAGTTCGCCCCCACCGCGCCGGACCGCCTCGCCGCGCTTCCAGGCGGCGTACTCCTCGCCGTGGCGGGCGATGATCTCCTCGTGCGTCAGCCCCTGCCAGACGCCCGCGTAGGTCTCCCGCAGGCCCTCCTCGCGGGTGACGTCGAGGCCGGTGAGGGCGGCCAGCTCGGCGGCCGTGTCCGCGGCCCGCGCGAGGTCCGAGGAGACGATCGCGTCGGGGCGCAGGGAGGCCAGCAGCCGGGCGGCGCGGCGGGCCTGCCCGACGCCGGTCTCGGTCAGCGGCACATCGGTGCTGCCCTGGAAGCGGCGCTCCACGTTCCACGAGGTCTGGCCGTGCCGCCACAGGATGACGCGGCGGCCCCGGTCCCTGCGGTCGGTCACCTCACCTGTGGCGCTCATCACCACTCCCCGCCCGGCTCACCGCCGGCCTCGGACTCCTGGAGCTTGGCGTGCTCCTCGCCCTTGCCGCGGGTGGCCTTGGCGTCGGCGGGCAGCTCCAGCTCGGGGCAGTCCTTCCACAGCCGCTCCAGGGCGTAGAAGACGCGCTCCTCGCTGTGCTGGACGTGGACCACGATGTCGACGTAGTCGAGCAGGATCCAGCGGGCGTCGCGGTCGCCCTCGCGGCGCACCGGCTTGGCGCCGAGCTCCTTCTGGAGGCGCTCCTCGATCTCGTCCACGATGGCCTTGACCTGGCGGTCGTTCGGCGCGGAGGCGAGCAGGAAGGCGTCCGTGATCGACAGGACGTCGCTGACGTCGTAGGCGATGACGTCGTGGGCGAGCTTGTCCGCGGCCGCCTGGGCGGCGACGTTGATGAGCTCAAGGGAACGATCGGTGGCGGTCACTGCATGGCTTTCCGTCGGCGGGCACTGAACCTCAAGGGTCTCACGGACCGCCGGGGGCACCCCACGCGTTTACCGGGGGGCGCCAGGCCACGGCGACCGGGCGCCCCTGTGCGGACGTGCTCAGGAGCCGGACGGCTTGTAGTCCTTGCCGAGGACCACCGAGACATCGGCGCCCGAGGAGACCGAGCCCTTGGTGACGGAGGTCGCGGGCAGGCCGAGGGTCTTGGCGACCTCGGTGGCGTTCTGCTTGTCCGAGGCGTCCTGGTAGACGACCTTGGAGGTTGCCTGGCTGCCGCCGCTGCCGCCCTCCAGGAAGGTGAAACCGCCGTTCAGGAGCACCACGCGGGCCTGCTCGGTGTCGTCCTTGACCCCGGTGGCGTTCTGCACGGAGACCCGGACCGCGCTGCCGGCGTCGGGGCTCTTGGCGGTGCCGCCGAGGATGTCCTTGACCACACTGTCGCTGGTCCGCGCGGAGAGCGTGCCGTCGGGCTGCACCGGCAGCAGCGCCGTCTTGTAGGCGCCCTCCTTGGCGAGACCGGCGAGCTTGGCCAGGAAGGCGCCGAGGTCCTTGTCGGTGAGCGAGGGGTCGAGGATCTGCGCGAGGCTCTGCACGGTCACCGTGGCGTCCGAGGGGTCCGTCGAGATCTTGCGCAGCACGGCCTGCATGACCTGCCCGAACCGCTCCAGCTGGGCATCCTCCGACTCGCCGGGGGCCCGGTAGGTGGCATAGGCGACGGCCATCTTGCCGCTGAGGGTCTGGTCGCTGCCCTTGCTGACGAGCGGCTCGGCGCCCTTCTTCTTGGCGTCCGGGTCGGGCACGTCGGTGTTGGTGTCCATGTCGATGTTGCCGACGAGATCGACCAGGTTCTGGAGGTAGGGCGTGTCCAGCCGCCAGGTGCCCTGGATGCTGGTGCCGAGGACGGTGTCCAGCTGGTCGCGGGTACCGGAGGAGCCGTCTTCGTCCACGGACTTGGCGAGGGTCGTGGTGGAGCCGTCGTCGTCGGTCAGCGCCAGGGAGTTGGGCAGCAGGACGGTGGTGCCCCGCTTGGTGGTGGTGTTGTCGACCAGCAGCACGGTGGAGGTGCCGCCCTTGCCGGTGTTGTGCAGGTGGACGACGATCACGTCGCGCTTCTGGGCGCCGACCGCCGTGGCCGCGCCGGAGCCTGCTGCGGAGGAGGACAGGAAGGGCAGCTTCCCGGCGTACCAGAGGTAGCCGACGCCGCCGACCGCGACGAGGGCGAGCACGACGCCGAGGGCGACGAGCCGGCTGCGGGCGCGGCGGCGGGCCTCCTCGCGCCGCTCGGTGCGGTTCTCGGTGAACTTCAGCCAGTCGATGACGTCCTCGGAGTCGCCGTCCGGCTCCTCCACGAACGCGAACTGCTCGGTGCGGTAGTCCGGTTGGCCGTCCGTGCGCGCCTCGTCCCCGTCGTCGTCGCTCGCGAGTTCCGCGTAGGGGTTGTGCCGGGGCTCGTCGTAGGGGTTGTGCCGGGGCTCGTCCTGGGGTCCCGCCTGCTGGGGGATGTGCGCGGTCTGCTCGGCGAGGCGCGGCTGCTGCCCGCTGTGCGCGCTCTGCCCGTAGGGGTCGTGCCCGGAATTCCCCCCGTGTCCCGCGTGCGCCGGGGCCTGGGTCCCGTAGGGGTCGTACCCGCCGTAGCCGTCGGTGCCGGGGTAGCCGCCGTCCGCGGGGTACGGCGACGGGGCCTGCGGCTGCTGACCGGTGCCGTACGACCCGTAGGGCTGGGGGGTGCCGGTGCCGTAGGGGTCGTAGCCGTATCCCTGCTGCTGGGCATAGGGGTCGTAGGAGCCGCCCGGAGCCTGCTGCGCCGGAACCTGGCGGTAGACGGGCTGTCCGTACTCGTCGTAACCGACGATCTCGTACGGCCCCGCGTCGTATCGGTCGTTCACCGGTGCCCCTCTCGGCTCACTCGCCGCGGTACAGCTCGCGCTTGTCGATATAGCGCACGACTCCGTCCGGCACCATGTACCAGATGGGGTCGCCCTTGGCGACTCTCGCACGGCAGTCTGTGGAGGAGATGGCGAGCGCCGGGACCTCGACCAGCGAGACGCCGCCCTCGGGCAGTCCGGGGTTGCTGAGGTGGTGGCCGGGCCGGGTGACGCCGATGAAGTGCGCGAGGGAGAACAGCTCCTCGCTGTCGCGCCAGGTCAGCAGCTGGGCGAGGGCGTCGGCACCGGTGATGAAAAACAGGTCGGTGTCCGGGTTGAGGGCGCGCAGGTCGCGCAGGGTGTCCACGGTGTAGGTGGGGCCGCCGCGGTCGATGTCGATGCGGCTGACGGAGAACTGCGGGTTCTCGGCGGTGGCGATGACCGTCATGAGGTAGCGGTCCTCGGCCGGGGAGACCTGGCGGTGGGACTTCTGCCACGGCTGGCCGGTGGGTACGAACACCACCTCGTCCAGCTGGAACTGCGCGGCGACCTCGCTGGCCGCCACGAGGTGCCCGTGGTGGATCGGGTCGAAGGTGCCGCCCATGACGCCCAGGCGCCGCTTGCCTGAGCGGGCGGGGCCGTGGCCCGGCCGGTGCCGGCGGTACTGCGGCTGGTCGACCATGTCGGCGTCGGCGGCGCCATCGTGCGCCGGACCGGTAGGCATGTCCTGCTCTCCCATGCGTGCAGACCCTACCGGCCCGGTTCCCGGCGTCCGGCCGGGGCCGGTCTCCCGGCTCAGCGGTCGCGGTTGAAGCGGGTGGTGATCCACAGCAGGAGCAGCAGGATGACGAAGGCGGCGCCGCCGGTGACGGCGGGGTTCAGGCTGTCGTGGTGACCGCCCTCTTCGGCGGCGAGGGAGATCAGCGGGGCTGCGGCGCTGGTGAGCATCATCTTCGACAGGACCTATCGCGTGTGGGCGGGATAAAGACGTCGGCTCATCGTATGCGGGCCATTCCGCGGCGATCACGCCGACTCCGCCGTTGGGAAGCGGGGGCGGCGGGGCGGGGAACTCCGGCGGCCCGTCAGTCGTCCTTCTGCTTGTAGCCGCGCAGCAGGAACCAGGCGGTCAGCGCGCAGCCCACGATCATCACGACCAGCACGATGCGGAGCAGAGGGCCTCCGCCGTGCTGTTGGGCGGCGCTCGCTGCGGCCTCGGTCAGCCGGGCGGCTGCGGGGTGGTGCTCCATGGCGTGGACTCCTTCGGCTGTCTGCCCGTCCACGGTATCTCCGCCTAGGCTGAACCCCGCCTCGGGGGCCACCGCACTCACACGCACTTGGGGGAAGACATGCACGACGGCGATCGGCGAACCGGGCACGAGCGGGTGCCCAGCAGGCAGCGGACGCGCTTTCCGGGGATCTCCTCGCGGGCGTACGAGCATCCGGCCGACCGGTCCGCCCTGGTGGCGCTGCGCAAGCTCAGCGGCTTCGACCAGGTGTTCAAGGCACTGAGCGGACTGCTGCCGGAGCGGAGCCTGCGGCTGCTGTTCCTCTCCGACTCGGTGCGCGTTTCCGAACGGCAGTTCGGTCATCTGCACGACATGCTGCTGGACGCCTGCTACATCCTGGACCTGGAGAAGGTCCCGCCGATGTACGTCACCCAGGACCCGCAGCCCAACGCGATGTGCATCGGCCTGGACGAGCCGATCATCGTGATCTCCACGGGCCTGGTGGAGCTGCTGGACGAGGAGGAGATGCGGGCGGTCGTCGGCCACGAGGTCGGACACGCGCTGTCCGGGCACTCGGTGTACCGCACCGTCCTGCTGTTCCTGACGAACCTCGCGATCAAGGTCGCCTGGATCCCGCTGGGCAACCTCGCGATCATGGCGATCGTCACGGCGCTGCGGGAGTGGTTCCGCAAGTCCGAGCTGTCCGCGGACCGGGCCGGACTGCTGGTGGGCCAGGACGTACGGGCCTCGATGCGCGGCCTGATGAAGATCGCGGGCGGCAACCATCTGCACGAGATGAACGTGGACGCGTTCCTGGAGCAGGCCGAGGAGTACGACTCCGGCGGCGACCTGCGCGACTCCGTGCTGAAGATCCTGAATGTGCTGCCCCGCTCGCACCCGTTCACCACCGTGCGCGCCGCCGAGCTGAAGAAGTGGGCCGGGTCGCGGGACTACCAGCGGATCCTGGACGGCCACTACCCGCGCCGCGACGACGACAAGGAGGCCAAGGTCAGCGACTCCTTCCGGGAGTCCGCGGCGAGCTACGCGAGCGACGTCAAGGACTCCAAGGACCCGCTGATGAAGCTGGTCAGCGACCTGGCGGGCGGCGCGGGCGACCTGGGCGGCCGGGTCAAGCGCGGCTTCGACGGCTTCAAGAGCCCCCCGCCGGCCAAGGGCGGCCCGGCCACGGCGGCGGAGTAGGCGCCCTCACGTCGTGGGCTGGGCCCCCGTGGACAGCGTGCCGCACAGGGCGGCGGGGCTGTCCGTCCGGTACGGATCGGTGCCCGCGGGGGCGCCCGGCCGCGTGGTCTGGCCCGCCAGGAGGGGGCGCAGGTACGACGTGGCGTCCTCGGCGCAGGACAGCGGGCCGGCCTCGACGTAGGCCGTGGACAGCTGGACCTGGCGGGTGCGCAGGTCGTCGCGGGTGAACCGGAAGGTCAGCGCGCGGCGGACGGTGAACAGGGAGACGGGGGCGCTCGCGGTGCCGGCGGCGCGCAGGGCGTAGACGAAGGTGTGGTCCGCGCTGACCTCCAGGGTGGCCGGGTCCGCCTCGGTGATGCGCAGCGCGCCCCGGACCCGGATCCGGTCGTCGGCGAGCCGGTCGCGGGCCGGGTCGAGGCGCACCACCCAGCCGGTGGGGGCGTGCCGGCCGTCCGCCGCCGGGTGGTCGAAGCTCTGGTCGAACTGGGCGAGCTGGTCGGAGTCCACCAGCGCCCGCGCGGGAGCCGTCGTGCGGCCGGTGAGCACCTCGGGGTAGAGCGAGGAGCGGACGATGTAGTCCTTGGCCGTGGTCAGCGCCGCCATGACCTGGGTGTCGGAGAAGTGCGCGGTGCTCCGCGCGGCCGGCAGCGGCACCCCTTCGGCGCCGATGTCGAACTGCGCGGCGGGGCTGTGCGCGTACAGCGTCTCCGCGTCCGCCCCGCCGGGCACCCGGCCCTGCGGGGCGAGCGGTATGACCGTCATCCGCAGGGGCTCGACGGGCCGGGGGGCCTCGGCGGAGTCGTAGGGGTGGCGCACCCCCATGTAGACGGCGGTGCCGAAGGCCACGGCGATCAGCAGCACCAGGATCATCGCCTGGCGGACGAGCCCCCGGTGCGGCGGGCGGCGGCGCACGGCGGGCGCGTGGTCGGCCATCCGCTCCTCGGCCGAGTACTCCTGGAGGCGGGCAGCGCGCACGAACGACTCGTCGAAGACGACGGATCGGTATTCGTCCTCCGCACCTCCGGGGCCGCCCTCGGGTGTCCCCTCCGGTGGGTCTGAAGGCCCGCCCATACTTTCAGAGTGGGTTTCCGGGGCGCCGGGTAAACGCCCCGCCCGACCACAACTTCTGACAAGTCCTCACCCCGGACCGCTCAGGGCAGGTGGGGCACCGCCGACACCGCGGGGCGGACGGGCGCCGCCGACGGGGCCTGGTTCTGGCCGGTCGTGCTGGACGGCGGCTGGTCGCGGGTGCCCGAGGAGGCGCCCCGGTACACCGCGGCGAAGGCGAGGGCGACCATGCCGATGCCCAGCACCGCGGCGAGCACCCAGGCCACCGGCCGGTGCCAGCGGGCCTGCTTGCCGTGGCCGTCGAAGGGGCCCCCACCGAGGGCGTAGCCGTCGTCCAGGTCATCGAGGTCGTCGTCGTCCGGGTCCTCGCCGAGGTCGGCGCCGCCGTACCCGTCGTCGTACCGCTCGCGGCGGGCGCGGGCGCGGCGGGCCGCCTCGGATGCCTCCGCTCTGGCCTCCGCGGCGGCGAGGAGGCGTTCGACGGCGGTCGGCTCGTGGACCGTGGCCGCCCTCACGAAGTCCTCGTCGAAGACCACGGAGGCGAACTCTTCGTCCGACACCCCGCGGTCGTGGTCGTCGTCGGGCTCCCAGCCGTCAGGGAACGGCGTGCCCCCCACGTCCTCCGGCACGCATCCAGAGTAGACCCGGGGGATCAATTTGGGCAGACGGTATGGAAATTCATCCACCTGTCGAGACGCCCGGCACCGCCGGAGTCAGCGGCGGACGTGCCCGTCGCCGGTGACGATGTACTTGGTGCTGGTCAGCTCCGGCAGGCCCATCGGGCCACGGGCGTGCAGTTTCTGGGTGGAGATGCCGATCTCCGCGCCGAAGCCGAACTGTCCGCCGTCGGTGAACCGGGTGGAGGCGTTCACGGCGACCGTGGTCGAGTCGACCAGCTGGGTGAACCGGCGGGCGGCCTGCTGCGAGGTGGTGACGATCGCCTCGGTGTGCCCGGAGGTCCACAGCCGGATGTGCTCGACGGCCTTGTCGAGGGAGTCCACGACGGCGGCGGCGATGTCGTACGACAGGTACTCGGTCTCCCAGTCCTCCGGGGTCGCCTCGACCACGGTGGCCCTGGAGCCCTTGGCGTGGGCCATGACCCGCTCGTCGGCGTGCACGGTGACGCCGGCCTCGGCGAGGGCGTCCAGGGCGCGCGGCAGGAACTCGGCGGCGATGTCCTGGTGGACCAGCAGCGTCTCGGCCGCGTTGCACACGCTGACCCGCTGGGCCTTGGAGTTGACGAGGATGTCGATCGCCATGTCGATGTCGGCCTGCGCGTCGACGTAGACGTGGCAGTTGCCGGTGCCGGTCTCGATGACGGGGACGGTGGACTCGTTGACCACGGTCCGGATCAGGGAGGCGCCGCCGCGCGGGATGAGGACGTCGACCAGGCCGCGGGCGCGCATCAGCTCGCGCACGGACTCGCGGCCCTCCCCCGGCACCAGCTGTACGGCGTCGGCGGGCAGCCCGGCGCCGCCGACCGCGTCCCGGATCACCCGGACGAGGGCGGTGTTGGAGGCATAGGCGGAGGCGGAGCCGCGCAGCAGGACGGCGTTGCCGGACTTCAGGCAGAGGGCGGCGGCGTCCACGGTGACATTGGGCCGGGCCTCGTAGACGATGCCGACGACGCCGAGCGGGACGCGGACCTGGCGCAGGTCGATGCCGTTGGGCAGGGTGGAGCCGCGGACCACCTCGCCGACCGGGTCGGGCAGCCCCGCCACGTCGCGGACGTCGGCGGCGATGGCCCGGACCCGCTCCGGGGTGAGGGTGAGCCGGTCCACGATGGCCTCGCTGGTGCCGTTCTCGCGGGCCCTGGCCACGTCCTCGGCGTTGGCCTCGATGATCTCCCCGGTGCGTACCTCCAGGGCGTCGGCGATCGCCAGCAGCGCGTCGTCCTTCGCGGCGCGCGGCAGTGGCGCGAGGTCGGCGGCGGCGGCCCTGGCCCGGTAGGCGGCCCGGTTGACCGGGGACATCGAGTCGTACGGCGAGAGCGTGGTCATGGGGGAAGGGTAGTGCGCGGCGCGCAGGGCTTCCGCGCACGTTTCACACCCCGAGACGGAAACTCCGGTAAGGGATCAGGCTCCGGTAGGGGATCAGAAGGGGTGGACCCCTACGGGGGTCGCGGGCGGCGGCCCGTACCCCTCCGCGACGCGCTGGTGGTACGTCTCGCGGTCGATGACCTCCAGGCCGACGATCTCCCACGGGGGCAGCCCGGCGCTGAGCCGGTGCTCGCCCCACAGGCGCAGGGCGACGGCGGCCGCGTCATGCAGGTCGCGGGCCTCTTCCCAGTACCGGATCTCGGCGTGGTCGCTCGCGTATCTGCTGGTCAGCAGGAAGGGGTGGTCGTGAGCCAGCTGTTCCAGGGACCGGCGCAGCTCCGTGAGGGGGACGCTCTTGCCGGCCACGCTGAGCGTGACGTGCCACAGCCGGGGCAGGTCCCTGGGTTCCGCGTAGGTGTCCCCGGCCGCGACGCTCGTCAGGGCACCTCGGGTGGTACCCCCAGGGCGCACTCGTCTCACGACGGCCTCCTTCACCCAAGTGCTCGGAAACATGTCTCGCACACAAAGTTGAGCAGGCCGTAAGGCTTCGCGGGGCGGTTTTACGGAACGTCCCCCACCGGAGGCCGTCGTGTGCGCCCCGCTGTACGAGTGTCACCCGTGCAGGAGCACCAGGTCGTCCCTGTGTACGACCTCGCGTTCGTACGCCGGGCCCAGTTCGCGCGCCAGTTCGTGGGTCGAGCGCCCGATCAGCCGGGGGATCTCCTTGGCGTCGAAGCTGACGAGCCCCCGCGCCACCGCGCGACCGGCGGCGTCCCGCAGCTCCACGGGGTCGCCCGCGCTGAACTCGCCCTCGACGGCGGCGATCCCGGCGGGCAGCAGCGACTTGCGGCCCCGGACGACCGCCTCCACGGCGCCGTCGTCCAGGGTGAGCGCGCCCTGCGGGGTGGAGGCGTGCTGGAGCCAGAGCAGCCGGTCGGCGGAGCGCTTGCCGGTGGGGTGGAAGTACGTGCCGGTGTCGCCGCCGGCGAGGGCGTCCGCCGCGTGCACGGTGGAGGTCAGCACCACCGGGATGCCGGCGGCGGCGGCGATCCGGGCGGCCTCCACCTTGGTCACCATGCCGCCGGTGCCGACGCCCGCCTTGCCCGCGCTGCCGATCTCGACGCCCGCGAGGTCCGCGGGGCCCCGGACCTCCGCTATCCGGGAGGTGCCGGGCCTGCTGGGGTCCCCGTCGTAGACGCCGTCGACGTCGGAGAGGAGGACGAGCAGGTCGGCGTGGACGAGGTGGGCGACGAGGGCGGCGAGCCGGTCGTTGTCGCCGAAGCGGATCTCGTCGGTGGCGACGGTGTCGTTCTCGTTGACGACCGGCAGGGCGCCCATCGCGAGCAGCTTGTCCAGGGTGCGCGAGGCGTTGCGGTGGTGGGCGCGGCGGCTCATGTCGTCGCTGGTGAGCAGGACTTGGCCGACGCGGATGCCGTAGCGGGCGAAGGAGGCGGTGTAGCGGGCCACCAGCAGCCCCTGTCCGACACTGGCGGCGGCCTGCTGCCGGGCGAGGTCGCGGGGCCGGCGGCGCAGCCCGAGCGGCGCGAGCCCGGCGGCGATGGCTCCGGAGGAGACGAGGACGACCTCCCGGTCGCCGGTGCCCCGGCTCTTGGCCAGCACGTCCACCAGGGCGTCCACGCGGTCGGCGTCCAGGCCGCCCGCCGCGCTGGTCAGGGAGGAGGACCCCACCTTGACGACGATCCTGCGGGCCGCGCCCACGGCCTGCCTCGCGCTTGCCACCTTGCCCGCCGTCCCTTTCGCCCGTGTACCGGCCTCGTGCTGCGCAATGTACGCGACCGGGGGCCCGCGGCGCGCTCCGGTTTCGCCGTCCGGACGCCGGACCGGGGTCCGGACGGCGACGGGGAACCGCCGGGAAACGGGTTCCGCGCGGCCCTTCGCTTCAGGGGTTCGCAATTCGAGAAGGGAGGGGTGCTTTTCCCTTTCCGGCTTCTTTTCCGGCTCCCGGACGGAATTCCGCATGCCCCCGCCTCCGCCGCCGCAGTCGGCGCGTGCGGTGCCGGCCGGGCGCCGGGTACGCGCCGGGTGTGCGCGCGGTGTGCCGATCCGTGTCGAATCCACCACATCCGGCGCGAATCCATGGACCGGGGCACACACCATCCGCACCACGGGACCCGGCGACCGCGACGCGGGGCGAGTTGACCGGATCGTCCGGTTCGCTCCGCCGAAAGCGCCGTTCTCACCGTGGGCTCACCTTCTCTTACCCGGACGGGCGGCCACTCCCGCGCGCCGACGCCGTCCGGCCCCGGCGCCGGATCCGGCCACGCGGGAGCCCCTTCGCGCGCGCCCGTGAGTCACGCCACACCCGCGCCGCCGGGCCCCGCGCGGTCGTACGGTGAGACCATCCGGTAGGGCACGTTAGGGTAGGGTTAAACGCCCCTTAACCTCGCACTCCTTGTGCCTCTCGCCTCCCTCGCCGCACCGGCAGCGGGAGGCGGTTGAGAGTCTGACCGACAGTCCAGGAGCCCCAAGCATGCCCGTAGCGAATGGAAACGCTTCGCCGAAAATAAGCGTTGTCGTCCCTGTCTACAAAGTCCAGGGATATCTGCGCGCGTGCTTGGACTCCATTCTGTCCCAGTCCTTCGAGGACTTCGAGATCGTCGCCATCGACGACCACTCCCCCGACTCGTGCGGGAAGATACTCGATGAATACGCCGCCCTCGACAGCCGTGTCATACCCGTGCACTTCGAGGAGAACCGGGGCATCGGAAAGGCGCGCGACGCCGGGGCGCTGAAGTCCCGCGGCGAGTACATCCTCTTCCTGGACAGCGACGACACCCTGGCCGACGGCGCGCTCCAGGCGATCGCCGACCGCCTGGAGGTCACGGGCAACCCGGACATCCTGCTGCTCAACCACGTGCGCACGTACTGGAACAACCGGGTCCAGGCGAGCGCGGCCGGTGAACTCCTGGCGAGCGCGGGCACGGACGTCTTCACGGCCCTCGAACGGCCCGACTTCCTCACCATGTTCGCCGTCGTGTGGAACCGCGCCTACCGCCGCGAGTTCTACGTCGGCAACAACTTCACCTTCACCGACGGCATTTACGAAGACGCGCTCATGGTCTACAAGACCATGCTGACCGCGAAGCGCATCGCCGCCACCGACCACGTCTGCGTCGAGTACCGCCAGCGCCGCCAGGGCAACTCGATGCGCACGCCCGGCCGCAAGCACTTCGGCATCTTCCAGCAGTACGCCCGCCTCTTCGAGTTCCTCGACGAGCACCCGGAGACGGAGCCGGTGCGCCCCCTGCTGTTCGAGCGCGCGGCGAGCCACTACCTGTTCACGCTGGCCCGCGAGGACCGCATCGTCCCCAAGGACCGCGCGGAGTTCTTCAAGCTCGCAGCAGCCTCGTACAAGCGCTACAAGCCCAAGGGCTTCGTGCTGCCGGAGGGCTCCCAGGGCGTCCGGTTCCAGCTGCTGGAGCGCGGCTCCTACACGGCGTACGCCGCGGTGACCGCCGCCGGCAACACCCGCCGCCAGGTGATCCAGCGGGCCACCAAGGTCAAGACCAAGCTCGGCAAGACCGCCTACGACCGGCTGTACCGGCTGCACCTGCGCCGCCCGGTGGACGAGAACCTCGCGGTCTACGCGGCCTACTGGAACCGCGGTGTCGCCTGCAACCCCGCGGCCATCTACTACAAGGCCAGGGAACTCGCCCCGAACGTGCACGGCGTGTGGATCGTGCGCCGCGACATGGTGGACAAGGTCCCCGCGGGCGTCGACTACGTGGTGGCCAACTCGCCGCGTTACTGGGAGGTCATGGCCCGCGCCAAGTACCTCGTCAACAACGTCAACTTCCCGAACAACATCGTCAAGCGCCCCGAGCAGGTCTTCCTCCAGACCCATCACGGCACCCCGCTGAAGCAGATGGGCATCGACCAGCAGAAGTACCCGGCGGCGGCGAAGAACATGAGCTTCGCCAAGATGCTGGAGCGGGCCGACAAGTGGGACCTCAGCCTCACCTCCAACCAGCACTCCACGGAGAACTGGGAGCGGGTCTACCCCTGCGCGTTCGAGGCGATCGAGTTCGGCTACCCGCGCAACGACGTCTACTTCCGCACCGACGGTGACGACGTCCTGCGCATCCGCCGCGAGCTGGGCATCGAGGACGGCAAGAAGGCCATCCTGTACTGCCCGACCGTGCGCGACTACCAGAAGGGCTACGTCCCCCGCATCGACCTGGAGCGCTTCTGCTCCGAGCTCGGCCCGGACTTCGTCGTCCTGGTGCGCACCCACTACTTCTACGGTGCCGACCCCCGCCTGGAGGCCCTCCAGGAGCGCGGTCTGATCAAGGACGTGTCGACGTACCCGGTGGTGGAGGACCTCTGCCTGGCCGCCGACGCGCTGATCACGGACTACTCGTCCATCATGTTCGACTACGCGTGCCTGGACCGCCCGATCGTCACCTACGCGGACGACTGGGAGGTCTACCGCAAGGCCCGCGGTGTCTACTTCGACATCCTCTCCGGCCAGCCGGGCGAGACGCCGGGTGCCACCGCGACCGACGAGGACCAGCTGATCGAGGTCTTCCGCTCCGGTGCCTGGAACGACGCCAGGGCCGCCGAGCTGCGCGCCGCGTTCCGTGAGCGCTTCGTGCAGTTCGACGACGGAAACGCGGCCGAGCGGGTGGTGCGCCGGCTGTTCCTCGGCGAGCAGGAGCCCAACCCCGCGGTGATCCCGCTGGCCGAGCGGACGCCCGCGCCCGCGCCGGGGGCCCTCACCCAGGCCCGCATCCCGCGGCAGCCCACCGGCGAGCACGGCCTCATCGACGCCTGACCCGGCCGCGGCCGCACCCGGCCGCGCCGGCGCCCGCCGTGCAGAACGAGAGAGACGAACACCTGATGGCTTCCCGCCCCACCATCACCAAGGCGGTCATACCGGCGGCGGGTCTCGGCACCCGCTTCCTGCCGGCGACCAAGGCGACTCCCAAGGAGATGCTTCCGGTCGTCGACAAGCCCGCGATCCAGTACGTGGTCGAGGAGGCCGTGTCCGCGGG